>JAEZDV010000387.1 GCA_023417985.1 Actinomycetes bacterium | reverse complement strand
CGGCTGGGCGGCGGCCGGGTCGAGGGTGGTCTTGGCGCCGAGGGTCGGGTTCGCGATCACCGGGCCGACGACGATCTCCAGCGCCACCACCGCGCCGATGAGCAGCGGCAGTTTCGATTTCGTCGGCGGTGGAGTGGGTTGCCCCCACGGTTGGGCGCCGGCGGACGGCGGTCCCCACGGTTGGCCGGGCTGCGGTGATCCCGGCTGCGGGGCGGGCTGACCCCACTGCTGCGCTGCGGGCGGCGGACCCCAGCCGGGTGGCGCGGCCGGGCCGGGCTGCTGCGCCCCTCCCCACCCGGGTTGTTGTCCGGCGGGTGGTCCCCAGCCCTGCGGACCGGACGGCTGCTGGGGCGGCGGACCCCACGGTTGCTGCTGCGGTGCGGCTTCTCCCGGTGCCCACTGCGCGGCGCCGGGCTGTGCGCCGCCCGGCTGCTGCCACGGCGGCGGCCCGGGGTTCGGCTGCGCGGGTTGCTGTCCCCACCCGGAGGGCGGCGCCCAGGCCCGATCGTCGGGAGCAGCTTCCCACGGGCGACCGGATGCCGGGTTCGCCCACGGGTCGGCGGGCCGGGACGGTTGCTGCCCGTCCGGGTCCTGCGGTTCGTTCGGCCCGGTCATCGTCGCCTCCAGCTGCCCGTCACATAGGTTGGTTCACCGTAGCGCCACCGGTCTCCCGGCGCCGGTACGGCAGCGCGTATCAAATCACACATCCCGGACCGGCCGCGTCCCGGCGGGCGCGACCACGGCTCATTCCGCCGTCGGGTCGATCGCCACCACGCCCCGCCGGATCGCGCCGACGGCCCGTCCGGCGGTGCGTGCCAGTTCGGGGTCGTCCGTGCAGGTCCGGACCTGGTCGAGCAGGTCGATCAACTGACGGCACCAGCGCACGAAATCGCCCGGCGACAGTTCCCGTCCCGCCGTGTCCGCGGCGATCAGCGCGTCGGTCAGCGACCCGGAGTTCGCCCACGTGAACGCCGCGGTGACGAATCCCAGGTCGGGTTCGCGGGTGGGCGGCAGCCGGTGGCGCACCTCGTCGGCGCGCAACGTGTCGCACATCCGGATCGTCTCGGCGAGCGCCGTGCGGCTCGGGCCGGTCGGGCCGCGCACGCTGATCACATCGTCGGTGCGCGACTCGTAGATCACCGACGACGCCACCGCCGCCAGCTCGGCCGGGGACAGTCCCGCCCAGATCCGGTGCCGCAGACACTCCGCGACCAGCAGGTCGGCCTCGGCGTACACCCGGGCGAGCCGGTCCCCGGCGTCGGTGGTCTCCGGGTCGTCGCCGCCGGTGAGATATCCCCGTTCGGTCAGCAGCGCCACGATCCGCTCGAAGGTGCGGGCCAGCGAATCGGTGGTCGCCTCGGCCCGGCGCCGCTGCTGTTGCGTTTCCCGCTGCAGCCGGTGGTACCGCTCCCCCAGCCGCGCCAGCGACTCGAGGTCGGGGCGGTCGTGCGCGGGGTGGCTGCGCAGGCGGCGGCGCAACCCGTCGATCTCCCGGTTGTGGACCTTGGTTCTGCCGCGTTTCGGTCGCCGCGGCGCCGAGAGGCCCTTCGACCGCAACGCCGAGGCGATGTCGCGGCGGCCCCGGCCGGTGCGGTGGTCGACGTGCCGCGGCAGCCGCAGCCGCCCGAGTACCTGCGCGGGCGCCGGGAAATCCCCCGCCGACAACCGGCCCGACCATCCGTCCGGGGTGACGACCTGCGGGCGCGGATCCACGGCGTCCTGATCGGCGATGACGACGACGGCCAGCCCGGAGTGCTTCCCGGCCGGCACCGCGATGATGTCGCCCGCCCGCAGCGTCACCAGCGAGGCCACCGCCTCCTGCCGGCGGTCCTGCCGGCCGCGGCGTTCGTGTTCGCGTTCCGCGGCGGACAGGTCCGCCCGCAAGGTCAGGTAGTCGAGGATCTCGCTGTCGGCGCCGCCGAGTTCATCGCGCAGCTTCGCCAGCGTCGCCTCGTTGCGTTCGATCCCGCGGGTCAGCCCGACCACCGACTTGTCGGCCTGGAACTGGGCGAACGACATCTCGAGGAGGGCGCGGGAACGGTCCACCCCGACGGCGTCGATGAGATTGACCGCCATGTTGTACGACGGCCGGAACGAGCTGCGCAGCGGGAAGGTGCGGGTGGAGGCGAGCCCGGCGACCGTGGCCGGCTCGACACCGGGCTGCCACAGCACCACCGCGTGCCCTTCGATGTCGATGCCGCGACGGCCGGCCCGGCCGGTGAGCTGGGTGTATTCGCCGGGGGTCAGTTCGGCGTGCGTTTCCCCGTTGTATTTGACGAGCTTTTCGAGCACCACGGAACGGGCGGGCATGTTGATGCCCAGCGCGAGGGTTTCGGTGGCGAACACCGCCCGCACCAGACCGCGCACGAACAGTTCCTCGACGGTGTGCCGGAAGGCCGGCAGCATGCCGGCGTGGTGCGCGGCGATGCCGCGTTCGAGGGCGGTGCGCCACGTGCTGTAGCCGAGGACTTCGAGGTCGGCCTTCGGCAATTCCCGGGTGTGCTCGTCGACGATGCGGCCGATCTCGGCGGCTTCCTGCTCGGTGGTCAGGTGCAACCCCGAGCGCAGGCACTGCAGCACCGCGGCGTCGCATCCGGCGCGGCTGAACACGAAGGTGATCGCGGGCAGCAGCCCGTCGCGGTCGAGGCGGGTGATCACATCGGGTCGCGGCAAGGGCCGGAAGTTGCGGCCCCCGAAGCCGCGTCCCCCGCGGCCCGGCCACCGGTCGGCACCGTCGGCGGTGAGCCGGCGGCGCACCGCGGCGAGCAGTTCCGGGTTGACGACGATCCCGCGGCGGCGTTCCCGCCGGGGCAGGTCGGTGGGTTCGGCGGTGGTGTCGAACAGGTCGTAGATCCGCGGGCCGACCATCATGTGCTGGTGCAGAGGGATGGGCCGCACCTCGTCGACGACGACGGTGGTGTCGCCGCGCACGGTCGTCATCCATTCCCCGAATTCCTCGGCGTTGGAGACGGTCGCGGACAGGCTCGCCAGCCGCACGTCCTCGGGGAGGTGCAGGATGACCTCTTCCCACACGGCGCCGCGGAACCGGTCGGCGAGGAAGTGCACCTCGTCCATCACCACGTGCGTCAACCCGATCAGCGAGGACGACGACGCGTAGATCATGTTGCGCAGCACCTCGGTGGTCATCACCACCACCGGCGCGTCGGCGTTGATCGACTGGTCGCCGGTGAGCAGTCCCACCGACGCTTTTCCGTGCCGGGCGCACAGGTCGGCGTACTTCTGGTTGCTCAGCGCCTTGATCGGGGTGGTGTAGAAGCATTTGGTGCCGGCTTGCAACGCCAGGTACACCGCGAACTCACCGACCACCGTCTTGCCGGCACCGGTCGGGGCGCACACCAGCACGGAGTGCCCGTCCTCGAGTGCGCGGCACGCATCCTGCTGGAACGGGTCGAGCGGGAAGGCGAGTGCGGCGGCGAATTCGGTGAGGCGCGGGCCGGGCGTCTGCGGGACGGCCGGCTCGACGTGGGGGTGCTCGGTCACAGGGTGTCGGAGTAGTCGGGGCGCGTCGGGGCGGACGGTTCGACCGGTTCCGGCGCGGGGATCGAGGAGCTTTCGTCGTCGTCGAGGTCGCCCCAGCCGTCTGCGCGACGACGGCGCGCGCGGCGCCGGTCGGTGATCCGGGAGATCTGGATGGCCACCTCGAGCAGCAGGGTCAGGGCCATCGCGAGGGCGATCATCGAGAACGGGTCCTGGCCGGGGGTGGCGATAGCGGCGAAGACGAACATCGCCATGATCAGGCCGCGGCGCCACGCCTTGAGCTTCTCGTAGGGCAGTACGCCGACCGCGTTGAGGGCGACGATCACCAGCGGGATCTCGAAGGACACCCCGAAGATCACCAGCAGGTTGATGATGAACCCGAAGTATTCGGAGCCGGACAGTGCGGTTACCTGCACGTCGTTACCGATGGTGAGCAGGAACGACAAGGCGTGCGAGACCACCAGGTAGGCGAGCACCGCGCCGGAGACGAACAGCACCGCCCCGGACACGACGAAACCGATCGCGTAGCGCCGTTCCTTGCTGTACAGGCCGGGGGTCACGAACGCCCACAGCTGGTAGAGCCACACCGGGCAGGCCATCACGATGCCTGCGGTCAGCGCGACCTTGAGCCGCAACATGAACTGTTCGAACGGGCCGGTGGCCAGCAGGCGGCAGGCCCCGTCGGTGCTCAGGTCGGCGCGGGCGGACGGCGGCAGCTCACAGTACGGGCCCCGCAGGATCTCGCCGAGGCTGTCGAGGCCGAGGATGCCGCGGCCGTACCAGATGAACCCGAGGACGGTGGTGAGGAGCACCGCCGCGACTGCGATGAGCAGGCGCGTGCGCAGTTCGTACAGGTGCTCGACCAGCGACATGGTGCCGTCGGGGTTGGTCTTGCGCCGACTGCGGCGGGGATCGAACGGGATGCGCACGGTGCGGTTCTCAGCTCCTGACAATGGCCGTCGGGGTTCGGAGTCCGCTCCCCTCGGCATCAGCGGAACCGGGACACCCGTGTGGGTGTCCCGGAGGGGTCAGCGC
>JAEZDV010000386.1 GCA_023417985.1 Actinomycetes bacterium | reverse complement strand
CCGCCCGCCCCCCCCCCGGCGCCCGGGGCGGGGGGCCTCGCGTCTGTGAACCAGGACACAAGAGGGCGCGGGGCATTGAGTTGACGCGCGCGTGGCTCTAAAGTCACCTCGAATTGCGCAAAACGGGCGTCGGGGCCCGTGGGGGCATGTTCGAAAGCGCACAGATGTCGGGTGGAACCTGGTGACTTCTTCCGAAGCTGCGGTAGGCGAAGCAGTCCGACCGTTGCAGGTCGTCGCACCCCGGAGGAGTAACCCATGAACGTCGGTCGAGGCGACGTGGCCACGCCCCGGATCGGGTGCGATGTGGTGACGGTCGCCGACGTCGCCCGAAGCATCGACCTCTTCGGTGACCGGTACCTCCGGCGCATCTTCACCCCGCACGAACTGTCGGTGTGCACGGGTGCTGCTCGCACTCAGCGCCTCGCCGCCCGGTTCGCGGCGAAGGAAGCCGTGATGAAGGTGCTGCGGCCGCGAGACGAGTCGATCCCGTGGCGTTCCATCGAGATACGGCGCGAACCGTGGGGAGGATGCTCGGTCCGACTCGACGGTAACGCTGCCAGGCGTGCCTCGGATGAACAGTTGACCGACTTCCAGGTCTCGCTCTCCCACGAGCCCGAATACGCCCTCGCAACCGTGGCCGCGACCCGTACAGCAGTGACAGACGCTCAGCAGTGACAGAAAGAGAACAGGCATGACTGAACAGGCAATCCGTAAGGTGCTCGGCGAGCACGCCAAACTGTCGGTCGATGCCACCGATCTCGATCTCGCTGCGGATCTCTACGAACTCGGGCTGACCTCGCACGCCAGCGTCAACGTGATGCTCGCGCTCGAGGACACATTCGACATCGAGTTCCCCGACGAACTCCTGCGCAAGAGCACCTTTGCAAGTGTCGATTCCATTCGTTCGGCTCTCACGGAACTGGGTGTCGGGTGAGCGTCGTCGATGCGCCGTTCGGCAATGCATCCACGCGGCTGTCGCTGCGCGAGCGAGCTGAGATCGTGGGCCGGGACGTCGCCGCCGCATGGGCGGACGAAGTCGACCGCGAGGCCAGGTTTCCCCGTGAGGCCGTCGACGGCCTGCGTGCCCACAAACTGCTCACGTGCGCCGTCCCGGGGGAGTACGGCGGCGAGGACGCGTCGCTGAGCGACCTGTGCGAGATCGCGCGCATCCTCGGTCGTTACTGCGCGTCCACCGCGATGATCTTCGCGATGCACCAGACTCAGATACTGTCGCTCGTGCGGCATTCGTCGCCGGGTGTGGCTGCCTTCGTGGCAGACGCCGTGCAGCACGACTATCTGATCGCCTCGGCGACCACCGAACTCGGCACGGGCGGTGACGTGCGCAGCAGCCTCTGTACAGCCGAACGAACCGACGATTCGGTCTCGATCGTCAAGAACGCGCCCGTCATCTCCTACGGGGAGTACGCCGACGCGATCCTCGTGACGGCACGTCGCACGGCCGAAAGCCCCCCGAGCGATCAGGTTCTCGTCGCGTGCCCCCGCGACGGCCTCACCCTCGAGCCGACCGGGCCGTGGAACACCCTCGGGTTGCGCGGCACGTGTAGTCCCGGATTCGTGCTCACCGCAGCGACTTCCGCCGACCTGATCGTAGGTACGCCGTACTCGGAAATCTCGTCGCGCACCATGCTCCCTGTTTCGCACAGCGTGTGGTCGGCCGTGTGGCTGGGCATCGCCGATGCCGCGATGGAAAAGGCTCGTGCCTACGTGCGATCGGCCGCGCGCAAGCAACCCGGCGTCACTCCGCCGGGCGCGCTGCGACTCGCGGAAGCCGCCGCGGCCCATCAGCAGTTCGCCGATCTCGTCTTCTCCGCGGCGCAACGGTTCGACCGGGCCACCACTGCGGAAGCAGGCTCGCGCGCGGCCGAATCGCTGACGGGCATGGGATTCTCACTCGCGATGAACAACCTCAAGGTCAGTGCCTCCACTGCCGTCGTCGATCTGGTGAACCGGTCGATGCTGATCTGCGGAATCGCGGGCTACCGCGAAGACAGTCCGTATTCCCTCGGTCGGCATCTGCGCGACGCGCACGGCGCCGCGGTGATGGTCAACAACGACCGCATCATGAACAACTCCGCCCAGATGTCGATCGCATACCGAGGGACGATATGACCAGCACGACTGTCGGCGACCTCACCGAACTGCAACAGGCGCGCCTGGACTTCCAGCAGGAACTACTCGCCGCAGGCCTGCTCATCGAGACCGCCGTGCCCGGGTTGTACGGTCGCTCCGGGGAATTCGAGGACATCGTCGACGGAATCGATCGGGTCGTGGTCGCGGCGGGGCCGGGTGCAGCGGCCACCCGGTTGCGTTTCCCGCCCGTCTTTCCGCGTACCAGTTTCGAGCGAACCGACTACATCGCCTCGTTTCCGCACCTGACCGGAGCGGTGACAACCTTCGCGGGGACCAACGCCGAACACGCCGAGTTGCTTGCTGCTCGGGCGCGGGGCGAAGCCTGGGATTCCTGGCTCGAACCCGCCGATACCGTTCTCGTGTCTGCGGCGTGCCATCCCGCGTACGCGAGGTACACCGGCACCCTGCGCGACGGCGGCGAACTGCTCGACGTCTACGGCTACTGTTTCCGGCACGAACCCGCGATCGATCCGGCTCGCATGCAAGCATTCCGCATGCACGAGTTCGTCTGTCTCGGAACAGCCGACGCTGCCGAACAGCACCGCGACTCCTGGATCGAGCGAGGCCTCGACGTCCTGCATTCCCTCGGGCTCGACGCCGCTGCCGTGCCCGCCAACGACCCGTTCTTCGGCCGGGCCGGACGCATGCTCGCCGCGAACCAACGCCACGAGAACCTGAAGACCGAACTGACGGTGCGGCTGTACGGTGACCTCGACGAAGGCACCGCCGTAGTGTCGTGCAATTGCCACCGCGATCACTTCGGGGACACCTTCGGAATCACCACTGCGGACGGTGAGGTCGCGCACAGCGCGTGCGTCGGGTTCGGGATGGAGCGCATCGCGCTGGCAATGCTCCGCACCCACGGTACTGCCGTCGACGCATGGCCGATCCCTGTGCGCAACAGGATGTTTCCGTGACCCGACGCCTCATCGACGTCCAGGTCGAAGGGTATGTCCCGCACCCGATCCACGGCGCCGACCGCGTCTGGACCGAGACCAACTGCTACGTCGACCTGTGGGTCGAAGTGCTGCACGCCATGGGTCTCGATCCTGTTCCGGCCGCCGCATGCGCCTTCTCGGCGCGCTTCGACGGCTCTCAGTGGACCTTCCTGAAGTTCAAGCCCGAAGATCTGTTCTCGTTGTACGGCATCGAAGTGGCCGAGATGAACGTCTGGCGCCGGCCCGTCGAACATCTCGAAGCAAACGCCGAGGCCGGCTTGCTGTCGACCGTCGAGGTCGACGCATTCTGGCTTCCCGATACCGAGGGAACCGGTTATCGCACAGAGCATTCGAAGACGACGATCGTGCCGAACTTCATCGACAGTGACGGGGAAGTTCTCGAGTACTTCCACAACAGCGGCTACCACCGCCTGACCGCCGACGACTTCCGCGGCATGCTCGGACTCGACGATCCGCTCCCCGCGTGGCCGCCCTACATCGAGCAGGTGCGTCAGGGAGCGTCGGTTCCGGAGTGCGATGCGTTCGACGCCGTCGTGCGCCGTCACCTCCGCAACCGGGCGACCGTCAACCCGGTGCGTGCGCTCGCCGAGCGTGTCCTCGAAGACGTCGACGACCTGCGTTCGGGTGGGATGACGCTGTTCCATCGGTGGACGTTCGGGGTGTTGCGTCAATGCGGGGCGACTGCTGAACTCGCCGCCGATGTGTGCGACTACATGGAGAACCACGGCTATCCGGGCGCAGCGTCGGCGACGCCCGGTTTTCGCTCGGTGTCCGAGGCGGCGAAGAGCGTGCAGTTCCGGATGGCCCGCGCAGCGCGGGGTCGTACCGTCGACCCTGCCGACCAACTCGAGCAGATGGCGGACGCGTGGGATGCGTCGATCATGGCGGCCGCACGCGCTGCCGGATCGCGCTAGGGACACCGCGGGACGATGGATCTGCTGGCCGGAGCGCAATGGATCTGCGTCGCTGTGGATCCCGGTACCGTGCAGCATCCCGCCGAACTCGACGGGATCGAGGGTCGATGGTTGCCTGCGACCGTCCCCGGCACCGCGGCCGGGGCCGTCCGCGACGCCGACGGGGCGGATGCTGCACGGCGGGCGCAGACCGACGCGAGCGAATGGTGGTTCGTCACCGACGTGGCGATCGTCGGCACCGGACCCTGGCGTCTGTCCTTCGACGGACTGGCGACGCTGTCGGAGGTGTGGGTCGGGTCGGTGAAGGTCGCGTCGTCCGACTCCATGTTCCTGCCGTTCGACGTACACCTCGACGATCTCGCCCCCACGACCCGGATTGCGCTGCGCTTCCCGTCTCTCGACGCGGCGCTGAAGACTCGGCGACCGCGTGGGCGGTGGCGGTCGTCGCTGGTTTCCGCACAGGGCCTGCGCTGGTTCCGTACCACCGTGCTCGGGCGAGCACCCGTGTTCACCGGGGTACCCGCACCGGTCGGCCCCTGGCGCGATGTCCGTCTTCTCGACGCCGGCGAGCACGTTGTGCTGTCCCGCCGTATCCACACCGAGGTCACCGGGAAGGACGGTGTCGCGGAGATCGAGGTGGTGATCGCGGGCCGGGAGTCTTCGTCCGCCGTCGTCCGGGTGGGCGAGTACGAGGCTCGCGCAGAGATCGTCTCGATGCCGGATGGTTCCCGGTCGATGCGCGCCCGAGTCGTTGTGCCCGGGGCCCAGTTGTGGTGGCCGCACAGTCACGGCCGCCCGGCCGGGTATCGCGTGGAGCTGCATCTCGACGGCACATCCCTCGATCTGGGGACTATCGGCTTCCGTTCCATCACAGGAGGTTACGACGACGCCGGGTTCTCGCTGCGGATCAACGGCATCGACGTGTTCTGCCGCGGAATCGTCTGGACCCCGGTCGATCCGATCGGTCTGAACGACCCTGCGGAGACCCGGCGAGTGCTCGAACGGTGTGTCGACACCGGTATCAATATGATCCGGGTTCCGGGCACCATGGTGTACGAGCGCGACGACTTCTATTCGTATTGCGCGGAACTCGGCATCATGGTGTGGCAGGACATCATGCTCGCAACGACCGATCCCCCCGACGACGAGGCATTCCACACCTCGCTGGAACGAGAGTTGCGGACGATCACGAGCAGGCTTGCGGGAAACCCCGCGCTGGTGGTGTTGAGCGGCGGGAGCGAAACCGAACAACAACCCGTCATGCTCGGATTGCCGCGCCCGTCCATTCCCGCGATCGACCATCTCCTTCCCGCAGTGGCTGCTGCGGCGGCTCCCGACGTCGTCTGGGTGTCGTCGTCGCCGTCGGCGCCTCCGGGTTCCGGGGCACTGCCTATCGACGTGGGTTCCGGTGTGGCGCACTACTTCGGCGTCGGCGGTTATCGGCGGCCGCTCTCCGATGTCCGTACAGCAGGCGTGAAGTTCGCCGCGGAATGCCTTGCTTTCTCCATCCCGCCCGGAAACGACGCGATCGAAACCGAATTCGGTAGCCTCGCCGCTGCCGGTCACCACCCGAAATGGAAGGCGGCCGTTCCCCGCGACAACGGGGCATCATGGGACTTCGAAGACGTGCGGGATCACTACGTACGCACCGTGTTCGGTGTCGACGCGGCGACGGAGCGGTGGTCCGACCCCGAGCGCTACCTCGATCTCGGACGCGCCGCCGTATGTGAAGCCTTCACCGAGGTGCTCCAGCATTGGCGCCGGCCCGACTCCGGTTGCCGGGGCGCACTGGTGCTGGCAGGGCGGGACACAGAACCCGGAGCAGGATGGGGCGTCCTCGATCATGCCGGTGTCCCGAAGGCCCCGTGGTTCGTGTTGCGGCGGGTTTTCGCCCCTGTCGCAGTGTTTCTCGTCGACGACGGACTCGACGGGTTGAAGATCGTGGCGTTCAACGACACCGCTGAGCGACTCGATGTCGCGTTGCACCTCCGTTCCCACACCCCGGCGGGGGCCGTGCCGACCGATGTCGTCGTGCCGTTGCGGCTCGGTGCCCACGACGCGCAAACTCTGTCGTGGAATGTAGCTACCGCGGGTTTCACGGATGTGAACCATGCATATCGTTTCGGGGCAAGGACATTCGACGCTGCCTCGGTACAGATGCTCGACCACACCGGCGACGTGCTCGCCGAGAGTGTTCATCTCGTCGGGGGTGCTGCCCGCCCGGCCGAGCGTAGTGTCGGCCTGAGCGCCACCGCACGTCGATCCGAAACAGGCTGGTCAGTCACGGTGGAAACGGAGTATGCAGCCCAGTACGTGCGACTGGACGTTCGCGGCTTCGAAGCTGCCGACTCGTGGTTCCACCTGGCTCCCGGAGGTTCTCGCACAGTCGAGTTGCGGGCGACGGCCGGCCACACGTCGCTGTCCGGTCGTGTCGCGGCGCTCAATTCGGTCGTCACCGCCCCGATCCTTGTCGCGGAAGAGGATTAGCGAAACTCCGACACCCCAGCGGAGCGAGTCGGCGACGCGAATGAACAGACGACACGAATAAATATCGGTGCCGACGCGTGCGTTACGCATCGCCAGGGGGTATATGTATTCGCAGGGGGTCGCACACCCGCCGCGTCGTACACGGTGGTGTTCGGTAGCGCCTCTCTCCCAGTTTTCGAGAGGAGTCGAAGTGTCTATTCGATCCACATCCAACATGTCCCCGGTGCGCAACGAGCAGCCGTCCCGGCAGGTCCGTCGCGTCGAACAGGACGGACCGTCGTTCACCGAGGTCGTCCACTCCCGCTTGTTCTCCAACTATGTGCCGCCCCGGGGGGAAGCCCACCGGATCGCCTGAAGCCGTCGGGCAGGGTGCGGCACACTGGGGTGATGAGTGCATCCACATCAACCCAGAGCACCCGCATCGTTCTCGCATCGCGCCCGGACGGCACCCCCACTCCCGACAACTTCCGTACCGAGGTCGTGGACCTACCCCAGGTCGGCGACGGCCAACTGCTCGTGCGTGTGGTGTATCTGTCGCTCGACCCTTACATGCGCGGTCGGATGAGCACTGCGAAGTCGTACGCAGCGCACGTCGAACTCGGTGACGTCATGGTCGGAGGTACCGTCTGCCAGGTCGTGGAGTCGCGTGCCGCCGGTTTCGAGGTCGGTGACTACGCGCTGGCGGGAGCGGGGTGGCAAACGCACGCGGTGGTCGACGCCGCGGCGGCGCGGAAACTCGACCCGCAGGCTGCCCCGATCTCCACGGCAGTAGGCGTCCTCGGAATGCCCGGGTTCACAGCGTATTCCGGGCTGCTGAAGATCGGACAGCCCAAGCCCGGCGAGACGGTCGCAGTTGCGGCAGCCACCGGTCCGGTGGGGTCCGCGGTCGGGCAGATCGCCAAGCTGAAGGGCGCCCGAACCGTCGGCATCGCGGGGGGACCCGAAAAGTGCCGCGCCCTCACCGAGGAATTCGGCTTCGACGTGGCACTGGACCATCGCGATCCCGAGTTCGCGCAGAAGCTGAAGGATGCGGTTCCCGAAGGCATCGACGTGTACTTCGAGAATGTCGGCGGTGCCGTGCAGGACGCCGTGTGGCCGCTGTTCAACACCTACGCGCGTATCCCGGTGTGTGGCCTGGTGGCGCAGTACAACGGTGTGGCCGAGGAGCGCGCGGACCGCCTGCCAGGGTTCTTCTCGTCGGTGCTGACCAAGAGCCTGACCATCCGGGGCTTCATCCAGTCCGAGTTCGTCAAGGAGATGTACGGCGACTTCCTGCGTGACGCCTCGGCGTGGGTCCGCGACGGATCGCTGAAGTACCGGGAAGACATCGTGGACGGACTGGAGAACGCCCCGACCGCGTTCATCGGAATGCTTCAGGGCAAGAACTTCGGAAAGCTCCTGGTACGCGTCTCGCCCGAGGAGTAGCCGCGCGTCAGCGACGCGGCGTGCCGGTGCACCACAGTGCCCACGCGATGAGCACCGGCTGGAAGAACAGCCTCACCAGGCGCTTCCGGTCGGTGTCGAGACCGAACGCGCTGCGTCGCCCGCGGTACTGCGCGAGATTCCCCGGAAAGACCGCCGCGAAGAACAGTGCAATGATCCGGCCCACCCGGACCCGGTCGCGACTGAGGACCGCCAGCCCCGCACCGAGCATGATCTCCACTCCTCCGGACGCCACCACGACGCCGTCCTTGTCCATGGGAACCCAGTCGGGCACCTGCGCCTGGAAGTCCTTGCGCGCCCAGAAGAGGTGACTCAGGCCCGCGAACACGAGAGCCGCAGCGAGCAGGAGTCGCGCGACCGTGCGGGGCCGAGTGGTGGGTGGCTTGTCCCTAAGAAGACCACTCATGCCCCGATGCTACGGATCACGAGTGCGCTCGTGGCCGGATCACGCAATCCGTTCGAAGACGGCCGCCAGTCCCTGTCCGCCTCCGATGCACATCGTTTCCAGGCCGTAGCGGCCCTCCCGGCGGTCGAGTTCGCGCAGCAGAGTGGTCAGGATGCGAGCACCCGTCGCGCCGACCGGATGGCCGAGCGAAATACCCGATCCGTGCGGGTTCAGCCGCGGGTCGCTCGACTCGATCCCCCAGACCCGCATGACGGCCAGCGCCTGCGCGGCGAAGGCTTCGTTGAGTTCGATGACGTCCATGTCGGCGAGCGTGAGGCCGAGACGCCCGAGTGCCTTCTCCGTGGCAGGCACCGGGCCGATCCCCATCGTCCGTGGCGGGACACCGGCGACGGCCCAACTGGCGAGTCGTGCGAGCGGACGTAGTCCCAGCTTCGATGCTTTCTCCGTCGTGGTGACCACCGCGAGCGCGGCACCGTCGTTTTGGCCGCTGGCGTTGCCGGCGGTGACCGTGGCATCCGGATCGATCCTGCCGCGGATCGGACGCAGCTTCGCGAGTCCTTCGAGTGTCGTGTCCGCCCGCGGATGCTCGTCGGTGTCGACGATGATGGGATCGCCCTTGCGCTGGGGAACGCTCACCGGGACGATCTCCTCCGCGAAGACACCGCTGTCCTGTGCAGCAACTGCGCGACGGTGCGACTGCACGGCAAGTTCGTCCTGTTCCTCGCGGCCGAGTGAGAATTCGGCGCGCAGGTTCTCGGCAGTCTCGATCATGCCGCCGGGCACGGGAAAATCCCGGCCGCCGGCCGTGACGCGGGCGCGGGCGAGCCGGTCGTTGAGAGAGACTGCTTCTCCCTTCACGCCCCAGCGCATGCCGGTCGCGTAGAACTCGGCTCGGCTCATCGACTCCGTGCCACCCGCCAGGACGAGGTCGCTGCCGCCTGACTGCACCTGCATGACGGCCTGGAGCACTGCCTGGAGCCCGGAGCCGCAGCGTCGGTCGACCTGAAGGCCCGGAACATCGACACCCAGGCCGGAATTCAGCGCGGCGATGCGGCCGATGGCCGGGTTCTCGCCGCTGGGAGAAGCCTGGCCGAGGATCACTTCGTCGACGTCCGACCCTGTGATTCCGGTGCGCGCCATGAGTTCCCGGATCACGGTCGCGGCGAGATCTTCGGGCGCGATGTCCTTCAGCGCGCCACCGAATCGGCCGACCGGGGTGCGGAGGGGTTCACAGATCACTACGTCGTTCATGGTTCCTCGGGTGGTGTCTCAGTTGGTGCGGGTGCGGACGAGGTCGTGGGAGATTGCTTCTGCGGTCGAGATCAGGGCGGGAACGAGTACTTCGTGGATGGTGTCGTCCGGGTATCGCCCGGCGTGGGTGGAGATATTCATCGCCGCCACCACCGCACCCGATTCGTCGCGGACGGGCGCGGCAAGGGAGCGTAGGCCCTCTTCCAGTTCTTGATCGACGATCGCGTATCCGTCCCTGCGCACTTTCCCTATTTCGGCTCGCAGGTCGTCGACGGTGGTGAGCGTACGAGAAGTCATCTGGGTGAGTTCTGCACGCATGAAGTACTTTTCGAGTTCGGACGGCGGCAAGCCCGCGAGAAGTACCCGCCCCATCGACGTCGCATGCGCCGGGAACCTGGTTCCCAGGGTGATGGACACCGTCATGATGCGACGGACGGGCACTCGCGCGATGTAGACGACGTCGTCGTCATCGAGCACCGACACCGAGGTCGACTCGTGGATTCTCTCGGCCAGCGCTTCGAGATGGGGCCGTGCGACATCCGGCAGGGACAGTGCCGACAGGTAGCTGTAGCCGAGTTCGAGAACACGCGGGGTGAGCCAGAACCGAGAGCCGTCAGTGCGAACGTAGCCGAGTTCGACCAGTGTCAGCAGAAACCGGCGCGCGGTGGCACGCGTGAGTCCGGTCGCGCGGGCGACGTCCGACAGCGTCTGCCGGGGGTGTTCGGCACCGAACGCTTTGATCACCGAGAGCCCACGTGCGAGAGATTGAACGTAATCGCTCGATGCGACGGAACTCTCGTGCGCGTCGTTCGGGTCCGAGGTGTTCACGAGGCGGTGCCTTTCCTGTGCGGGCCGTCGGGTGCCGGGACATTGTCGCCGTGCCCATGGTGGTCGACGGCGAGCACGTGCCACTTTTCCGCCGGCGCCGGGATCTGCGGCGTCCACATCTTCAGCTCCGAGCCGAGCGAGCCGAGTGGGAGGACGGCCGGCGCGGCGAGATCTCCGTGCTGCTCGACGTGGAGCGGGACAGTCATCGGCGTCTCCTTGCGGGGCGCTGTGGGTCGGGTGCAGTGTTCGCTATGTGAACGACTGACCGCCATGCGGACATAGTATGTCCGCTGCATCGGGCCTCGCAAGCGTGAACCGCTGCATGTTCGCCATGCGGACGCGAGTTCACATTACGCACACTCCGGTCTATTCTGGGAAATATGGACAAAGTTGTTGCCTCAGCCGACGAGGCCGTCGCGGACATCCCGGACGGCGTCACCATCGCCGTGGGAGGGTTCGGCCTGGTCGGAATCCCCGAGATTCTCATCACCGCGCTTCTGGAACAGGGCGCCACCGATCTGGAGACCGTGAGCAACAATTGCGGCACCGACGGGTTCGGTCTCGGGTTGCTCCTCGAGAAGGGCCGCATCCGCCGCACGATCTCGTCCTATGTCGGCTCCAACAAGGAGTTCGCCCGTCAGTACCTGTCCGGCGAACTCGAAGTGGAGTTGACGCCCCAGGGCACGCTCGCGGAACGCCTGCGTGCCGGAGGCGCCGGAATCCCCGCGTTCTTCACCCCGGCCGGTGTCGGTACCGCCGTGGAAGAGGGCGGCCTTCCGTTGCGCTACGACGGACACGGTCATATCGCCGCTGCATCGGAGCCGAAGGAAACCCGCGAATTCGACGGGAAGACCTATGTGCTCGAGCGCGGAATCGTCGCCGACTATTCGCTCGTCCACGCGTGGAAGGGCGACCGGCACGGCAACCTCGTCTACCGCGCCAGCGCCCGCAACTTCAATCCGGCGGCTGCGACCTCCGGCAGGATCACCATCGCGCAGGTCGAGCACCTCGTGGAACCGGGCGAACTCGACCCCAACGAAATCCACACACCAGGTATCCACGTTCAGCGTGTGGTGCACGTCGGCCCGGTCGAGGTCGGCATCGAGAATCGGACGGTGCGAGCATGACCCAGGCCGATATCCGCAAGCTCACCCGTCAGGAGATGGCTGCCCGTGTGGCACGGGAACTGTCCGACGGGCAGTACGTCAATCTCGGTATCGGCATGCCCACGCTGGTGCCGAACTACCTCGACCCCGGTATCGAGGTCATCCTCCACTCCGAGAACGGCGTGCTCGGCGTCGGGCCGTACCCGACAGAAGAAGAACTCGACCCCGAGCTCATCAACGCCGGCAAGGAAACCGTCACGGCGATCCCGGGTGCGTCGTACTTCGATTCGGCCGCGTCGTTCGGGATGATTCGCGGCGGTCGAATCGACGTCGCGGTCCTCGGTGCGATGCAGGTCTCGGCGACCGGCGACATCGCGAACTGGATGGTCCCCGGCGCCATGGTCAAGGGGATGGGCGGCGCGATGGACCTGGTCCACGGTGCCGAGCGTGTGATCGTGATGATGGAACACGTGACCAAGAAGGGTGATCCGAAGATCGTCGAGGAGTGCACGCTGCCCCTCACCGGACGGTGCTGCGTTCAGCGCATCATCACCGATATGGCCGTCATCGATGTCACCGACGCGGGTCTGGTGCTCGTCGAAACCGCTCCCGGAGTGACCGTGGACGACGTGCTCGCCGCTACGGCCGCGCCTCTTTCCGTCTGACGTCTCCCGCCCGCGTGCTCGACACCGCCGGCGATCCGATCCCCGGACTGTACGCACCCGGCAACACCATCGACGGTCAGCGGCACCGTCTACCCCAGTGGAGGGAACCCTATCGGCGCGTGAATCCAGGT
>JAEZDV010000375.1 GCA_023417985.1 Actinomycetes bacterium | reverse complement strand
GCTCGAGGGAAATGTTCCGAATGGCCAATGGTTCCGGGCGAACCCGCGGCAGTTGTGGGCGGTACACACCCTGCGGGCGGTGGTCGGCGGGGCCGATCTCGGTCCCGACGGCCCGCTGTCCGAACAGCCCCGGTTCGGTGACTTCTGGTTGCCGCAACGGGCATTGTTCGCGACTGTGCAGGCGTGGTTCGAACCGTTCGACGCACAGCGTCATTTCTCGGCGCGCCCGCACGCAGCACATTCGCAGGACGAATGATGTTCAGCCGACGACCCCAATGACCATCGCATTGTCGTCTCCGTCCGACCTCGGGCGACAGGCAGGACAGGCGGCCGGTGCCGGAGTGCGCTCTACCCGCAACTTTGGTGTCTTTCTGCCCGGTCAGCGGGCAAAAAGACATCAAAGTTGCTTAGGCACGAGGCTTGAGAGCGACGTACTTCGTCTCCAACATGCCTCGATCCCTTCCGTGCCGCTCTCTCGTCCGACGCTCGATTCCTTGGCTCCGCCGAACGGGGCGGCACCGTCGGAGATTGCGCCTCTGTTCACCCCGACCATCCCCGCGTTCAGCGCCGAGCCTGGGTTCACCGCGCGACAATGCGACGTGGCATTTTACCGGCGCCGCGGGGCTATCGAGTTCACCTTGCGACCGCCCGGGAACACGCTGCCCGTTGCAGACCCGGGTCTTGATAGTCGGCACCAGCGACGATCAGGGCGTTCCTTCGTCCGGTCACCATATTGCACCTGCCGTACTGGTTCTGCCCGCGCAGCCGGGAGGCCGCTCCACCCTCACACGGCACGATCCGATCGGTTCCGCACCGGCTGGCAGCGTCCGGTTCATCGGGCGTAGTTTCCCGGCGCAGGCACAGCGTCTCTCGTCTTGTGCCGGGTTGTCAGGAGTAGAGGACTACTTGCATTCGGGTGCGGACGGCGCAGCCGGGTGCGCGGGCGGATTCCCGATTCGGCGGGGTGAAGAGGCAGATCGGCGTTTGAATACCACGACGAGCCCCGCAGCCACCATCACCTGGCCCACCATCAAGGCTGACGGCAGCGCGATGAGCTCCCACCCGGTCGAGGCGAACCCGAAAGCCCACACCAGGATGGCCGCGGCCAGAGCCACTGTGGTCACCTGTCCGAGCGCCATGAGGACTGTCGCCCTCCCTCGAGTGCGTCGCCGGAGAACGCAGGCGGTCCCGACGATGGCTCCGGCGAGAGAACAGGGCAATCCGACCAATGTCGGCAGCACCACCAGCAGTTCGAGACCACGGCCGCCGACTTCGACCACTCCCGACGCGACCAGCTGAGGCACCACGTAGATCAGGACCGCAACCGTGCACAACACCGAGGTGATCGAGACGGTCAGGAGCATCTTCATGCAGGGAAGGTAACGGACGAGGGGATCCGTTCGAGGATGCCCCGGACGGACCGCAGAGTTTCGGTCGAAAGCCGCCGCAACCGAGGGGCGAATGGCACAGAATGGAGCGGTAACCAATAGCAGGCAAGTGGGAAAGGTGCTTGCAGGATCCATCGTCCACCCCGCTTCTCGGCGCTTGAAAGATGCTGGGGGACTAGCAGTTACAGGATGTGCGATGATCGAGGCACTCGTGGGGATCCACGCGACGGATGGTGAGCCCGACCAGGCTCGGTCCGGACTGCCGACACGAACCGACGATGATCCAGGTGGCGCCGGCGTCTCCCTGGAGAGGCTGCTCGCGATCGCGAAGCTGACCCCTGCGCAGGCGGCCGTGCTCGTCACCGATGTGGTCGATCAGGTCGGGTCGGAACACGAGCCGGGGCGTTCTCGGGCGAGTTTTCGAGCAAATGCCGTGACGGTGTCCGACAGCGGGCACCTCACGATCGAGCGCGGCGGGAACGCGGGATCCCGGGACGAGGTCCGTGATGCGCTCGCGGTCCTACTTCGAGAGGTCGCGGCGAACTGTCGCAGCGCCGCATTTGCGGACCGGCTGGACGAATCGATCGCCGAGGCGTCGGACCCGGTCGTGCTCGCGCAGCTCGTGCGTAGCACTGTCACAACAGAATTCGATCCGGATGAGGTGGAGGCGACGCGGCGTCAGCTTGCGGCGCTGGTCTCGGCGGTGCTGGGACGTGCCCGTCCGGAAGGCCGGGGGCACGAACGGCCGGACGCGCCGGATCAGCCGCCCCCGGCTGCCGGATCCTCTCTCGCCTCGACCGGCTGGCAGGCACCCACAGGGAAGATCTGGCATCGCAGGAGAAGGCGACCCTCGTGGCGCCGAGGTCTACTCGCGCTGCTCGCCCTCCTCGTACTCGCCGGGATGGTGTGGGTGGCTCCGAAAGCATGGTCGGAGCTGCGGCAGGGATGGAACACCCTCCTCGACCCGGGGGAGTCGTCGATGGACGGTCAGATAAGTCCGGTTTCGCCGCCGCCCCCGGCGCCCGACGCCGCATCCCCTCCGGCCGAGCCGGGGTCCACCGAGCCGGGCCCCGTCCCCGTCGATCTTCCGGGTGAAGCCGGACCGATCACCCGGATGGTCGCGAGCTTCGCCAACGGCGCCTGTGAGCCGGGACGATCGTGCAACCTGCGGGTGGATGTCGGCGTCGATCCCGCAGCGAATGTCGGTGCGGTGACCTGGAATCTGACCGTCTACGACAGATGTACGGGTGCGGTCGGTCCCGGTGGTGAGGTCACGGTGCCGGTACCGCCCGGCACGCAGGAGGCCTACGGCGTCGGTCGCGTCGAACTGCCACCGGGCGCTGCGCTGGCGGTCGCCGCGGTCAGCACGGCTCCCGCTGCCGCCGCGTCGGAGCCGCTGTACGTGCCCACCGAGAACGTCACCTGCCCGCCGGGAGGCTCTGGTGCAGGCGGATAGGCGCCGATCCGATCCCTGGCTCGTCGCTGCGGCAGTCGTCCTGGTCGCTCTCGGCGTGCTCAACATGTGGACGACGGGAATGACGGCACCGGCAGTGCGTCACGCGGTTCTCGCCGGCGTGGGCCTCGGCGCCATGTGGGCGACCTCGCGAATGCGGATCGCTACCCTGAGCCGTTTCGGCTGGATCCTGTACATCGTCTCGGTTGTCCTGCTGGTGGCGGTGCCGCTGATCGGTATCGCGACGATGGGCGCGCAGCGCTGGCTGAATCTCGGGGTGTTCACCCTGCAACCCTCCGAGATCGCCAAGCTCGCTCTGGTTCTGGTGCCCGCGTCGATTCTGGCTCCTGACTACACGGTCCGTAGGTTCTTGGCGGTCCTGGCGGTTGCGTCCGTGCCGATCGCGCTGGTCGCGCTGCAACCCGACCTGTCGACGGCCGTGGTCCTCGTCTTCACCGTGGTGCTCATGCTGATCCTGGCCCGGGTGCCGATGCGGTCGCTGCTCCCGCTGTTCGCGCTCGGCGTCGCCTCGCTGCCGCTGGCGTTGTTGTTTCTGCGCCCGTATCAACTCGATCGGATCAATGTCTTCCTCTCGCGCAACGCGGATCCGCAGGGTTCGGGCTGGGCTGCCTGGCAGGCGGACATCGCGATCGGCAGCGCGGGGTGGTGGGGCCTCGGCAGACAACCGGACTACGGCTTGAGAGCCACCTACCTGCCGGAATCCGAACACGACCTCGCCTTCGCGAGCCTGGTGTACGGATGGGGTCTGGTCGCCGGGCTGGCTGTCGTGCTCGCCGTCGTCGTCATCGTGTGGCGCGCCGTACTCGCTGCCCGAAGCGCACGGACGAGGGAAGCGGCACTCGTCGCGGCAGGTGTCGCCGGACTGTTCGGAATTCACACCGTGGTCTCGGTCGCCCAGAGCCTGTCGCTGCTGCCGCACACCGGCATGCCCTTCCCTGTGTTCAGTTACGGGGGCACCGCCTCGATCGTCGGATTCGTCTCCCTCGGCCTGGTGCTCGCGGTGCGCCGCGACGGCGTGACGCGGTCGCTGTGGGCCACCGAATCCCGGAAACGACGGATACCTCGGGGCGTGTCGACGAGCGCGGTGGCGGTGACCGCGTCGCTCGTCGCGATGTCGATGTTCGCGTGGCAACTCCAGACCGCTCACGGCGGTGATTTGCGCGCGACCAGCGACACCCAGATGCTGCGGTGCCTCCGCCTGCCCGCCGAACGAGGTGACATTCTCGACCGCAACGGTGTTCCGGTCGCTGTCAATGTCGCGGAATACACCGTTGCGGTCGTTCCGCGGATGTTCGCAGGCGGTAACCCTGCGGTACGCGACGAACTCGCCGCACTCCTCGCCATCACCCCTGACGAACTCGCGGACGACCTGACGAGCGCGGAAG
>JAEZDV010000294.1 GCA_023417985.1 Actinomycetes bacterium | reverse complement strand
CTTCCGGAGGAAGGACCGAGCGCGACCCCGGCCGGCGCAGGGCGGACAAGGGCAAAGCAGACAAGACGGAGCGCGAGGGGGCCGAGCGCGACAGGGCCGAGCGCGACAGGGCCGAGCGCGATGCGCGGCAGGCGGAGATCGACGAGGCTGCGGCCGAGGCCGAGTCGGCACGCGCGGCCGTCGAACAGGCCCGCTCGTCATCCGGTGATGCAGATGCGGAACTCGAACGGTTCGAGCAGGAGGTCGTCGAGCTGCGCCGGAAACTCGAACATGCCGAGCAGCAGCGACAATTCGCGCGCCGCGCCGTCGCCCGCGCGAAGAAGGAGATCACGTCTGCCGAACGTGCTGCGTCGGCCGCCGAGGCGAAACTCGTGCGATTGCGGAATTCGGCCCGGTGATGCACGAAAGCCTCTGCTCGGCAGACACATACGCACCGACACCGAAACTTACGGTCCTGCTCGCGCGCCGGGTCGGATAGGGTCTCGACATGAGTCGATACGGCGAGCCCGAAGTACGCATCCTCGAATCCGAGACCGAACTTCTCCAGGCGATGGCGCTGTTCCGGACCGCGATGGTGGGCTTGCCGCCCGCGGACTATCCCGCGGGAAAGATCGACGACTACCTCGAACCCGGCCGGACCTACGGAGCATTCGTCGACGGCGAACTCGCCGGCACCGTCGATGCCTTCTCTGGGGAGATCGTTCTTCCCGGTGGTGTGCGGGTCCCGCACGCGGCGGTGACGCACATCGGCGTGCTGCCCAGCCACACTCGCCGGGGAGTGCTCACCGCCCTGGTGCAACGGCAGCTTCGCGATGCCCGCGACCGCGGTGACGTGATCGCGACTCTCCGTGCCTCCGAAGCGACGATCTACGGCCGATTCGGATACGGCATCGCCACGTGGTCCGCGGAGACGGAGATCGACGTGCGCCGCTCGGCCCTGCGGCCCGGCGCGCCCGAGGGGGGGTCCGTTCGGCTCGTGTCCGGCCCCGGCCACTGGGGAGTGCTCCGGCGCATCCACGCCCGCAATCTGCCTGCCCGCCCGGGAACCCTGGACCGGTGGAGTCGCTGGTGGGCCTCGCAGGAGCTGCGGGCGAAGGTGACTCCCGGCCCGCAGTACGTCGCCGTGCACGGGGAGGCAGGCCATGAGGACGGGTTCGTGCGATACCGGCCCGTCCCCGCCGACCCCCAGCAGTGGTTCTCGAGTGACAACCCCGCCGTCCAAGTCGACGACTTCTTCGCGCCCACGCCGGAGGCGCACGCCGGTCTTCTGCGATTCCTGCTGCGACTCGACCTCGTAGACCGCATCAGGTTCGCGGAACTGCCCACCGACGACCCGATGCCGTGGCTGCTGCGCGACCACCGTGCGGTCCGGGTGCGGTCGGTGAGCGACGAGACATGGCTCCGGGTCCTCGACGTCGAACGCGCACTGGCAGCCCGCAGCTACGAGGGGGCGGGCACGGTGACGGTCGGCGTGGTCGACCCGCTGTTCCCGGAGAACGAAGGCACCTATGCGATCTCCGCCGGTGGATCGGCACGCTCCGGTGACCCGGCCGACCTGCGGACCGGCATGGCGGAACTGGGCTCCGTTCTGCTGGGAGGCGTCACCTGGCGCGAACTCGCGGCAGCGGGACGGGTCGAGGTGCGTCATCCGGACGCGGTACATACGGCAGACGGCCTGTTCGCCTGGGCTCCGGCACCGTTCGCGGGCACCTCCTTCTGACCGAACCGGCCTGACTGAAACGACGCTGCTCGCCCCACCTCGCTGGGGGTAAAGCCCGTTTTGCTCCGCTTGCACGACCGCGGGCGATATTGTCGGACCCAGTGACACAAGTCACTGTCTCGGCGATGCGGGCGGAGGCGGTATGCGACGGAAGTGGGCAAGGCACGTCACGGCCGGCGCCGTCACGGTGCTCGCCGCGGCGGGCCTGACGGCCTGTGGGAGCGACAGCAGCGGGACCGTCCTCAGCTTCTATACGGCAGCGGACGGCGCCGAGCAGTACGCGCAGGCAGCGGCCGTCTGCACCGAGCAGGCGCAGGGTCGCTACTCGGTGCAGCAGAGGACCCTCCCCAAGAATGCCGACGACCAGCGATTGCAGTTGGCGCGGCGGCTCACCGGCGGTGATGCCGGCCTCGATCTGATGACGCTCGACGTGGTCTGGACCGCCGAATTCGCCGAAGCCGGCTGGGCGCTACCGCTTCCGCCCGAGATCGCGGCCGACGTGACCGAAGGGACCCTCCAGGGCCCTCTGGAATCCGCCACCTGGCAGGACGTTCTCTACGCTGCGCCGCTCAACACCAACACCCAATTGCTCTGGTACCGAAAGGATCTGATGCCGGACGGGCAGCCGCCGCAGACATGGGACGAGATGATCGAGATCGCGAGCGGTCTCGCGTCCGAGGGGCTACCGAGTTGGATCGGGGTCACCGGACGTCAGTACGAGGGCCTCATGGTCTGGTTCAATACGCTCCTTGCGAGCGCCGGCGGGTCCGTCGGCGCCGACGACGGGGTCACCGTGACGCTTGCCGACGGTGACGCTGCCGTAACCGCACTCGACATCATGAAGAGAGTTGCGACCGCCCCGGGAGCCGATCCGTCTCTCAACCAGGCCGACGAAGCGGCGGTCCGGCTGGGCATGGAGAGCGGCCGCACGGCGTTCGAGGTGAACTGGCCCTTCGTGCTGCCGGGCATCCTGGAGAACGCTGCCGACCTGCCGTTCATCGACGAGAACGGCAATGTCACCGTGGTGGACACCGGCAACACGGTCCTCACCGTGGACGGCGAGCAGAACTTCCTTCCGGCGCCGTATCCCTCCGTGATCCCGGGTGAACCGGCGAAGGTGACCATCGGCGGGTTCAACATCGCCGTCGCCCGGACGAGTACTCATCCCGACCTCGCGTTCGAGGCGATGACGTGCCTGCGCAACGAGGAGAATCAGCGCAACAACGCCGTCGCGGGCGGCGTACCGCCGACTCTGGAAGTGCTCTACGACGACCCCGTCTTCCAGGAGGCCTATCCGGCGTGGCGTGAGGTGCGCGCCAGCCTCGAGAACGCGGCCGTACGCCCGGCTTCTCCCGCCTACCAAAGTATTTCGACGTTGGTGACCTCCACCCTCAACCCGGTGGACCGGATCGACCCGCCGAAGACCGTCGACGAACTCGCCGAACAGGTCCGCAAGGCGGTCAACTCGGAAGGGCTGGTTCCGTGACGGCAGTCGAATCGCAGACACAGAGCGACGGGCAGAAGGACAGCACTCGCCCGGCGAAGGCTGCCGTGTCCGAGGGGAAGAAGGCGGAGCGGCGCCTCGGTCTCTGGCTCGTCGCACCGGCCGCTCTGGTCATGGTCGCGGTGACGGCGTATCCCGTCGGATACGCCGTGTGGCTGAGTCTGCAGCGCTACGACCTCCGTTTCCCCGACGACCGGGCGTTCGTGGGTCTGTCGAACTACGTCGCGGTGCTCACCGACAACTTCTGGTGGCAGGCATTCTTCGTCACCCTGGGCATCACCGTCGTCTCGGTGGCGATCGAATTCGTTCTGGGCCTGGCGATAGCGCTCGTCATGCAGCGCACCATCCTCGGCAAGGGCCTGGTGCGCACCGTCGTTCTCATTCCGTACGGGATCGTCACCGTTGCCGCCGCGTACAGCTGGTACTACGCCTGGACGCCGGGAACCGGATACCTCGCGAACCTGTTGCCCGACGGCAGTGCTCCGCTCACCGACCAACTCCCGTCGCTGGCGATCATCGTGCTCGCCGAGGTCTGGAAGACCACACCGTTCATGGCCCTGCTGCTGCTCGCCGGGCTCGCCCTGGTCCCCGACGACCTGCTCAAGGCCGCGCAGGTGGACGGTGCGGGCGCGTGGACCAGGCTGATCCGCATCATCGTGCCGCTGATGAAACCGGCAATCCTCGTCGCGTTGCTGTTCCGCACCCTCGACGCGTTCCGGATCTTCGACAACATCTACGTGCTGACCCGCGGCTCCAACGGCACCGGGTCGCTGTCGATCCTCGGCTACGACAACTTGTTCAAGGCATTCAACCTGGGGATCGGGTCGGCGATCAGCGTCCTGATCTTCGTGTGTGTCGCAATCATCGCGTTCGTGTTCATCAAGCTGTTCGGTGCGTCGGCGCCCGGGTCGGACGAAGGGAATCGATGACGATGGCGGACACCCGCAACAAGACCGTGTCGTGGTCCGCGGTCAACGTGCTCGTTCTCCTCTACGCACTCATCCCGGTGCTGTGGATCGCCAGCCTGTCGTTCAAGCCGCCCGGCACCATCAAGGACGGCAACTTCATCCCGCAGCAGTGGACCCTCGACAACTATCGGGGCATCTTCAAGACCAACGCCTTCACGAGCGCGCTCATCAACTCGATCGGGATCGGCCTGATCGCAACGTTCATCGCCGTGATCCTCGGGACGATGGCGGCGTACGCCGTTGCGCGTCTCGACTTCCCGGGCAAGAAGGTGCTGGTCGGCGTCGCGCTGCTCATCGCGATGTTCCCGCAGATCTCCCTGGTCAGCCCGCTGTTCGAGATCATGCGCAGCCTCGGATTGTTCGACACCTGGGCTGCGTTGATCATCCCGTACATCACCTTCTCGCTGCCGCTGGCGATCTACACGCTCTCGGCGTTCTTCAGGGAGATCCCCTGGGAACTCGAGAAGGCCGCGAAGATGGACGGTGCGACCCCGGCCCAGGCGTTCCGGAAGGTGATCGCCCCGCTGGCGGCGCCGGGGATCATCACCGCGGCGATCCTCGTGTTCATCTTCTGCTGGAACGACCTGCTGTTCGCGATCTCGCTGACCTCGACGGAGCGGTCGATCACGGCGCCGGCCGCGATCGCGAACTTCACCGGTGCCTCCCAGTTCGAAGAACCCACCGGCTCCATCGCCGCAGCCGCGATGGTCATCACGATCCCGATCATCGTGTTCGTACTGATCTTCCAACGTCGTATCGTCGCCGGACTGACGTCCGGCGCTGTGAAGGGGTGAGCGTCATGGCCGAGATCGTGCTCGACAAGGTGACGAAGGAATACCCTGACGGCGCCAAAGCTGTGAGCGATGTCGACCTGACGATCGCGGACGGCGAATTCGTCATCCTCGTGGGGCCGTCGGGCTGGGTAAAGGCCACGACCCTGAACATGATTGCGGGCCTGGAGGATATCTCCAGCGGTGAACTGCGGATCGCGGGTGAACGCGTCAACGAGAAGGCACCGAAGGACCGTGACATCGCGATGGTGTTCCAGTCGTACGCCCTGTACCCGCACATGACGGTGCGCGAGAACATCGAGTTCCCGCTGACTCTGGCGAAACTTCCGAAGAAAGAGATCGCGGAGAAGGTCGACGAGGCCGCCCGCATCCTCGACCTCACCCAGCACCTCGACCGGAAACCCGCCAACCTCTCCGGTGGACAGAGGCAGCGAGTTGCCATGGGACGAGCCATCGTTCGTAATCCCAAGGCATTCCTCATGGACGAACCGCTGTCCAATCTGGACGCCAAACTCCGCGTGCAGATGCGCACCGAGATCGCCCGGTTGCAGAAGCGGCTCGGGACGACCACCGTGTACGTCACCCACGACCAGACCGAGGCGATGACGCTCGGCGATCGGGTGGTGGTCATGCGCGGCGGGATCGTGCAGCAGGTCGGGGCACCCCAGGACCTCTACGACAATCCTCGGAACCTGTTCGTAGCGGGGTTCATCGGCTCACCCGCGATGAACTTCACCTCGGGCCAGTTGGAATCCGGGAAGGTGTGTTCCGCCTTCGGAGATTTCGCGCTTCCCGACGACCGCTGGGAGACGGTGCGGCAGCACAACCCTTCCCGTGACGTGGTGCTCGGCATCCGGCCCGAGCATTTCGAGGACGCGACCCTCCTCGACGCCGCCCAGCGGGAGAACGGCGTGACCTTCACAGCGGACGTCGACGTCCTCGAATCGATGGGATCGGACAAGTTCGCATACTTCACGGTGGACGGCCCGGACGTTCGGTCGAAGGAACTCGACGAACTCGCCGCGGCGACAGCGTCGGTGGACGTGGCAGGCGGCACCCTGGTGGCACGCCTGCCTGTCGAATCGCAAGTGGCCAAGGACAAGCCGGTGGACCTGTGGTTCGACCCCGGCAAGGTCGCGCTGTTCGATCAGGAGACCGGGACCAACCTCACCCTCCGACCGTGACGCCCACTCCCGGTGCACTGCCGCTCATCGGGGAGACTGTCGCCGCAGTTTCTCCACGATGTCGTCGTTCCAGACATGGCGGCGCACGAGGCGATAGCGTTCGCGTGCGATCCAGAGGTAGACCTCGGCGTCCGTCCGGTTCGGCAGCATGTCGGCGGCCCGGGCCAGCGCAACCACAGGCACGAACTCTTCCTCGTACCAGCGTCCGGCGACGTCCTCGCGGGTGAGGAACTCTCCGAGGTCCTGCATCAGCCGGAATCCCCACGCTTCGACGGCTTCGGCGAGTTCGGCGTAATCCCAAGGGTCGGTGACCCGCACGGAATCCGCAGCGGGACCGGGCAAGGGGACGCGGCTGCAGAACATCCGGTAGTGGTCCTTGTGGACGAGATCCGACTGCACGGTGATGCCCTCGGCGGAGATCTTGGTGATGATCTCGGTGACGTAGGCGTCGATGGTGCGGTCGTGCTGCGCGTAGGCGATCGACACGCGGTGGTGGCCGTCCTGCACGAAATGCATCGACCCGATCCGATACACCGAGATCGGCGGCATCGCCTCGCCTCGTCTGCGGGCGACGGCGATCCTCTCCCAGCGCTGACGCAGCCGGGCCGAAGTGGGACGGAACCGCCGATCGAAGTCGTCGGTGCGGTCCACGCTGCCCACGATGGACGAGACCTCGATGACCTGGAGACCGAGGCGGCGTTCGCCGACTCTGCCGAGCGCACGGACCACCTCGTCGAACGGCAGAACGGTGTTGACGTCGTCGGGCTCGCGTCGCAGCCTGGCGATCAGCCGGGCGTACTCGGCGCGGCGACGCTGCCGGGCGAAATCGTCGCCGGCATCGGAAACCGGAAACCCGGTGTCGCGCGCCATTCCTCGACGGTACCGGGCTGTGAGGCGCTGTGGGGCAATCCTGGGTGTCGGTGGTTCGTGGAACAGTCGAACCCGTGACGACCCGGATCCTCACCGTTCGCGAACTCGGTCGCGCAACCCTCGCCCGCCAGCACCTGCTGCGGCGCAGCGACCTCTCTGCGGCCGAGATGCTCGAGCACCTGATCGGCCTTCAGGCGCAGGCGCCCGAGCCGCCGTACTACGCGTTGTGGACCCGGATGCGCGGATTCACCCCCGACCGGCTCTCGGACCTGCTCGCCTCCCGTACGGTCGTCCGAATCGCCCTGATGCGCGGCACCGTCTTTGCGGTGACCGCCTCCGACGCCCTTGCCCTGCGGCCGTGGGTGCAGCCGCTGCTGACCCGCGCGCTGCGCACCGACGCACAACACGCCGCCGGACTCGCCGGCATCGACCACACGGCGCTCGCCACGCGTGCAGGGGAACTCGTGCGCGACGCGCCGCGGACCCCGCAGGAACTGGGGTCGCTGCTCGCCGGGCATTTCCCCGGGCACGACCCGCGTGACCTCGCCTACGCGGTACGAGGATTGCTTCCGCTGGTGCAGGTTCCCCCGCGCGGGCTGTGGGGGAGGGCCGGTCAGCCTCGCCTCACGCTCCTCGACCATTGGATCGGACACGGCAGCGCTCCGCTCACGTCGCGGGTTCCGGAACCGGCGGCGCTCGTGCGCCGCTACCTGGCCGCGTTCGGCCCCGCGAGCGTACGGGATGCGCAGGCGTGGTCGGGCCTTGGAGGGCTCGGCGAGATCTTCGACGCACTCCGCCCCGAACTGGTGGTTTTCCGCGCCGAGAACGGCGCCGAACTGTTCGACCTGCCGGAGGCTCCGCGTCCCGACTCGTCCACGCCGGCGCCGGTCCGCATCCTCGCGCAGTACGACAACGTGTTGCTCTCCCACGCCGACCGCACCCGGCTCGTGTCCGACGCCGATCGTCGCCGCCTCGTGACGAAGAACGGCATCGTGCACGCGGCCGTTCTCGTCGGCGGGACGGTCGCGGGATCGGTCCGCCGCGCTGCGGATCGACGCTCGGCGACGCTCGAGGTCACACCGTGGCGGCGGCTCAGCAGCGCGAACCGGTCCGCGATCGAGGCGGAAGGGATGCGGCTACTGAAGTTCTCGGCGCCCGACGCGCAAGACCACGAGGTACGGCTCCTGCCGGACGCGGAAATGTGACACGACGAGACGGCCCCGCACCGCAGACGGGAGCGCGGACTAGATTGCAGGGGTGACCGACGCAGTGCTCAACGCAGTCCGCACCCATCTCGCCGCCCACCTCTCCGGGCCCGGCGACGCGGAACCCGAATCTGCTTCGGTGACGTTCCTGGGGCTCGAACCCATCGACGTGCTGCGGTTCGTCAGCCCCGAGACCGGGTTGGTGCGGTTTGCGACGCTGGGGTGTTCCCGCCACCCCATGGGCGACCCGACGGACATGGTCGCCGATCCCACTCGCGGCCCCCGCGCCGAACTGATCCTGAGTCTGCGCAATGCCGAAGGCATCACCTCCGGCGTCCACCGCACGCTGGCGCTGCTCGCGGCGCTGCCCGCCGTCGAAGGGGTCGTGCTCACCGACGATGCCCTGCTCGATCTCGGCGAGCCGCTCTGGGACGGGGCTCCGTTCACTGCGGTGCTGATCGAGGTAGGTGACGTGCCGGATCTGGAACTGCCCGAACCCGCCGACCCGGTGCGCTTCTTCGACGCGATCCCCCTGACCGGCACCGAAGCGGCGTGGAAACGGTTGCGCGGTGCCGACGCACTGCGGGAGGCGTGGACGGAGGCAGGCATCGACCTCCGAGATCCCCAACGAGCCCAGGCGCGTCTCTGACCCTGCCGGGTCGACGCGGCACTCCTGCCAGGTCAACGCGGTACGACGACGCCCACCGGTCCCGCTCCGAAGCACACACTCAGACCGGGGGTCACGGTGCGAACCTGCACACCGTCGCCGCCACCCGGGACCCGCACGTACACCGTGCCCGGTCCCTCCGTGACCGCGACCCGCGCGGGCTTGCGCGACGGGAAACCCACCTCGATCTCACCGTCGGCGGACGCGAGATAGTTCAATTGCACGGTCCACGTGGCGTCGAGCATCGGTCCGGTGGACAGCATCGTGACCGTGCCGGGTGCCGCGCGGCGCCCACAGCCCGGTTCGGGGCCGGAATCGACCCAGCGCACGGGCAGCAGATCGGCGGGGACGAGCTCGCCGGCCTCGTCGAGCACCCGGAGCTCGGTGGTGCTGTCGGCGATGTCGGAACGGTCCGGGAGCGCGGCGAACACCGATGACACCAGGTTGTGCGGAAACGTCACGGGCAGCAGGACCCATACCGAGACCGGGTGGTCGAGGACGGGGACATCGGGGCGCGAGGTCAGGCCCTCGCGAGCATGCGCCAGGTACTTACCGGTCGGGTTGTCCGTCCAACTGCGGGTGAACGTCACCGTGGACCACAGAGAACTCACCGTGAAGAACACTGCTGCCCCTGCGGCTGCCACCCGCCGCACCGGTACCGGGACCGTCGTCGTGCCCGGCCTGTGCGGCGCCCGCAGCACGAGCGCGGCCGCGATCGCGACCACGACAGCCGAGTCGGCGAAGTACCGGAGCGTCTGGGCGAGTTCGTACGTGGTGCCGGGGCCGAACCGGGTGCTGATCATGGCAACCATCGACGCCGCGACGTATGCCGCGGTCGCGGCCCACACGAAGCCGGTGCGCTGCCGTCGCCGCAGGCTCCAGGTGAGTGCTCCCAGCAATGCGGCCCACGCGACGAACACGAGTACGGCCGGTGGATCGGCCCACGGTGGGCCGGGGTTCCACCGAGCCCACCGCCACGGGCCACCCACGAGTGCGGGGAGCAGCCCGTACGACAGACCGTGGAGGCTCAGACCCCGTGCCATCTCGGCAGTGGGCGTACCGAACCGGGACTCGACGGTCGACAGGTAGACCCCGAGCCAGAGCGCGAGCATCACGGCCGACGCCAGCCACAGCGGCGCAGCGCGTCTCGCCGCAGTCCGTAGCGGACGATTCCGGCCGTCGACGCGGTAGGTCAGTGCGAGGGCTGCGAACGCGACGAACGGCACGAGGATCGCTTTCTCGAAGAACAGCAATGCGGCCGCGGTGACGACGACCCCGCTCACGAGATACCGGCGCCGGCCGGTGCGTGCGTAGTGCAGTGCGTCGCCGGTGACCCAGGCGAGGGCGGCCTGCATAGGCAGCGAGTTGAGTGCTGCGGCCCACCACGCGAACGCGGGCAGGGTCAGCGGGGTGAGCAGGTAGAAGAGCAGGGGTGCCCAAAGGATTCGCCGTGCGCCGAGCAGCAGCCACAGGACTCGCAGCACCGCGAGTGAAGCGATCGCCTGCCCGGCGACCAGGGTCGCCGCGGCGGGCCACCACTGCAGTGGGGCGAGCACGGTGGCCAGACCCGCGACGAGAAATGCGCCGGGCATGAGATGCCCGTCGTGGTCGTATCGCAGAAAGGACTCGGACAGCAGGGACTCGGTTCCGGCCCGGCCGATGAGAATGAGGTCGTCCCAGTAGAACTCGCCGGCCCCCGCGATCACGGACCGGACGACCACCTGTGCCGCGACCAGTGCGAGGGCCACGACCAGAACGATCCTGCCACGGTCCTTCGCCCGAAGGCGTCCGGGATCATGTTCCGAAAGGGCGGTCGTCACAGCCACTTGTTGCGTCGGAACGTGACGAACAGGCCGACGGTGATGACGACGATGACGACCCACACGAGGTAATAGCCGTATTCCCAGTGCAGTTCCGGCATCTTGTCGAAGTTCATGCCGTAGATACCGGCGATCATCGTGGGAACCGCGGCGATCGCGACCCACGCCGAGATGCGTCGCATGTCGGTGTTCTGCTGGACCGTGACCTTCGCGATCGCCGCGTCGAGCAGAGTGCCGAGCGTTTCGTCGAATGCGGCGATGCGGTCGGAGACGGTCGTGTGATGGTCGGCGACGTCGCGGAAGTATCGACGGACATCCTTGGGTACCGGGTTGCCGGGCGAACGGATGAGTTGCTGCAACGGTTCGGCAAGAGGGAGGACAGCACGGCGTAGCTGCACGATTTCGCGTTTGAGCAGGTAGATCTGCTCGACTGCGATCTGGGTGTCGGGGGTGAAGACGACTTCTTCCAGGTCGTCGACGTCGGGTTGCACGGCGGTGGTGACCGCGAGATAGGAGTCGACGACGTGGTCGGCGATCGCGTGGAGCACCGCCGCCGGCCCGAGTGCGAGGCGCGACGGGTTCTTTTCGAGACTCCTGCGTACGCGCGAAAGCTCCGAATGGTCGCCGTGCCGGACGCTGATGACGAAGTCCGGCCCGGTGAAGAGCATGATCTCGCCGGTTTCGACGATGTCCTTGGTGGTGGTCACGCTCTCGTGCTCGACGTAACTCACCGTCCGCAGCACGAGGAACAACAGATCGTCGTAGCGTTCGAGCTTGGGACGCTGGTGCGCGTGCACCGCGTCCTCGGCCATCAGTTCGTGCAGACCGAACGTGCGGGCGACACTCGTCATCTGTTGCTCGTCCGGTTCGTGCAAGCCGAGCCACACGAATCCGGCGCCACGGCTGCGTGCCTCGGCGAGGGCGGCGGAATAGCTGAAGGTGCCCGGTTCGCGACGGCCGTCGATGTAGACCGCGCAGTCCACCACAGCCCGTTCGGTGGGTTCGGGCTGCGCCGGGGCTCCGGCCTCGCCGACGGGCACCGGCACGTGCCGTTCCGATCGGGAGGGCAGGTGCGCCATGATCTCCCCTTCTCCCTTGTGGTCGAGCGGCACGAGATGTCGCGCAGTCATGTTAGTCGCCACACCTGACAGACTGGGGGAGTGCGTATCGATCTTCACTCCCATTCGACGGCGTCCGACGGCACGGACAGTCCGTCCGAGATCGTCCGCCGGGCATCCGAGGCGGGGTTGGACGTACTGGCATTGACCGACCACGACACCACAGCCGGGTGGGACGAGGCCGTCGCGGCGACACCCCCCGGGTTGCGTCTCGTGCGCGGGATGGAGATGTCGTGCACCGGGCGTGGCGAGGACGGGATGCCCGTCGCGGTGCATCTCCTCGCCTACCTGTTCGATCCGGAAGACCCGGCGTTCGTCGCCGAACTCGGCCGTCTGCGCGGCGAGCGGGTGTCGCGTCTGCGGGCGATGGCGGAACGAATGGCCGCGGACGGCCTGCCCATCGACGCGGACGCCCTTCTCGCGCAGGCCGGGCCGGCGGCAGGCCGCCCGCATCTGGCGCGCGCGCTCGTGGACTCCGGGGTGGTGGCCACCGTCGGCGAAGCATTCACCGACCTGTTGTCGCCGCGCGGTCGCTACTACGTCTCGAAGGTCGACACCCCGCTCGCCGACGCGGTGCGGATGGTCGGCGAGGCAGGCGGTGTCACCGTCATCGCCCACGCCCGGGCGCGCGCTCGGGGGCGTTTGCTGGCACTCGACCAGATCGAGGAACTCGCGGAGATCGGTCTGGGTGGGCTCGAAGCCGACCACCCCGACCACAGCGCTGCCGATGCGCGGTTGATGAGGGACATGGGCGAGCGCCTGGGCTTGTTCGTCACCGGGTCGTCGGACTATCACGGCCGGAACAAGGATGTCGGGCTCGGAGACTTCACGACCGATCCCGGTGCGTACGAAGCTCTGCTCGAGAGGGCGAAGGGAGTCGAGGTGGTCGCGGGATGAGGAGGTCGGGAACTCCGCGTCCGGGTTCCGGGCCGGACGACGAATTCGTCGCGGCGCAGGGCCATTACGACAACCGTGCGTACTACCGCAGTCCGTACGACGGCGGGGAGTACGACCGTGAGCAGTACTACGGACGGGCGTACGACAACGGTTCGCAGTCGGGGCACGCGCGAACGGCGCCGCTGGCCGTACGGGTCGGTCGTGTCGTCTCGGGCGTTGTCGCCGGCGCGGTGCTGGTGATGGTGCTGGTGGTGCTCGGAGCGCAGTACCTCAGCGGCGAACGGGGCTTTCCCGGCCCGGGTTCCGTGTCGGTGGGAGTGCACGTCGTCGCTGCCGTCGTGGTGGTTCTCGCGCAGATCGTGGCCGACCGGAAACGAGGTTTCGCATCCGCTGCGGCGAGCGGTGTGGTTATCGTCACTGCATCGATTCTGTTGGCGACGCAGTGGTGGGGTTGAGCAACCCGCGTTCGTGGCTACCGGCCGGTAGGTCTGGAGAATCCGCAGGACCGGGGTTGCGCGGTACCGGGCGTTACCGCAAACTCACAGGTGAGACCGTAAAAAGGTCAAACCTTTGCAATCGATGCCGATTTGATTGTTGGTCTGTAAAGGTGGCAAACTCGCCACCACGACCGAGGCCGGAGTCACCCTTCCGGTATCGGAAGAAGGATGGCAGAGCCGCTCGAGGGCTTGTCGCCGAGGCCACCCGCCCCGGCGCCATCACGCTCCGGAAGACGTACAGCGTTCCAAAGCCGTAACCATGATCGCGCCCGGATGCTTCATCGAATATGTCCTTGGCGGAGCTCTGTATTTCGATGTGAAACGCATTGGAATGCAGAGTTCTCGCAGTAACCGAGGCCAGGACTGGCCTCGGAACACGCAGGAGTGTCATCGTGTCAATTGTGTCTGATGCACATACCCCCGAGAAGCTCGAGCTGACCGACGAAGAGATCTTCGGCAGCCATGTGGACGGAAAGCTGTCGGTCGAACTCGCCGCGCCCCTCGAGACGCAGCGCGACCTCTCCATCGCGTACACCCCGGGCGTAGCCCAGGTCAGCCGTGCGATCGCTGCCGACGAGACGCTCGCCGCGCGCTACACCTGGACGAGCCGCCTCGTCGTCGTCGTGTCGGACGGAACGGCCGTCCTCGGCCTCGGCGATATCGGGCCTCGCGCCTCGCTGCCCGTCATGGAGGGCAAGTCCGCGCTGTTCAAGAAGTTCGCCGGTCTCAACTCCATTCCGCTGGTGCTCGACACGAAGGATCCCGACGCGATCGTCGAGACGCTGGTCCGGCTGCGCCCGAGCTTCGGTGCCGTCAACCTCGAGGACATCTCGGCCCCGCGGTGCTTCGAGATCGAGAAGCGCGTCATCGAGGCACTCGACTGCCCCGTCATGCACGACGACCAGCACGGCACGGCCATCGTGGCGCTGGCCGCACTCAAGGGCGCTGTCAAGGTGCAGAACCGCGACATCACCTCGCTGCGTGTGGTCATCTCCGGTGCCGGCGCGGCCGGCGTGGCCTGCGCGAACATCCTTCTCGCCGCAGGCATCGAAGACGTCGTGGTGCTCGATTCGAAGGGCATCGTCTCGTCGGATCGCGAAGACCTGCACCCGATCAAGGCCGATCTGGCCGCTCGCACCAACCCGGCGGACCGTCGCGGCGGACTGATCGAGGCGCTCGACGGAGCCGACGTGTTCCTCGGGGTGTCGGCGGGGACCGTTCCGGAGGAGATCATCGCGACGATGGCCGACAACGCCATCATCTTCGCGATGTCCAACCCCGACCCGGAGATCCACCCCGACATCGCCCGTAAGTACGCGGCGATCGTCGCGACCGGGCGCAGCGATTTCCCCAACCAGATCAACAACGTGCTCGCCTTCCCGGGTGTTTTCCGTGGTGCGCTGGACGCGGGTGCCCGTCGTATCACCGAGGGCATGAAACTCGCAGCCGCCGACGCGATTCTCTCCGTCGTCGCCGACGAACTCTCCGTCGACAAGATCGTGCCGAGCCCGCTGGATCCGCGGGTCGAGCCGGCCGTTGCGGAAGCCGTTGCGGCAGCAGCCAAGGCCGAGGGTGTCGCCTGATCGGAGCTGTCCGATTCGCTGACAC
>JAEZDV010000181.1 GCA_023417985.1 Actinomycetes bacterium | reverse complement strand
CCACGGGGAGCGCGGCCGCAGCGCACGACGCTCAGGCGATGGCTTTGGACAGGAGTTCGTCGATTCGTTGGTAGCACTCCACGAGGCCCTCGTCCCATCCCGAGGAGGCCATGCCGTCCCGTGCCTCGAGGCTCGGGTACACGCTGTGGCCGCTGAGCTTGCTGCGGCCGTCGCCGAGATCCTCGAAGGTCATGAACTCGATGCTCACGACATCCTGGTACTGATCGAATTCGAAGGTCTGGATGGCGAACTCGTTCTCCCGGACGGTGTGGAAGACGCCGGAGAAGGTGTACGAGCCGTTGTCGTCGCTGTGGGTGTACTTGTACGTCCCTCCGCTGCGGAAGTCGTAGTGGTCGATGTCCGTGCGCATACCGCGCGGCCCGAGCCACTGCGTCACGAGAGCCGGGTCCTGGTGCGCTCGAAAGACTTCGGCCACGGGGAAGTCGAACTCCCGTTCGTAGTCGAGAAAGGGGAGGCCTTCGGGTGCGTTGACGTGCAGGGGGTTGGTCATGTCCTTGTCCTCTCGGAAGGGATGCGAGTCATCCCGGCGGACGATCTCCGGTCTCGGCCGTGTCCCCGGCCAGCACAGCGTCGAGGCCGCGGAACTGCTGTTCCTTGACCAACCGGTACCGGTCGATCCAGGAGGTCAGCGCCTCCAGCTGCGCGGGATTCAGGTGGACGGGACGCCGTTGCGCGTCGCGAGTACGGGTGACGAGCCCGGCCTGCTCGAGTACCTGAATGTGCTTCGAGATCGCTTGGACGGTGATCTCGAAGGGTTCCGCGAGTTCGTTGACGGTGGCCGGACCCCGGCTGAGCCGGGCGACGATGCGTCGGCGGACCGGATCGGACAGGGCCATGAAAGCCCGGTCGAGCCGATCGTCCTCCGCTTCGGCAGCATTCACCTGCCACCCTCCTTATTCAACCTTTCGGTTGAATACAGCATCCGCTCGCTGCGCCATGCCTGTCAAGACCCTTCACCCGCAGCCGGCAATCCCCGTCCGTGGCTGCACGACGGACGGCCCCGAGGTGGGAGCGGATCAGATGCGGCGCAGGGCCAGCACCGGAATTGTGCGCACCCCACGCACCTTCTCCTCGTAGCCGGCGAAGCCCGGATACCTGGCGGCCTGCTCGGCGTAGATGCGGTCGCGCTCGGCGCCGGTGATCTCCTCGACCGCGACCTCGTATGTGTCGGTGCCGATCTCGACCTCGGCGCGTCCCGCGGTGGTGAGTTTGTAGTACCAGGCGGGGTTCGTGGGAGCGCCCGCCTTGCTGGCGAAGACGTACACCGTCGCGTCGTCACCCGGGTCGGGCAGATACATCATCGGGGTCACCATCTCGCGTCCGCTCTTGCGGCCGCGGTGATGAACCAGCACCATCGGCGCGCCCTCGAACGGGCCACCGACACGTCCCTCGTTACTCCTGAACTCCTCGATCACGCTCGTATTCCAGTCGTCGGGTGAGCTCATGGCAGGCCCTCCTCGGGGTGTGGTGGGAGCGCCCGTGACGGACGACGGCAACTCGGTCGTTCGGGCGGACGACGAGTGTGGTTGCACTACCGGGATTCACCATAGAACGCGTGCACCGGGGCGTCGTGGAAACGACATTCGCCCGGCGGACGACGCCCTGCCCGGCTACCGTCGTCAAGATGATCTCGGTGGGGGAAATTCGGTCGGGAACACGTGCAGCACTGGCGGTGACGGCTGCGGTCGCGCTCATCGGCGGATGTGCGTCGAGCACGGACGGCGGTTCGGAGAACACCGCCGCACCTGCGGCAGCGGTATGTGGGGCAACGCCCAACGGCACCCCGCTGACAGGTGATGCACCGCCGCCGGCGACCGGGGATCGGGATATCGCCACCAACCCGGAGGTCGCTACCGGCTATCGCAGCGGCATGACCGCTGTGAGTACCGAATCCTTCGCGGTCTCCACGGCCAATCCCGTCTCCACCGAGGTGGCGTGCGAGGTCCTCCGGGACGGCGGGACGGCGGCCGATGCGCTCGTGGCTGCGCAGATGGTGCTCGGACTCGTCGAGCCGCAGTCGTCCGGCATCGGCGGTGGAGCGTTCCTGATGTACTTCGACGCCGAATCCGGCCAGGTCCAGGCGTACGACGGCCGCGAGACGGCCCCCGCTTCGGCGGACGAGAACTATCTCCGCTGGATCAGCGACACCGACCGCATCGAGCCGAAGCCGGATGCCCGCGCAAGCGGACGTTCGATCGGGGTACCCGGCGTCCTGCGCATGCTCGAGATGGTGCATGCGGAGTACGGGGACCAGGAATGGCGGAGTCTGTTCGCTCCGGCTATAGATCTGGCCGACCGAGGGGTGATCGTCAGTGACCGGATGGCACAGTCGATTGCCGATTCCGCCGAGCAACTCGCTGTCGACGACGAAGCTCGCGCGTACTTCCTCGAGCCGGACGGTAGCCCCAAGCCCGCGGGCACCACGTTGACCAACCCGGCGATGGCGAAAACACTAGGCACCATCGCCACCGAGGGTCCCGATGCCTTCTACACCGGCGACATCGCACAGTCGATAGTCGAGGCGACCACCAGCGATTCCGGTGGGCGCACACCGGGAACGATGACGCTCGACGACCTCGCCACCTACGAGGCGAAGGAACGCACGCCGTTGTGCACGCCCTACCGCGACCACGAGATCTGCGGCATGCCGAACCCGTCGTCGGGTGGTACTGCGGTCGCGGCGACCCTCGGAATCCTGGAGAACTTCGACCTTGCGGCACTCGGTCCGGCGGACGTCGACGCGAACGGTGGGGTTCCGAATGCGGAAGCCGTACATCTGATCTCCGAAGCGGAGCGACTCGCATACGCCGATCGCGACAAATACGTCGCGGACTCCGATTTCGTTCCGCTTCCCGGAGGGTCGCTCGACACTCTGGTGAACCCCGAATATCTCTCCGCACGCGCCTCGCTGATCGATCCCGGAAAGAGTATGGGCACCGCGCAGCCCGGTGATTTCGGGCCGGTCCCGCTCGGGGTGCCGGCACAGACACCCGAGCACGGCACCAGTCACATCTCGGTCGCCGACAGTTACGGCAACGTCGCCGCCATGACGACGACCATCGAATCGGCATTCGGGTCGTTCCACATGGTCGACGGATTCCTCCTCAACAACCAGCTCACCGATTTCGCGGCGGAGCCCGCGGACAAGGACGGCCTTCCGGCCGCCAATCGTGTCGAGCCGGGAAAGCGGCCACGCAGTTCGATGGCTCCGACACTGGTGTTCGACAGGACACCCGACGGAGAGCGCGGGGACCTGCAGATGGTCGTCGGATCTCCCGGCGGGTCGGTCATCATCCAGTTCGTCGTCAAAACCCTTGTCGGGATGATTGATTGGGGCTTGGATCCGCAGCAGGCGGTCTCGGCCGTCTCCTTCGGGGCAGCGAACACCCCGGTCACCGGCGTCGGGGGTGAGCATCCAGCCGTGGATGCGTCCGACGACGGCGCCCACGATCCGCTCGTGCAGCAACTTCGGGACAAGGGGCACCAGGTTTCCGTCGCGCCGCAGTCCAGTGGGCTGAGCGCACTCCGGCGCGACGACGGTGGCTGGGTCGGGGGAGCCGACCCTCGGCGCGAAGGAGCGGTGATGGGCGATCCGGCACCGTGACCGTGTTCGGCGCCCATCTCGAGCGTGCCGGCGGGCACATTCCGGATGGCTTGCTGCTCGACCGCGCGGTGATCGGGGAGCGGGTATCGGCTACCGGGGATCGACGGAGCCGAACAAGGAGCCGTGGAGCAGGAGCCCCAAAGCGTGGTTCGTCGCGCGATACCGCTCGGGCGATGCGGTGGCTGCGTGAGCGCTCAGTCCCTGTCCACGGCGATCCGGCGACACTCGATCCGCGGCATCGGCTCGTGTCGGCGTGGGTGTTGCGCGAGGCTGGGACAAACGTGGTCCGGCACAGCGGCGCCGGCTGGTGCACGATCGGATTCGGTCCCCGTTGGCTTTGCGTGCGTGACGACGGTGTGGGCATCGACGGACGCCCCGAAGGCAACGGGCTGCGGGGCGCGACCGGGTGCGCTCGGCGGGAGGACATGTCACGCTCGGCCGTGTCGCCGAAGGTGGCACGGAACTGAAGGTGGAGTATTCGTGATCCGACTACTGCTGGCCGATGACCAAGCACTTGTGCGTGGTGCCCTCGCCGCGTTGCTCGGACTCGAAGACGACCTCGTCGTCGTGGCAGAAGTAGGACGGGGCGACGAGGTGGTCGAGGCAGCACGGTCGTCCTCCGCCGACGTGTGCTTGCTCGATATCGAGATGCCGGGCCTGGACGGGATTTCCGTCGCGTCACAACTGGCACGAGAACTCCCGGGCGTGCGGTCGCTGATCGTGACGACGTTCGGTCGTCCCGGCTACCTGAGGTCGGCGCTGGAGGCGGGAGCATCGGGTTTCGTCGTCAAGGACACTCCGGCTTCCGAACTCGCCGACGCCGTACGCCGGGTACGGAGAGGGAACGGGTGCTGGACCCGGCGTTGGCGGCGGACTCGATCGTCGGAGGGCACAATCCGCTCACCGAACGTGAACAGGGATGTTCTGCGGGCCGCGCTTGCCGGGCACACGGTCGCGGCGAGCGCGGGCATGGTGCATCTGTCCCCGGGCACCGTGCGGAACTATCTGTCGTCGGAGATCGGCAAGACCGGGGCCAGGACGCGCGTCGAGGCGGCGCGGCGAGCCGAGCAGAGCGGCTGGATCTGATCCTGCGGTTGACACTGTTCCGCCGGTACCCGCACCCTGGAGCCGACGCTTCGGAGTGTTCGCCCACCGGAAGGTGCGCCCATGCCCACCGTGGATCTCGCCGCCGGTCCGGTCCGCTACGTCGAACACGGTGACGGACCGGCCGTCGTGTTCCTGCACGGCCTCCTCATGAACCACACGGTGTGGGACGAGGTGATCGACCGACTACCCGCTGGGTTCCGGTATGTGCGACCGGATCTGCCCCTCGGGGCGCACTCCGACCCGATGCGTCCCGATGCCGATCTGAGCCTGCGCGGCCTGAACCGGCTTGTCGCCGACTTTCTCGAGGCGCTCGAACTGGACGACGTGACGTTGGTGCACAGCGATTGGGGCGGCGCGCTGTTTCTCACCGCATACGGTCTCGACGAACGCGTCGGCCGCCTGATTCTGCTGCCGTGCGAGGCCTACGACAATTTCCCGCCCGGACTGCCGGGCAAGATGGCCGTTGTCGCTGCGCGTGTCCCTGGCGGTCTCCCGCTTGCGCTGCGGCAACTCCGGGTTTCGTGGCTACGGAATTCTCCGTTGTTGCTCGGGTGGATGGCACGTCGGCCGTTGAGCGACGATCTCGTGCGTGCCTGGACCGAACAGGGGCTCCGCAGCAAGGAGGTGCGACGCGACCTGCGCAAGTACGTCACGACTCGGCTCGACGCATCCGATCTTGTGGCCGATACGGAAGCGCTGCAGCACTTCACCGGCCCGGCTCTGGTGCTGTGGTCGTCGGCAGGAAAGGTGATGCCTCGCAGTCACGGACGGCGGCTCGCGCAGCTGATCCCGAATGCGACGCTCGTGGAAATCGACGACGCGTACGTGCTGTCGATGCTCGACCGGCCCGATACGGTCGCCACCGCGATGTCGGAATTCCTTGTCGGCACACGCCCGTAACTCACGTGACGTCGACGACCAGCCATCCGCCGTGGTGTTCGAAGACCTCGTAGGGGAGTCCGGCGGTGCGTCCCATCGCGTCGAGCGACTCGAGGTCGAAGGTCCGGATGTGCCCGTGGCACGCGGTCGCCTCGTCCTCGAACGGCACCGCGACCACCACGCGCTCGCGGGCGATGCGCAGAGCTTCGGCGAGCACCGCGGCACCGGTGTCGTCGTCCACGTGCTCGAGCAGGTGGATCGCCGTGACCGTGTCGAAGCTGCGGTCGGCGACGGGGACCGCTGCTGCGTTGCACACCAGGGTCTCCACAGTCAGGCCCAGTCTCGGTGCGACGGCGTCGAGCAATCGCATCGTTCCCGGCAGGATGTCGGTCGCGACCACTTCGAAGCCCGCGCCCGCGAGCCGCAACGGCAGAAAGCCGAAGCACGACCCGAGATCGAGCACCCGGCCGCGTACCGACTCGGTCGCCTTGTCGTGGATGGGGGCGAAGTCGGCTGTGCCGTCGAGCAGTTCGCCGAGTGAGTTGCGGTAGTAGGTGACCCACGCGTCGAGAGCGCCCGGGACGGTCGAGCGGACGAGTCCGACCATCGTCGACTCGAACTCGTCCTGTCCGAACTCGGCGTCCTGTACGGATGCGGTCACGTCGGCGACGAGCCGTTCGCTGAGGAGGTCGGGTGTGAGGGAATGCGTGACGTGCAGCCCATCGGGGGTGCGGTACAGCCGGAGTGGGCCGGACGGCACCCGTTCGACGGTGACGTGATCGTGTGTCCAGCGGCCCGGCGGGCAGGGGGCGAGAGAATCCAGAACAGCCATTGTCGTTCAGCCTCTTTCGATTTCGAGGTCGGTCGAGTCGAGCCCCGCGGAGAGAACGCGCATACCGGTTTCCAGGAGCCGATGCAGGTCGGAATCCGCGTCGGTGAGCCATTGCTCGTACGACGAGACGGCCACGCCGAGTACCAGGTAGGCAACGGTGCGGGGGATGTGGTCGTCGGGGTGAGCACCGGTACGGCGAGCGACGAATTCGGCGATCACGGCGCGCCATCCCTGGTACATCACCGACGAGTAGCCCAGCAGTGCGGGCGTGCGCAGGATCAGTTCCATGCGGGCGCGGTGCCGATCGGTCTCCGCGGCGGGGAAGGTGTTGAAGTCGAGGAGCGCGGCGGTGAGTGCATCCGCGAGCGAATCACCCCGGGGAACCTCTGCCAGTCGCCGCCGCATCCTGTCGAGGTGACCGTCGAAGTCACCCCACGCGAGAGCGTTCTTGGACGGGAAGTACCGGAAGAAGGTGCGCCGCGCGATGCCCGCGGCGTCGGCGATGTCGTCGACGCTCGTCGCGTCGAATCCGCGGGTGCGGAAGAGTTCGATGCCCACCGCGGCCAGGGATTCTCTCGTCGTGGAGGGACGCCGGCCTGTCCGGGTGGCCGGCTCTCGGCGGCTATGCATGTTTCCCTCGATTCATGGATGACATTCTGCACTCGATGCCATTACAGTGGTGAACCGAGTCACAACGCTAGCCCTGTTGTGACGGGCACTCCATATGTGGAGTCCGGAATCCGAGGAGGAGTTCATGTCCGATCGCGACAACGCGGTGATCGAGTCCGACCTGATCGAGGAGTCCCTCGTGGAAGAGGTCTCGATCGACGGCATGTGCGGCGTCTACTGATCATGTCCGCACCAGGAGCCACCGCTGTGGCAACCACACAGTTCGATCCGGGCGCCACGTGGCGGCTCCACCCGCAGGTAGCGCTTCGCCCCGAGCCGTTCGGGGCGTTGCTCTACCACTTCGGCACCCGCAAACTGTCGTTCCTGAAGAACACCGTGATCGTGGACGTCGTCCGCTCCCTCGAGGAGCACGCGTCCGTCCGAGAGGCGTTGCGCGCCCACGGGATCGACGAGAACGCCGAGCAGCCCTACCTCCGCGCACTCGGCACGCTGGCCGACTCGCACATGATCGTTCCCGCCTGACGCCCTCACTCAGCAAGGACCCGTTATGACGTCTCTGCTCGAACCTCCCGTCACCACCGCGCCTCCGAAAGTCGGTCGCCTCGTCGACCAGTTCGAGAAAGGCCTCGACGCGCCGATCTGCCTGACCTGGGAACTGACCTACGCCTGCAACCTCTCGTGCGTGCATTGCCTGTCGTCGTCGGGCAAGCGCGACCCGCGCGAGCTGTCCACCGAGCAGTGCAAGGCCATCATCGACGAACTCCAGCGCATGCAGGTGTTCTACGTCAACATCGGCGGGGGCGAGCCCACCGTGCGCTCGGACTTCTGGGAACTCGTCGACTACGCCACCGACCACCAGGTGGGGGTGAAGTTCTCGACCAACGGCGTACGCATCGACAAGAAGGTCGCGACCCGGCTCGCCGCGTCCGACTACGTGGACGTGCAAATCTCCCTCGACGGCGCGACCGCCGAGGTCAACGACGCCGTGCGCGGCCCCGGATCCTTCGCGATGGCCGTACGCGCCCTCGAGAATCTTTCCGAGGCGGGCTTCCGCGACGCGAAGATCTCCGTCGTCGTCACCCGCCACAACGTCGACCAGCTCGACGAATTCAAGGCGCTCGCCGACCGGTACGGCGCGACGCTGCGCATCACCCGTCTGCGTCCGTCGGGCCGCGCCGTCGATGTCTGGGACGACCTGCACCCCACGCACGACCAGCAGCGTCAGCTCTACGACTGGCTCGTCGCACACGGCGAAGGCGTCCTGACCGGCGACTCGTTCTTCCACCTGTCCGCGTTCGGCGGCGACACCGGCGGCGGTGCTCTGCCCGGCCTGAACCTCTGTGGTGCCGGGCGCGTGGTGTGCCTGATCGACCCGGTCGGCGACGTGTACGCGTGCCCGTTCGCGATCCACGAGAACTTCCTCGCCGGAAACATCCTCACCGACGGTGGTTTCGCGCAGGTGTGGAAGAACTCCGAGCTGTTCCGGGAACTGCGTGAACCGCAGTCGGCCGGGGCGTGCGCATCGTGCAACTTCTACGACTCGTGCCGCGGCGGCTGCATGGCTGCGAAGTTCTTCACCGGCCTTCCGATGGACGGACCCGACCCCGAATGCGTTCAGGGATACGGACAGTCGGCCCTCGAGGCCGACCGCACCGTGCCCCAGTCGAGCGTGGACCACTCGCGCACCGGAAAACGCGCGGAACGTCGTACTCCCTCAGCGCCCGTGCCGCTGACCCTGCTCGCGAAGCCTCCCGCCAAATTCTGCGACGAGAACCCTCTCGCAGGCCTGTAGATCTCGAGGAGAGAAGTTCCCGATGGCCAAGTTCTCGTGGCTGAAAAACCCCTGGAAGCAGAGCGACTGGTTCGAAACGGTCGCTGTGGCGCAGGAGCGTGCCCGCAAGCGGTTGCCGAAGTCGGTGTACGGCGCGCTCGTGGCCGGTTCCGAAGCCGGCATCACCGTCGACGACAACCTCGCGGCGTTCCGTGAACTCGGCTTCGCCCCGCACGTCGCGGGACTGTCGGAGAAGCGTGAGATGGGCACCAGGGTCATGGGGCAGGACGTCGCCATGCCCGTCCTGATCTCGCCGACCGGTGTCCAGGCGGTACACCCGGACGGAGAGGTCGCTGTCGCCCGTGCCGCCGCCGCACGCGGAATTGCGATGGGGCTCAGCTCGTTCGCGAGCAAGTCCATCGAGGACGTGGCCGCGGCCAACGACAAGACCTTCTTCCAGATGTACTGGGTCGGCAGCCGCGACGTGCTCGTCCACCGGATGGAACGCGCACGTGCAGCGGGGGCGAAGGGTCTCATCATGACCCTGGACTGGTCTTTCTCCAACGGCCGCGACTGGGGAAGCCCCGCCATCCCGGAGCGGATGAGCTTCGACGCGATGGTGAAATTCGCTCCCGAGGGCATCATCCGGCCCAAGTGGCTTCTGGAGTGGGCGCGGACGGGTGGGGTCCCGGACCTCACCACTCCCAACCTCACCCCGCCCGGTGGAGGTGAGACCCCGACGTTCTTCGGCGCCTACGGCGAGTGGATGAGCACGCCGCTGCCCACGTGGGAAGACGTGGCGTGGCTGCGGGAACAGTGGGGCGATGCCCCGTTCATGCTCAAGGGTGTCATGCGCGTCGACGACGCCAAACGCGCGGTCGACGCGGGCGTCACAGCGATCTCGGTCTCGAACCACGGCGGCAACAACCTCGACGGCACACCCGCACCGATCCGGGCGCTCCCGGCCATCGCGGAGGCGGTCGGCAACGACATCGAGGTACTGCTCGACGGCGGTATCCGTCGCGGTAGCGACGTGGTCAAGGCCGTTGCCCTCGGCGCCGACGGCGTCATGATCGGCCGCGCCTACCTGTGGGGTCTGGCGGCCAACGGTCAGGCCGGCGTCGAGAACGTCCTCGACATCCTCGGTGGCGGAATCGGTTCCGCGTTGCTGGGACTGGGACGGGATTCCATCCACGACCTCGTGCCCGGCGATGTCGTCGTCCCGCCCGGTTTCCGCCGGGATCTGGGAGTCGAGTAACCGCTGGGAATGAGCGTCGCTCTCACCGACTCGATCACCCTCGCCGGCCGCAGCGCGCCGTCGAGGGTGATCTTCGGTCCGCACGAAACCAATCTGGCTGTGGGACGCGCACTGTCGGCGCGTCATGTCGCGTACTACGAGCGTCGCGCGCGCGGTGGTGCGGGAATCGTGGTCACCGAAGTGGCTTCGGTTCATCCGGGCGATCACCCGTACGAACGGGCCCCCCTCGCGGCGTTGTGCCGAGACCGATGGGCGGAGATCGTCTCGGCGTGCCGGGCCCACGGAACTCTCGTCCTGGCCGGGCTCGGGCACTGCGGTCTGCAGGGCTCGAGCGCGTGGACTCGAGCGCCGCTGTGGGCGCCGTCGCGGGTCCCCGACCCCGCCACCCGCGAACTGCCGGCGGAAATGACAGATGTCGACATCGACTCTGTCACCGCAAGTTTCCGCGCTGCCGCGGCTCTCGCGGTCGATGCGGACGCCGACGGCATCGAACTCGACGCCGGACCCTCGGCGCTCCTGCGTCAATTCCTGTCCGGACTGACCAACCACCGCACCGACGACTACGGCCGCGACAGGCTGCGCCTGCTGCGTGAGGTTATCGCAGCCGTGCGCGCCGAACTCGGACCCGGACGGATCCTCGCGCTGCGGCTGAGTTGCGACGAGAACGCCCCGTGGGCTGGGATCACACCGGACCGGGCCGCGCAGTACGTGCGGGAACTCGCCCCCTCGCTCGATCTGATCACCGTCGTCCGCGGAGGCCTGTTCACGCCGGAAACGTACCGGCCCGACGCCCACACGCCGTCCGGGTTCAACCGCGAACTGTGCCGGCAGGTCCGCGCGGCCGTCGCAGGGCTCGTGCCGGTGGTGCTGCAGGGCAGCGTCGTGGATCCTTCGACCGCCCGGGACGCCGTCGAGCGGGGGATGTGCGACGCGGTGGAGATGACCCGCGCGCAGATCGCCGACCCCGATCTCGTCGCGTCGATCCGCGACCACCGTGTTCCGCGTCCGTGTGTGCGCTGCAATCAGGCGTGTCTCGTGCGCGACTTCCGCAACCCGGAGGTCGGATGTATCGCCAATCCCGAGGCGGGCCGAGAGGACCGGACCGCCCACGGTGCACCGGCCACGGTGCGCGACGTGCTCGTCGTCGGCGGGGGACCGGCCGGTCTGGAAGCGGCGCGCGGTCTGGCCGGACGGGGCCACCGTGTCACCGTCGCCGACCGCGCTCACCGCGTCGGAGGGATGCTGCACACCGCAACCCTGGGGGCTGGCGCCCCGCCGTTCGCCGAACTCGCCGCGTGGCTCGAGCAGCAGTGCCGCGCACTCGGCGTGGTTCTCCGCACGGACACCCTCGTCACCGCCGACGACCTCGACGCAGCGCACGACGCCGGAACAACGGTGGTACTCGCCACCGGTAGCCGGCCCCGCCCGCCCGGATTCCCGGTCGACGAAGCGGGTGGATACCTCACCGCCGCCCAGGCGCTCCGCTCCCCGGAGACCGTGCCGGAGCGCGCTGTGGTGTGGGATCCGGTGGGTGGCCGGATCGGTGTCGCGGTGGCGGAGCACCTCGCCGCGCACGGCCGGGTGGTCGAGTACGCGACGACCGACCCGATCCCCGGATCGAGACTGGCACCCACCGGTGACCTCGTCGCGGCCAATGCCCGGTTGCACCGTGCGGGTGTGCGGCGGCACCTCGGTGTCGCGGTGCGCAGCGTGGATGCGTCAGGGGTCCGGCTGGGCCATCGGGTGACCGGGGCGGAGGTGGCCGTGCACGCGGCGACACTCGTCGACTGCTCAGTGGGACTGCCGGATGACAGATCGGGCCGGCCGGGGCTGGATGGGATCGGCGACTGCATCGCTCCTCGGACGGTGCGTGAAGCGATCCGGGAGGGGCATCGTCTCGCCTCGGAACTGTAACCTGTTGCATAGACCGATCTGGAAGGATCTCCATGGGCGAGTTCGACGGCAAGGTTGTCTTCATCACCGGTATCGCGCGAGGTCAAGGACGTAACCACGCCTTGAGGTTCGCCCGGGAGGGAGCGTCGATCATCGGAATCGACGTCGCGAAGCCGGTCTCCGAGTACATCACCTACGAGCAGGCGACCGAAGACGACTTCCGCGAGACCGTCCGTCTCGTCGAGGAGGCCGGCGGCAAGATCGTCGCTCGCATCGCCGACGTCCGCGACAGCGCTGCCCTGCGGGCTGCGGTCGACGAGGGTGTCGCGCAGTTCGGGCGGCTCGACGTGGTGGTCGCCAACGCCGGCATCTGCAGCTGGAACCGCTTCTGGGAAATGCCCGACGAGCAATTCGAAGAACTCGTCGACATCAACCTCACGGGTGTGTTCAAGACGTTGAAGGCCGCCGCGCCGGCAATGATCGAAGCAGGAAACGGCGGTTCGATCATCGTCGTGAGTTCGGTCGCCGGGCTCAAGGCGATGCCCGGACAGGTGCATTACGGTGCGGCCAAGTTCGGTCTCGTCGGCATCACTCAGGCGGCTGCGAAAGAGCTGGGGGAGTTCAACATCCGTGTCAATTCCATTCACCCGTACGGCGTGAAGACCCCGATGGGCACCGATCAGGGGTCGCTGAAGATGTTCGAGCGATTCCCGGCGTGGCTCCCCAACTTCGCACCCATCCTCACCGAGAAGCCGATCGCCGACCCCGACGACACCTCCGACGCGGTGCTGTTCCTCGCGAGCGATCGTGCGAAGACGATCACGGGTAGCCAGATGGCGCTCGATCAGGGCAACTCCAAGGTCTAGCCGGTGCCGCGCGACACGGTCGGTGCCGATCCCCGGGCCGGCCTCGGGATCGGTCCGGTCATCTTGCGCAATCGGATCATCTTCCCGGCTCACCTGACGAACTTCGCGGTCGACGGGACGATCACCGACCGGCACGTCGCGTACTATGAGGCCCGTGCCCGCGGTGGTGCAGCGATGATCGTCACCGAGGAACACACGGTGCATCCTTCGGATCGTCCCTACGAGAAGCTGATCCGCGGGTGGGACCCCGCAGTTGTGCCCGGGTACCGCAGGCTCACCGACGCGGTGCACCGACACGGAACGCGGATCGTCGCGCAGCTCAATCACAACGGGGCACAGGGCAGTTCGATGTATACGGGCCGGGCGCTGTGGGCGCCCGGCCCCGATCCCGACCCACTGTTCCGGGAAGTGCCCGTCGCGGTGGGCGAACGTGAGATCGCGGAGTTGATCGACGGGTACGCGTCGGTCGCCCGCCGGTGTGTCGAGGGCGGGTTCGACGGTGTCGAGATCCAATGCTCGCAGGCATCGATCCTGCGTGCCTTCCTCGCACCGGCGACCAACAGGCGCGCCGACCGCTACGGGGGCGACCTCGAGGGGCGGGCGCGGTTACTGCTCGAGGTCGCCGACGCCGTACGGGCGGCTGTCGGCCGCGAGCACATCGTGGGTGTGCGTCTGAGCGGGCACGACGGCACGGCAGGTGGAATCGAACTCGACGAAGCCGTTCGGGTGGCGTGCCTGCTCGACGAACGCGGCGCCGTCGATTACCTCGGCACGTCGATCGGGGTCGCGACCGAAACACTGCATCTCGTCGAGGCGCCGATGTCGACGCCGCACGGGTACTCGCTGTTCGTTCCGGCCGCGATCCGTGCCGCAGTGTCGGTGCCCGTGGTCGGAGTGGGCCGATTCACCGCTGCAAAGCAGGTCCGGAACGCTCTGGCAGCAGGGGTCTGCGATCTGGTCGGGGCGGTCCGCGCTCAGATCGCCGACCCCGAGTTCGCGGCGAAGACTCTCGCCGGACGCGACGCGGAGGTGCGGCCGTGCATCGGTTGCAATCAGGAATGCATCGGCCGGGTCGGGCTCGGCCGATGGATCGGGTGCACCGTGAACCCGCGCGCCGGCCGGGAATCGACGCCGCTACCTCCGCCGCGCATGCCCGGCAGCCGGGTGCTGGTGATCGGTGGTGGACCGGCCGGGTTGCAGGCGGCCGCGACTGCCGCCCAACGCGGCCATCGCGTCACGCTGGTCGAGCGGGAACCGGTGACCGGCGGCCAGATTCGCGGTGCGGCCGCCGCTCCGCATCGCGGTGAACTCCTTGCGGTGGTCACGAGTCTCGAAGCGGAGTGCGCTCGCGCCGGCGTGGAGATCAGAACCGGGGTCGAAGCCGACGCCGACGTCGTCCGTGAATACCGGCCCGACGCCGTGATCGTGGCGACGGGGGCTCGGCCCCTCCGGCCGGCGTGGGCGGGCACCTCTACGAAGGTTGTCGACGTCCGCGACGTGCTCGAAGGGCGCGCCGATCCGCGGGGGCGGGTTCTGATCGTCGACGACCTGGGATTCCATCAGGCGACGTCGGTTGCGGAACTGCTCGCCGGCCGAGGATGCAGGGTGACGGTGTGCACGGGCGGCATGATCGTCGGGCAGGACCTCGGTCTCACCCTGGACATGGACGGGTGGACACGGCGAGCACACACTGCCGGCATCGTGCAGATCACCGATGTGATCGTCACCGGGATCGTCGACAGAGACGACGCGGCAGAGGTGTCGTTGCTCGATCACCGGACCGATGCCACCCGGCCGCTCGTGGTCGACCAGGTGGTGGTTGCCACGCACCAGACACCCGTGGACGGACTATGGCACGATCTGTCCGAGAACGGTTTCCGCGTGTATCGCGTGGGCGATGCGGTGAGCCCGCGGCGCGTCGATGCCGCTGTCGTCGAGGGTGAAGCCGCGGCGATCGCGGTGTGACGCCCCGCCGTGCCGGCTCAGGGTTCGAGTTCGCGGCGCATCGCGACGCGTGGGTGGCGAGCCGTTTCCAGCTCTGCTTCGCGTGAAGAGATCCGGCGGAGTCCCGGTGTGAATTCGTCGGCGGTGAGGACGCGGAAGCCGAGACGCTCGTAATACGGTGCGTTCCAAATGACGTCGCGAAAGGTGGTGAGAGTGAGCGCCGGATACCCGTGGTCGCGGGCCCATCCCGCGGCGTGCTCGATCAGCTGCCGGCCGATGCCGCGCCGGGCGTGATCCGGTTGCACGGAGACCTGGTCGATGTGGAGGGCGTCGTCGACAGGTTCAGCGGTGAGATACGCCACCGGCGCGCCGTCCTCGTCGAACGCGACCCAAATTAGGCCCGCTGCCAGGCGGCTTCGCAGTTCGGCGACCGTGGGCGGGGTATCGTCGGCGACGGAGGCCAGCCCCACTCCGGCGAACTGCTCACCCGCGGTGCGTTCGATCTCCTGGAGCAAGGGGAGTTCGGCATCCGTCGCGCGACGGATGCGCGGTAGGTTCTTCGCGAAGTACAGCGACGTTTCCGAATCGGCCCAGAGGCCGAACCGTTCGCTCATCGGCTCGTAACCGGCGGCCGTGTACATGGCGATCGCTTCCGGTTGCGCGGTACCGGTTTCGAGCACTATGCGGCGGCGGCCTGCGTCCGCTGCGGTGCGTTCCAGCGCGTCGAGCAGTCGGCGCGCGATTCCGCGCCGCCGGGAATCGGCACGTACGTACATTCGCTTGATCTCCGCGTCGCCGTCGCGCAGACCGGGATGATCGGCGTCGTACGCGCGCCAGCCGCCGATGCCCATCGGAGTCGTTCCGGAATGAGCGAGCAGGAAGAGCCCCCGTGGGGGTGCGAACTCCTCGGGGTGGAGTTCGGTGTGGTCGGGCCCGCCGTAGCGCCGCACGTATTCGAGCTGAACCTCGTCGATGAGGGTTTGCACGTCGTGGTCGTCCAAGGGGCGCGGTTCGATCTGCACGAGACGAGACTACGTGCCGGCCGTGGGCGCGACCGACTCCGCATCCACCCGGCACGGTGACCGGTCGACCGATCGAGTGCAACGTGTTTTCGGCTCGTGCCCGCGGCTGCGATCTACGCCGCGACCTGCGGTGGAGGACTTCGAATCACACTTGGCGGCACATCGTGGCGAAATGGGCGATGTTTATCGAATCGTTGCATGGGCACCCGTCGGTGATGCAGAAGAACATTTTCATCCCGGCCCTGACCGATCAGCAGCGAGACAAGCTCGGCACCCTCTCGAACGCAGACGAACTCCGGTTCCACAGCCTTCTCGACTACGAGTCGCTGATCGAACCCGAGACCTACGTCTTCCAGGACCTGCTCGCCCGGGCACGCAAGCAGCTCGACGAATTCGACGGCAGCGTTGACGCAATCGTCGCGCACTGGGATTTCCCTACGAGCGTGCTCGCTCCGATTCTCGCCGCCGAACGGGGCCTGCCTGCACCCACGCTCCGCAGCCTCCTCCAGTGCGAGCACAAGGCGTGGAGCCGGATCGAGCAGAAGAAGAGCATCCCCGAATGTGTCCCGGGCTTCGCGGTTTTCGATCCGTTCGACGACAACGCGCTGGACTCGATCGACCTCTCGTTCCCCTTCTGGGTCAAGCCGATCAAGTCGCACTCGTCCCAGCTCGGGTTCGAGATCGGTAGCGCCGAGGAGTTCGCCGCAGCCGTCGAACAGATCCGTGCCGAGATCGGACGGGTCGGCGACGCGTTCGACGAGGTGCTGAACATGGTGGATCTGCCGCCCGAACTCGAAGGAGTCGGCGGCAACATGTGCCTCGCGGAAGACATCATCACCGGCATCCAGGTCGCGCCGGAAGGCACGATGTTCAACGGTAAGTACAGCATTCACGGTTTCTTCGACATGCGGAAGGACGCCGCGGGCCACAGCTTCGACAGGCTCGACTACCCTGCGCAGTCGGTTCCCGAGGACGTGCAGCAGCGCATGATCGACCTCACGGAGCGGTTCCTCCGTCACATCGGTTTCGACAACGGCTGCTTCAACACGGAGTTCATGTGGGACGAGAAGACCGGAAAGCTCTCGCTCATCGAGGTCAACACCCGTATCTCGCAGTCCCACAGTGACCTGTTCGTCAAGGTCGACGGTACGTCGAACCACGAGGTGGCGATCGACATCGCACTCGGCACGGAACCGCGCATCGAAAAGGGTCACGGGCGGTACCGCAACGCAGCGCAGTGCCACATCGGCTACTACTCCGACGGCATCGTCCGTAGTGTTCCCAGCGCCGACGATCTCGCACGGGTCTGCGAAGAGATCCCGGATACGGTGGTGGACATCAAGGTGCGGGTAGGCGACCGGCTCTCCGAACTCCCCAATCAGGACGGCTACCGTACCGTCCTGGCCACGCTGTACATCGGCGCCGACGACATCGGCGGACTCGAGAAGTACTTCGATCGCGCGACCGAACTGCTTCCCTTCGGAATCGACGCGATCTCCGAATAGGGCGTTTCTGCCTGCGACTTGTCCAACCGATCGACAGGAAGGTACACGTGCAGACAGTGACGTCCTTTCCCCACAGTGTTCGCGTCATCGAGAACACATTCGTCACGATGCCCGACGGCTGCCGGCTCTCGGCACGCATCTGGCTTCCGGAGGGCGCCGAGAACAACCCCGTTCCCGCTGTGCTGGAATACATTCCGTACCGGCACCGTGACACCACGCGAGCGCGGGACGAGCTCAACCACCCCTATATCGCCGGTCACGGATACGCCTGCATCCGTGTGGACCTGCGCGGCAGCGGCAACTCCGACGGGGTGCTCGAGGACGAGTATCTCCCCACCGAGCAGGACGATGCCTGCGCCGTGATCGAGTGGCTCGCCGAGCAACCCTGGTGCGACGGCAACGTCGGCATGATGGGCATTTCCTGGGGTGGATTCAACAGCCTCCACGTTGCGGCGAAGCGGCCCCCGGCGCTCAAAGCGATCATCAGTGCTTCGGCCACCGACGATCTGTACGTCGACAACATGCACTACATGGGCGGGTGCCTGCTGTCGGACAATCTGTCGGAAGCCACAGTGATGTTCGCGTTCAACAGCCTGGCTCCCGACCCGGCGATCGTCGGTGACCGCTGGCGCGACATGTGGCACGAACGGCTCCGGGGAAGCGGCCTGTGGGTCGAGAAGTGGCTCGAACACCAACACCGGGACGAATATTGGAAACGAGCCTCCGTCAACGAGAACTACGCGGACGTCGCATGTCCGGTGTTCGCGGTGGGCGGTTGGGCCGACGGCTATACCAACGCCATCTTCCGCCTCATGGAGAACCTCGACGTGCCCCGTAAGGGTCTCATCGGGCCGTGGGGCCACAAGTACCCCCACCAGGGAGTGCCGGGTCCCGAGATCGGCTTCCTGCAGGAGGTCGTCCGATGGTGGGACTACTGGCTCAAGGGCATCGACAACGGAATCATGCACGAACCGATGCTCCGAATGTGGAGGCAGGGGAGCGTCCCGCCGCATCCCCGTTATCCCGAACGCCCGGGTAAATGGATCGCCGAGCCGTCGTGGCCCGCTCCGGGCATCGAGAACCGTGAGTACACGCTGACCCGCCACGGGCTGGACCAGGACATCGATCCGGACCGAGCCGAGCGGCGCGATCTGGCGATGTGTTCACCGCTGAGCCTGGGCATGGCCGGCGGCAAGTGGGCGTCGTACGCGGCTACTCCCGACCTGCCCTCCGATCAGCGGGAAGAAGACGGCGGCGCACTCGTTTTCGAGACCGAAGCGCTGAGCGAGCCGCTCGACGTGGTGGGTCTGCCGGCCCTCGATCTCGAGGTCAGCGCAGACAAGCCGGTCGCGATGATCGCGGCACGGCTCAGCGACGTGGCACCCGACGGCCAGGCCACCCGCGTCACGTACGGGTTGCTGAACCTCACCCACCGCGACGGCAGTGCCGAACCGAAGCCCCTCGAGCCGGGGCGGCGGTACCGCGTGCGCGTCAAGCTCAACGGGATGGCGCAGGAGTTCCCGGCGGGCCATCGCATTCGCTTGTCGTTGTCCACGTCGTACTTCCCTTTGGTGTGGCCGGCGCCCGAACTCGCGACGCTCACGGTGACCACCGGTGAAAGCCGGCTGAGCTTGCCGGTCCGGCCACGGCGCGATGCCGACGATGCGGCGCTGCCCGCGTTCGGTGAACCCGAGGGCGCGGAATCGTCCGTCGTCACCGTGGTCGAACCGGGCGAACACCACTGGCGTACCTCGCGCGATCTCGAAACCGGCGTGACCACACTCGAGATCAAGGACGACCGGGGAGAGATGCTCGTCGAAGACACCGGCACCACGATGCGCAATGCGACCACCGAGTGGTTCGGCTTCCAGGGGAACGACGTGGAGTCGGTGCGCGGCGAGACCCAGACCGTGCGCTATCTCGGGCGAGGCGACTGGCAGACCGAAGTGCACACCCGGACGGTGCTGACTTCGACGCCGGAAGATTTCGTGATCACCGCCCAACTGGACGCCTACGAGATCGACGAGATCCACGGAAAGCGGCGCGTCTACTCGGAGAACTGGAATCGCGAGGTACCTCGCCAACTGGTGTGATCCCACGCGGTAGCGGCACGGGCGATCCGACGCACTAGCATCGGTCCGGTGATACGGGATCTTGCCGCCGCCCGCTGGACCGACGTCGAACCGGATCGGTGGACGGTGGCGGTACCGGTGGGATCTCTCGAGCAACACGGCCCCCACCTGCCCCTCGACACCGATACCCGGATCGCCACCGCCGTTGCCGAGGCACTTCCCGACGTCCTCGTGGCTCCGCCGCTCGCGTACGGCGCGAGCGGCGAGCACGAGGCGTTTCCGGGCACGGTGTCCATCGGAGTCGACGCACTGCGCACCGTTTTCGTGGAGTACGGGCGGTCGATATGCCGCTGGGCCGAGCGGGTGCTGTTCGTCAACGGGCACGGCGGAAACGCATATGCCCTGGCCGAAGCCGTTACCCTGCTGCGCTACGAGGGCCGCGATGCGGCGTGGATTCCGTGCGCGGTGCCTCGCGCCGATGCTCACGCAGGCGCGACGGAAACGAGTCTGATGCTGCACCTGTGCCCGGATGCGGTGGATATGGGCCGCGCGGCCGTCGGGAACACGGATCCGATCCCGAGTTTGATGCCACGACTGCGCGAAGCCGGTATGGTTTCGGTGTCGGCGAACGGGGTTCTCGGTGATCCCACCACCGCAACCGCGGAGCAGGGGGCCCGCTTGTTCGCACACCTGACGGAAAGAGCAAGATCGCAGGTCGCTCGGTGGGAACCGGGCACGGAGGGGGGACTTCGGTGAGTCAGGCGACAACACCCGAAACGGCACAAACCCCCGGAGGCCGCCTTCCCGACGGGTTCGGAGTCCGGATCGACCCCCGGGTCCGGCGATTCGCCGGCGGACAGGTACTCATCGGTGGTTCACCCACCCGCATGCTCAAACTGGCGCCCGCGGCCGCGGCGATGATCGACGGCGACCACCTCGAGGTCGTCGACTCCCGGACGGCGGTCGTCGCCCGTCGTCTGCTCGACTCCGGCGTCGGAAACCCGCGGCCCACCCGCCTCCCGTCCACATCGGACGTGACGGTGGTTGTTCCCGTCCGGAACAACGCGGCCGGAGTGCGGCGGTTGCTGCAGGCTCTTCCCGGCCTCGAGGTGATCGTGATCGATGACGGCTCCGACACCCCGGTCGTCACTCCCGACGACCCCCGTGTCCGGGTGCTCCGATCCGACGCCTCACGCGGTCCGTCCGCTGCGCGGAACCGCGGGTTGTACGAAGCCCAAACGGAATTCGTGGCCTTCCTCGACTCCGACGTAGTTCCCCGCATCGGGTGGCTCGAAGCATCGCTGGGACACTTCAGCGACCCGGCGGTCGCGCTCGTCGCGCCCCGCATCGTCGCCCTCGATCCCGACAACGGAGCCCTGGCGCGATACGAACACGCACGTTCGTCCCTGGATCTCGGCCGACGGGAAGCCGCCGTCGTGGCCGGGAGCCCGGTCTCGTACGTGCCCAGCGCGGCGATGGTCGTCCGTCGGGAAGCACTCGCCGGCTGCGGCGGCTTCGACGAAACGATGCATGTCGCCGAGGACGTCGACGTGTGCCGGCGACTGCGTGCGTCCGGGTGGCGACTCCGCTACGAACCGATCGCACGCGTGGCCCACGACCACCGGGTGAGTTTCCGGGAATGGTTCTCCCGCAAGGTCTTCTACGGAACCGGAGCAGCGCCGCTGGAGGCACGCCATCCCGGCACGGTGCCACCGATGTCGATCTCCGTCTGGACGCTGCTGGCGTGCGCGGCCGTCGCCACGCTCACTCGCTTCGGCTTCGTGGCGGCAGTGCTGAGCCAGTTCGTGACGCTGCTGCGGTTGCGCCGCATGTTCGCCGAACTCGAGCGGCCCACCCGCATCGCGGCGGTCCTCACCGGGCAGGGTTTCGCGGGCGGTATGTGGCAGGTGGCGTCCGCGGTGTGCCGCCACTATTGGCCCCTGACGTTCCTGGCGGCCGTGTTGTCGTCGAAGGTGCGACGCGCGGTGGTGGCTTTCGCTGTGGCAGAGGGTATCTGGGATTGGTACTCACACCGGGAGGGCGGCGGGCTCGACCCGGTCCGGTACATCTTCTACAAGCGTCTCGACGACATCGCCTACGGGGCCGGGCTGTGGAAAGGCGTCGTAGAAGCCCGCGACCCCGCGGCGCTCGTCCCCGACATCCGGACCTGAGGTGGTTCCCGCACGCGCCGATATCGTGGTGGTCGGTGGCGGGAGCGCCGGATGCACCCTCGCCGCGACACTGGTGGCCGAACGGCCGGGCCGGACGGTTCTCGTGTTGGAGAGCGGGGCCGGGTACACGAGCATCGCGACCGCACCGGCGGAGATCCTCGATCCGATGCGGCTCCCCGTCGGTCCGGAAAGTGCCTGTGCCGCAGAGTATCCGGTGATACTGGGACGCCGCTCGGGCACCATCGCCCGGGGACGTGTCCTCGGTGGATCAGGTGCCGTCAACGGCGGATACTTCGTGCGGGCACGACCCGAGGATTTCGACGCGTGGCCGTCGTCGTGGTCGTTCGACGACGTTCTGCCGAACTTCCGGGCGATCGAGAGCGATGCCGACTTCGACGACGACTGGCACGGCGTTTCCGGTCCGGTCCCGGTCGCCCGGACGCCGTGGGACCGGCTTCACCCGGTTGCGCGGGCGTTTCACGAGGCTGCTTTGGCAGCCGGACACGCTGCGGTCGACGATCTCAACGCACCCGGACCGGCAGGAGTGGGACGCGTCCCCCTCAACATCGCGAACGGACTGCGCACGGGGCCCTCGCTCTCGTTCCTCGTGCCCGCGCTCGACTCCCCGAATCTGACGGTCTGCACGAATGCCCACGTGCGCAGGATCGTGATGTCCGGGGGAGCGGCGGTGGGTGTGGAGGTGGACGACGGTCGCCGGGTCGCCACCGTCGAGGCCGGGGACATCGTGCTCTGCGCCGGCGCGATCGAGAGCCCTCGGCTCCTCATGCTGTCCGGACTCGGACCCGCCGACGAACTCCGCAGACTCGGAATCGAGCCTGTGCTCGACCTTCCCGGCGTCGGGCGGGGATTCTCCGATCACCCGGAAGTCGCTGTGCCGTATCGGTATCGAACCGAGATGCGCAGCCCGGCACCCGTGCTCGAGACCGTGCTGCACACCGGCGAACTCGAATTCCGTCCGTATACGTCGCCCTTCGCCGACTCGGTTCCGGGCAGCGGCGCCGACCTCCCTGTGCTGGGGGTCGTACTGACTCGGCCGCACAGTCGCGGACGCCTGCTCTTCGACGCAGGTGACCCCGCTGCGGCGCCCGTCGTCGATTACGGGTACTTGGCGGACCCGCGCGACCGGGCGGCAATGCGCGACGGGGTGGCGTCGGCGGTCGGTTTGCTCTCCTCCATGCGTGACGTCGTGGACACCGGCAGTATCGGAGCGGACGCCGCGGGTGTGGACGACGCGTGGCTCGATGCGCATCTCGGTACGTCCCAGCACTTGTCGGGATCCTGCCGCATGGGTTCCGGCGATCGTGCGGTGGTCGACGACCGGTGCCGCGTGCGCGGCGCCGAACGGCTCTTCGTCGTCGACACCTCCGTTTTCCCGCAGGTGCCCAGCCGTGGGCCGCACGCCACCGTGGTGATGCTCGCGCAACGCGTCGCAGCCTTCGTGTAGGCGCACACCGCGTGCGCCCGTGCCGGCTCGCGGGCGATTCCGATGCACTGTGACCTGCACTACAGTGACGTCCGGCGGAGTGCGAGGAGGGCAGCGGTAGATGATCGGCGGTGGCGCTGCGAAGGACGATTCGTGGATGGCCTTACGTCCCGGCGACGACGCGGACGCGCACGCGATCCGTCTGGCGGAACTGCATCGAGCCGTCGTCGGAACGGGACGCGACCACGAGGGATCCGCACGACTTCGCGAGGAGCCCACGGCCGTACGTCCGCTGGTCCGGGAGTCGTGGCTACGCAGTCTCCGGCGGTCCCTCGACCCGGATGTGATCGACCAGCCCGCACTTCTCGGCGGGAACGATCTCGACGACTATCGCGCACAGCATTCGATGGCACTGATCCGTCCGGTCGTGCGCAAACTCCTCGTCGAGGATGCCGCGGACAGTGGCCTGCTGATCGCGATCAGTGACGAACGCGGACGCTTGCTGTGGGTCGAGGGCGACCACGCCGCACGCGACCGCGCGCTGACGATGGGTTTCGCGGAGGGCGCCGACTGGAGCGAAGCGCACGTCGGAACGAATGCTCCCGGAACCGCTCTCGCGCTCGACCGCTGTGTACAGATCTTCGGAGCCGAGCACTACAGGCGTGCTGTGCACGAGTGGAGTTGCTCAGCCGCGCCGGTTCACGACCCGACCGATGGCAGGGTCCTCGGCGCGCTCGACATCACCGGCGGTCCGCGTGTCGCGGCGCCGGAGGTGTTGCAACTCGTGCGGGCGACGGTCGCCGCCGCGGAGGCCGAACTGCGGCTGATCATGCTCGAGTCGCCGCGGGCCGAGCCGGAACCTACCGCTGTCCTCGAAACGTTCGGGCCGGGCCGCGCGGTGCTCCTCCGCGGACGCGACCGAGTCGCACTGTCGCAGCGGCATGCCGAAATTCTGCTGCTTCTCAGCGAGCACCCGGAGGGTGTGGGCACGCATCGACTCGCAGTGCTGCTCGACGAGAACGAACTCGACGCCGTCACGGTTCGTGTAGAGATCTCCCGTCTGCGAAAGGTTCTCGGCCCGGATGCGCTCGCCTCACGGCCCTATCGGCTGCGGGCGGAACTGCGCACCGACGTCGCAGACGTGCGAGCTGCCCTCGATCGAGGTGACCTCGACACCGCGCTGCGCCGCTACACGGGCCGCGTGCTTCCCGACTCGTGTGCGCCAGGCGTCGTCGACGTCGGTGACGAACTGGATACCCGCATCCGGGGCGCGCTCCTGCGTCGCGGTTCGGCGCCGCTGCTGGCGCGCTGGACCGCGTCCGTGCACGGCCGGGGTGATCTGGCCGCCTGGACGGCGTACCTCGGGTGCCTGGACCCGGATTCGAGCCTGTTCGCTCAGGTCGAGGCGAAGGTCCGCGTGCTCGATCGGGACTTGGCAACGTAGTTGCAACGCTGTTCTTCGTAGTGTCCGGGGTCACACCCCGAAGGGTGCTCGCAGTCGATACGCAGGAGACCACCATGACCGAGTACGCCCGCCCCGGTTCACCCGACGCCCTGATGTCCTTCCGGTCCCGTTACGACAACTGGATCGGCGGACGATGGGTGGCACCCGCTACGGGTGAGTACTTCGAGAACGTGACCCCGGTGACCGGGCAGCCGTTCACAGAGGTCGCGCGGTCGACCGAAAAAGACGTCGAACTCGCGCTCGATGCCGCACACGCCGCCGCACCTGCTTGGGGCAGGACTTCACCCGCTGAACGCGCGCTGATCCTGAACCGGATCGCCGATCGGATCGAGGAGAACCTCGAAGCGGTCGCGCTCGCGGAGACGTGGGACAACGGCAAGCCGATCCGCGAGACGCTCAATGCCGACATCCCGCTCGCGATCGACCATTTCCGGTACTTCGCCGGCGCGATCCGGGCGCAGGAAGGGTCGATCTCCGAGATCGACTCGGACACGGTCGCCTACCACTTCCACGAGCCGCTCGGTGTGGTGGGCCAGATCATTCCGTGGAACTTCCCGATCCTGATGGCGGTGTGGAAGCTGGCGCCGGCGCTCGCGGCCGGCAACGCGGTCGTGCTCAAGCCCGCGGAGCAGACCCCCGCGTCGATTCTGTATCTCGTCGAACTGATCGGCGATCTGCTTCCCGACGGTGTCGTCAACATCGTCAACGGATTCGGTACCGAGGCGGGCAAGCCGCTTGCGTCGAGCCCGCGCATCCGCAAGATCGCGGTCACCGGTGAGACCACGACCGGTCGGCTCATCATGCAGTACGCGTCGCAGAACCTCATCCCTGTCACTCTCGAACTCGGCGGCAAGAGCCCGAACATCTTCTTCTCGGACGTGCTCGCCGCCGACGACGACTACCAGGACAAGGCACTCGAGGGCTTCACCATGTTCGCACTGAACCAGGGTGAGGTGTGCACCTGCCCGTCGCGCGCTCTCATCCAGCAGGACATCTTCGACGATTTCCTCTCGCTCGCCACGGTCCGTACCAAGGCGGTCCGGCAGGGCAATCCGCTCGACACCGACACGATGATCGGTGCGCAGGCTTCCAACGACCAGCTCGAGAAGATTCTGTCCTACATCGAGATCGGCAAGAGCGAAGGTGCCAAGGTGATCACGGGCGGTGAACGGGCGGATCTCGGCGGTGACCTGTCCGGCGGGTACTACGTGCAGCCGACGATCTTCGAGGGTCACAACAAGATGCGGATCTTCCAGGAGGAGATCTTCGGGCCGGTGGTGTCGGTGACGTCCTTCCGGGACTTCGACGACGCGATCGAGACCGCCAACGACACGCTGTACGGTCTCGGCGCGGGCGTGTGGTCGCGTGACGGGGGTGTCGCCTATCGCGCCGGACGGGCGATCCAGGCCGGCCGGGTGTGGACCAACACCTATCACCAGTACCCGGCTCATGCGGCTTTCGGTGGCTACAAGCAGTCCGGCATCGGCCGCGAGAACCACCACATGATGCTCGACCACTACCAGCAGACGAAGAACCTGCTCGTGTCCTACGCGCCGAAGGCGCAGGGCTTCTTCTGATCCCCTCGGCACCCGCATCGCTCGCGTCGGGTGGTGCGGGCGCCGTTCGGAGTCCGCGAACGAAAGGCGAACGGTGTCGACACCTGCCCGCTTGCTGGCCACGGTTGCGGCCGTGGACCTGCTACGACGTCTGGCTGACCGCAACGGACCGCTGATGATGCACCAATCGGGAGGGTGTTGCGACGGGTCGTCACCGATGTGTTTTCCCGACGGAGAGTTTCTCGTGGGCGATCGTGACGTCCTGGTGGGTGTGCTCGACCTCCGTCTCGGCGCCGGAGAAACGCTTCCCGACCCGCCTTCCAGTTACGACGCCGTCCCGGTGTGGATCTCGGGTTCGCAGTTCGAGGTGTGGAAACACACGTGCCTCGTGCTCGACGTGGTTCCCGGAAGAGGTGCCGGATTCAGCCTCGAAACCCCCGACGGCGTTCGATTCCTCTCGCGGGGAAGGGCATTCACCGACTCGGAGAACACCGCGCTGGCGTCGTCCGGTATCGTGCTCGGCCGGGACTGGGCCGACGGTGCCCGGCCCGGCGCATCGCCGGCGCCGCTCGTGGTGAGCGACGCCGCCGATGCGTGTGTGGTACCTCAA
>JAEZDV010000174.1 GCA_023417985.1 Actinomycetes bacterium | reverse complement strand
GTCTCCACGTGCCGAGGTCGATCCAGATCACGGGAAGGTGGCCGAAGGATTCGTCGCCGTGGACGGCGACGACGGTCAGGTCGCGCCCGGCCACGGTGATCACGTCACCCGGCCCTACCCCGAGGCTCTCGGCAACCGGCGCGGTCAACACCGCGGTGTCCTCGCCTTCGGGTGCGCCACCCGGGACGAGGGGTGAACCCGACTGCACACCGAAAGCCGACACCGTGAGGTGCGACGACCCGGCGGCCGCCTTGCTGGTGGAGATCCCCACCGGGTCGGCGCTGCTCACTCCCGCGGTGGTGGCCACGCGGCTCCACTGGCTCTCGGTGACGACCGACTCGGCATACGACAAGTCCTGTCCGTCCGCGGGAGTGCCGAACACGATGTGGTCGGCGGGCATGGACGTGATCGCGGACGTGTTCTGGCGGCCCAGACCGGCGGTGAGGCCGGACAGCAATCCGACCAGCAGGGTGATCAGTACGACAACGGATCCCATCAGGGCGAACCTGCCCTTGGCGAACCTCAGGTCTCTCCAGGCAACGAACACAGTGCGGCTCTGCTTTCTCGTGGGGAACGGTGTGCTCTCCACTCTTGCCGCGGGGGAGCGCTTCGACATCGGGCAGGAGAAAGGACTTCGCGGGCCGAAGGAGACACGGCCGGTTGTAACTTTCGGCGGATGTGCAGGTCGCTGCGCGCCCGTACGCTCGACTGACAGTGAATACGTTGACCCCTACCGTCCGGATCCTGGCGTGGTGCCTGCATCTGCTCGTCGCCGGGCTGCTCGCGCTTGCCGTGGTTCGGGCATTCGCGGATTCGGCACCCGACGCCGGCGTCGTCGCTGTCGTGGCCGTGGTGGCAGCGGTGACCTACGGTGTCGGACCCCTGTTGCCGGCTGTCGGCCGGTCATATGTGGGAGCCGTCCTGTGGCTCTCCGCGGTAGGGGTGGTCTGGCTGGTGCTCCTGACGCTCTCGCCCGAGGCAGTCTGGCTGGCGTTCCCTCTGTATTTCGTGCAGCTGCACCTGTTGCCCCGGCGGAGCGGGCTCGTTGCGGTGCTGCTGACCACCGTGGCGGCCGTCGCGGGCTTCTCGATCCACCAGGGCGCCTTCAGCCCGGCCACCGCCATAGGGCCGTCACTGGGTGCCGCGGTGGCGGTGGCGGTGGTGTGGAGCTACCAGGCGTTGTACCGGGAGAGCGAGCAGCGCAGGATGCTCATCGACGAACTCACCGCCACACGCGCAGATCTCTCCGCGGCCCAGCACAGTGCCGGGGTCCTCGAAGAACGTGAACGACTCGCCCGCGAGATCCACGACACCCTCGCACAAGGGCTTTCGAGCATCCAGCTCCTGCTGCGTGCAGCCGAGCGTGCCCTGCCCGAGCGAGTGGACGTCGCCGCCGGCTATGTCGGCCGCGCGCGCTCGGTCGCTGTGGACAACCTCGGCGAAGCGCGACGTTTCGTGGCGGCGCTCGCTCCGCCGGCGCTGGACGGCACGACGCTGGCGGGCGCGCTGGAGCGGCTGTGCGCGACGACTACCGACAGGCATCACCTCGAGGCCCGCTTCCACCTGCACGGTGCCCCGGTCGGCCTCTCCGCCGAGTACGAAGTCGCATTGCTCCGGGTGGCTCAATCGGCGCTTGCGAATACCACCCGTCACGCCCGGGCAACCGGTGTCGACGTGACCCTCGACTTCGGGGACGACCGTGTCGCGGTGGAGATCGCCGACGACGGCGTGGGTTTCGATCCGGGGTCGGTTCGCGAACCCACGCCCGAGAGCGGTTTCGGGCTGGCAGCGATGCGCGCCCGAATCGGCGACCTGGGAGGTACGTTCACCGTGCGATCCGCCGACGGTGAGGGGACCTCGATCACCGCTGTTCTTCCGATTCCCTCCGAATCGTATTCAGAGAGGCATCCGTGAGCGACGAACCGATTCGTGTACTGCTCGCCGACGACCACCCGGTCGTCCGGGCGGGCTTGCGCGCAGTTCTCGAGACGGAGCCGGGAATCGAGGTCGTGGCCGAAGCGGCGACCGCCGAGGACGCGGTGGCCCGGGCCGCCGCGCCCGACGTCGACGTGGTCGTCATGGATCTGCAGTTCGGGCGTGGACGGATGTCGGGTGCTGCCGCGACGGCCGCCATTACCGCCCGTCCCGGGGCTCCGCACGTCGTCATCGTCACCACCTACGGCACCGACGCCGACACCTTGCCTGCGATCGAGGCCGGCGCCACCGGCTATCTGCTCAAGGACGCGCCCCCGGAGGAATTGGCGGCCGCGATCCGTACTGCGGCATCCGGTCGCACGACTCTCGCTCCGGCCGTCGCGGATCGTCTCGTCCATCGGCTCCGCGCTCCCGGCACCTCGTTGACCGGACGCGAGGTCGAAGTTCTCGGACTCGTCGCCGAAGGGCTGTCGAACCATCGCATCGCGCAGCGACTGCACCTCACCGAGGGCACGGTGAAATCACATCTCGCACGCATCTACACCAAGCTCGGGGTCGATTCGCGCACGGCTGCGGTGGCGTCGGCCGCCGAACTCGGATACATCCGGCGCCGACCGTGAATGCCTCCGACAGAGAAGAGGCCCTCCTTCCGTGATCGGAAGAAGGGCCTCTCGTCTGTACGGACGCTCACCGGATGCGGTGATTACCAGGTGCGAACCTTCAGGCCCGGGTTCTCGGCGAGCACAGCCTTGATCGGCGTCGCGAACAACTCGGGCGTCTCACCGAGGAGACCGCTGACGAAGCCGGCGACCTCGCACAGGCTGTACTGGCCGACGTTCGAGGCGCTCGAGATGCCGAGGGCAAGCGTGCCCGTCACGAGCGTTCCGCCGCTGTCGCCCTGGAGCGCGCACAGGTTGGTGGAGAAGCCGTTGCTGAGCACGCGCTCACCGATTTCCACGTTCTGCTGCGCCGACGTCACGACGCCGCAGCTGTAACCGGTACGCAGCCCCGACTTGCACACGGGGGTGCCCACGATCGGATCTGCAGTGCCGGTGATCGGCAGGGGAGCGGCGTTGGGAACGCGGACCCCATTGTTCTCGAACCGGCCCGCGGCATCTGCTGCCGGACGAATGATGCCGTAGTCGTTGTTGTCGAGGCTGGTCTTCTCGAACGTTCCGAGACGCTGTCCGAGCGCATCGCCGAGCAGCTGATAGACCTCGGACGCCCACCGTGTTCCGGCCTGAGAACGGTTCGGGTCGCAGTGACCGGCGGTGATGTTGACCGGGCCCGAGCTGTCCTCGGCATTGAAGCCCAGGGAGCAACGGAGACCCATGCCGGCGCCGAGCGCCGCGTAGGCGTCGCCACCGAGCAGAGCATCGGGTGCCGCGATCCCGGCGATGTACTCGAAGTCCGGGCTGGGTTCGGGCGTCAGCTCGGTCGGCGCGAACAGCACGCGCACACCGTCGAGGAACGGCGGCAGTTCGAGGCCCGCGACGTTTTCGGCGCGCACCACGACGTCGTTGTTCACCACGTCGATGGCGACGCCACGAATGAGGTCGGCGATCGCGGGCGGCTGCGTTTCGAGCCAGTCGTTGAGTTCCTTCAACCGGCCTTCGAGCGCGGTCTCGCTGTTCTCGGTCTTCTCGACGGCGAAACCGGAGTTCTCCGCGGCCTCTCGGGCCTTGTCGAACTGTTCACCCTCGGTGAGGCCGACGGTGGGCGTGCCCTGCTCGTCGAGCCAGACACCGGCGAAGACGCTTTCGAACTGTTCGCGTGCCTTCTCGGCGAAGCGAGCCAGTTCCTGGCTGCGCTCGGCGTCTTCGAGGAAACGGTCGGGACCGATCTGGAGGTCTCGCTGCAATGCTTCCACCAGTTCGGCCGGCAGTGCGGTCGCGGGGGCGGCCGGCGCAGGCTCGGCCTGGGCGACTGTGGCTACGGTGCCGAGGAGCAACACGGCGGCTGAGCCGATAACGGCCGCCTGACGTGCGAAGGTGCGTCGCATGAAAACCTTTCTCGTTGTCCCTCCACGGCTCGAGCACGCAAAGGTAGCTGACCCGAACGGACCGGCATTGGACGATCGTAAGGGGTAACGGGCACGACTCACAGCTGGTTGGGAGCGACCAGTGTGTCGGATGTTGCCTTTGTGAACGACTCTCCGGGACTCAAGCCCCGTTCACCGTCCGCACTCGGCTACCGGTGGTGTTCTCGATGTCGCGGATGGAAATGCCCAGGCTGGACGTGCCGCCGTTGGGTGCGAGAACGAGGTTCGCCTCGACGCAGTTCGGGGCACCGGCGCTGTTGGAGCCGCTGATCACGCCGAGTGCGAGGGTGCCGGTGACGATGGAGCCGCCGCTGTCACCGGAAAGGGTGCACGCGGTGGTCGCGAAGCCGCGGATCGTGCTCGACTTTCCGGAGTGGTACACGAGCTGGGTCTCGACACGCTCGGCGGCGACGACACCGCAGGTGAACGACGAGGACTGTCCCGACTTGCACACCGGTGCGCCCACGACGGGAACCGCGGTGCCCGTGATGGGCAGGGTCGAGCCGTTGCCGCCGCGCACGACCGGCCGGTCGAGACCGGCTTCCACACCGGCTTCGTCGAGGGTGATCACGCCGTAGTCGAGGGTGCTGTCGGTGCCCACGGTCGACTGCGTGAACGTGCCGATCTTGGTGCTGGCGTCGATGTTCTCCCGGTTCGGCAAGTACACGGTCGAGCCGCCTCCCTCTCGGGCAACGGCGTCGCAATGGCCGGCGGTGAGGTTCACGGCGTCGCCGTTCGCGTCGACACCGTTGAATCCGAACGAGCAGATGCCGATTCGCTCGAGCGGAGTGGTGCGCACGTCGCCGTCGGCGGTGATGTACGTGTCACCCCCGAGCGGAGCCGGGTCGTTGGGGGGAAGACCGGGGCTGAGCTGCACCTGGACGTTCGCGATGAGCGAGGGCAGGTTGAGGGCGCGCCCGACCGGTGAGTTCACGATGTCCACGACGAGCTGATTGTTGAGCACGTCGATGGACGTGGAGTTCACCTGTGACGACACCTCGCGCGGAAGCGCGGCAACCCACCGGTTCAGTTCGGCGAGGGCCTGCTCGAGGCCGTCCGCGGACAGCAGCGCGACTGTGGCTTGGTAGCCGTCGCTCTGTGCCTTCTCTGCGGCGTCGTGGTTCGTCACCGCGACGACGGCCTGTCCGTCCGAGCCGAGCCACGCACCCGCGTAGTCGTCGGGGTTCTCGGCACGGAACGACCGTGCGTAGTCACCCAGTTCCTGAGCGCGAGCGGCGCGGTCGAGGTACTCCTCCGGCGACAGCCCGAGATCCCGGGTGATCGCATCGACCAGTTCGGTGGGCAGATCGGGGACGGGAAGCTGCTCTGCCGGGGCGGCGTGGGCGACGGTGGTCAGCGGTCCCACCAGCAACACGGCCGATGCCGCGGCAACGGCGACACGGCGGGCGGTGGAACGAGCGGCGCGCGACGCCGGCGAGAGACGCATGAGGGCCCTTCTACATGGTGTATCAGCGGTCTGAACTGCGATTATGTGCGTGAGTGCAATACGTGAGGTACCGACCCGCGGGACAGCCTACGGCACAAACGGCAGTGCAAAAAATGTGCCATAGATCACGTGGGATTTCAGCGTTCCGACGAGGTGCCGTTCTCCGGTGAAGGACTCGGATCCTCGGGATCGGGATCAGGGCCGGGGTCGGTGGGTTCGGGCTGGGTGGAAGTCGGCGACGGCTGCTCGGTCTGCGTCGGAGAGGGGGTCGACGACGATCTGCCCGGGTCGTCGTCATCACCGCCGCTGCTCGATGGCGGGTTGCGGCGCGACCAGCCGGTGCTCGGCGTCGTACCGCTGCTCGACGAACCGACGCTCGACGAAGGGGTCGTGGCGCCGTCGGTGGCGCTCGGATCGGTCCAGGTGGGTACTTCGCCGGTCGTCCCGGCCGGGGGAAACGCCGGCGCGACGGCAGGCGGAGTCGCGGGCATGTCGGTCGTCGTGGTCGTCGAGGAGGCCGGGGGTGCCTTCGCCGGGTCCTGCGACCGGGTGGCGTCGACGGTCTCGACGGTCGGCACGACCGTCGTCTCCATCGGCGAGGTGTTGGCGGTCGCGGCGGACGAATCGCGCATCGTGAACACCCAGATGCCCACCCCGACGAGCAGCGCGACCGCTGCGGCCGCAGCACCGACCGTGAACAGCGGGGAGCGGCGCGCGGTCTCGGACTCGTCATCCTCGTCGGGCGTCGGCATCGGCATCGGCGTCCGCGCCGGTGTGCGGGATGGTGCCGGTGACGATGTGGGCCGCCCCGTCGAGGCGACACCCGGAGGCGGGGTGGTGGTGATCTTGGCGATCACGGTGGTGGTTTCGGTGTCGAGCTCGCTGCGCTTGGGTCCGGTGAGGCGCGTGACGGGCAGGATCTGCGTCGAACCAAGCAGGTCCACCGACCCCGCGGCGGCCGCGAGCGCCGCGCCGCGCACCATCGTCTGATGCGGTTCGGGCGCGAGTGCGCTCCGCACTCCGAGTCCGGTCTTGAAGGACTGGGCCACCAGTTGGGCCGCGGTGGGATCGATGGCCTCGTCCACCGTGACGACGATGGCGTCGAGGTTACTGACGAGCCAGCCGAACGCTCCGAGAGCGGTGGACAACTGCGCCGTCACTGAGGGCGCGTCGGCCTCCGCGAATCGGAAGGATTTGCCCGCGGCCACGCCGGAGCGGACGAGGGTGACCGTCGAGCCCAGCGGATCGATGTGGTGGACGGCGACGAGCCGTCCGGTCTGGTGGGCGACCTGCGACTCGTACCACGCGGCGGCGGCCTCGGCGTCCGAGATGAGGGAGACGTGCCGTAACCCCACATAGTCGAGTGCATTGCGGAGAACGGCGACGGTCGAGGGCGGCCACTCGGTGGGATGGGTGGCGACGGCGGTGTACGGCTGGTCCCCGATGAGCCGGGCGGCGTCGGCGATGAGGCATTCCATCGCGGTCGCCACGAGGTCTTCGGCGCGGGAGAGTGAACCGTCGTTGGCGCGGACGCCACCGGATCGCCCGATGCTGCCGACGAAGTCGGTGAAGGAACTCGTGGTCCCGTCGTAGAAGTCGTGGTCACCGAGCGTTGCGGTGCCGTCGGAGTGCAGGTGTACCGCGCTGCGTCGTTCGATGGGTGCGGGATCGGGTCGCCCGGGCGACGACGAGGTGACCGCAACCGACGACACGGAGTTGCCCACCCTCAGGCCTACGCCTACGGACATGCGGAAAATCCCCCAAATCTGGTCGGAGCTGGTGCAACGGTGACCATCTGCGCCGGATTCGAGCGACATGATGTTGCACAGTCTCCGCGGAAATGTACAGGCGTATGCGGACTTCACGATAGGTGAATCTTGAAACGACCCGTCGGGCTGCCCGGCGCATCGGTGCGGGGGTCTGCTTCGGCCCCGGAGTGCGGGCGAGGCGGGGCCGGAGAGATCGCGCAGCAGATATGAACCGCGTCACATCCGGGAACGATCCGGCCACATCTATGGTTGGAGCTATCAGACAACTTGAGCTACCCAGGCTCAACTCCACTTGACTGGAGCGACCCGACGGGTGCAGGCTCGACTTGGCTGAGCTAAGTTGAGTCCTACCGGCTCAGGTTGGGGAACTTGAACGTTTCGCGGTGTGAACAGCACCGCGGCGAAAAAATGGAGGAAATCATGGCTCGTGCGGTCGGTATCGACCTCGGAACCACCAACTCGGTCGTTTCCGTTCTGGAGGGCGGCGAGCCCGTCGTGGTCGCCAACTCCGAAGGTTCACGCACCACCCCGTCCGTCGTCGCTTTCGCGAAGAACGGCGAGGTTCTGGTGGGTCAGCCTGCCAAGAACCAGGCGGTCACCAACGTCGACCGCACCATCCGTTCCGTCAAGCGGCACATCGGCTCCGACTGGAACGTCGACATCGACGGCAAGAAGTACACCCCCCAGGAGATCAGCGCCCGCACGCTGATGAAGCTCAAGCGCGACGCCGAGTCGTACCTGGGTGAGGACATCACCGACGCCGTCATCACCGTTCCGGCCTACTTCAACGACGCTCAGCGCCAGGCGACGAAGGAAGCCGGCACCATCGCCGGCCTCAACGTCCTGCGCATCGTCAACGAGCCCACCGCCGCGGCCCTCGCGTACGGCCTCGACAAGGGCAGCAAGGAACAGACCATCCTGGTCTTCGACCTCGGTGGCGGCACGTTCGACGTCTCCCTGCTCGAGATCGGCGACGGTGTCGTCGAGGTCCGCGCGACCTCCGGCGACAACCACCTGGGCGGCGACGACTGGGACGAGCGCATCGTCAACTGGCTCGTCGACAAGTTCAAGGCGCAGCACGGCGTAGACCTGACCAAGGACAAGATGGCCCTGCAGCGTCTTCGTGAGGCCGCGGAGAAGGCGAAGATCGAGCTGTCGAGCTCGCAGTCGACGTCGATCAACCTCCCGTACATCACGGTCGACGCGGACAAGAACCCGCTGTTCCTCGACGAGCAGCTGAGCCGCTCCGAGTTCCAGAAGATCACCGGCGACCTCCTCGAGCGCACCCGCGCGCCGTTCCAGCAGGTCGTCAAGGACGCAGGAATCTCCGTCGGAGACATCGACCACGTCGTCCTCGTCGGTGGCTCGACCCGTATGCCCGCCGTCACCGACCTCGTGCGCGAACTGACCGGTGGCAAGGAGCCCAACAAGGGCGTCAACCCGGACGAGGTCGTCGCCGTGGGTGCTGCGCTGCAGGCCGGCGTCCTCAAGGGCGAGGTCAAGGACGTGCTGCTGCTCGACGTCACCCCGCTCTCCCTCGGTATCGAAACCAAGGGCGGCGTGATGACCAAGCTCATCGAGCGCAACACCACGATCCCCACCAAGCGTTCGGAAACCTTCACGACGGCCGACGACAACCAGCCGTCCGTGCAGATCCAGGTCTTCCAGGGCGAGCGTGAGATCGCGGCGCACAACAAGCTGCTCGGCTCGTTCGAACTCGGTGGAATCGCTCCGGCTCCGCGCGGCGTTCCGCAGATCGAGGTCACCTTCGACATCGACGCCAACGGCATCGTGCACGTGACCGCCCGCGACAAGGGCACCGGCAAGGAAAACACGATCAAGATCCAGGAAGGCTCCGGCCTGTCTCAGGAGGAGATCGACCGGATGGTCAAGGACGCCGAGGCGCACGCCGAGGAAGACCGCGCCCGTCGGGAAGAGGCCGAGGTCCGCAACCAAGCCGAGTCGCTCGTGCACCAGACCGAGAAGTTCATCAAGGACAACGAGGACAAGGTGCCGGCCGACGTCAAGGAGAAGGTCGAGGCTGCCGTCAAGGACGCCAAGGACGCTCTGGCCGGTAGCGACATCGCCGCGGTCAAGTCCGCCGTCGAGAAGCTTGCGACCGAGTCGCAGGCCCTCGGCCAGGCGATCTACGAGTCGCTGGGGGGCGCAGACGGTGCCGCAGCCGGCGACGGCGCCGCGGCCGGTGCCGACGATGTCGTCGACGCCGAGGTCGTCGACGAGCCGACCGATTCGGAGAAGAAGTGACGTCGGGTAAGCCCGAGCAGGAACCGGTGACCGTCACCGACAAGCGGCGGATCGATCCCGAGACCTTCGAGGTACGGGACGCGACCACCGAGTCGAGTGAGGACACCGGTGCCCCTGCCGAGGGCATCGTCGAGAACGAGGACGGCGTCGGGGAGGCTCTGTCTCCCGAATCGGCCGAACTCGCGGAACGAACCGCAGACTTGCAGCGCGTCTCCGCCGAGTACACCAACTACCGTCGCCGCGCCGAACGTGAGAAGGCCGCCATCGGCGAGTCCGCGAAGGCATCGGTGGTGGCACAGTTCCTCGACGTCGTGGACGACCTGGATCGTGCCCGCGCCCACGGTGACCTCGAATCCGGTCCGTTGAAGGCGGTCGGCGACAAGCTGACCCGCATTCTGACCGGACTCGGCCTCGAAGGTTTCGGTGAAGAAGGCGACGCCTTCGATCCGGAACTGCACGAAGCGGTCCAGATGGAAGGCGACGGCACCCACCCGGTGCTCGGCACGATCCTGCGCAAGGGTTACCGCGTCGGCGATCGGGTGCTGCGGCACGCGATGGTGACCGTCACCGACGGTGATCCGGCGGAAACGCCGGAACAATCGCCGTCGGACGGCGCCGACACCGAGTAAGAACAACAAGAGCGAGAGGAGGAGACGCCCGGTGAGCCAGCGGGAGTGGATCGAAAAGGACTTCTACAAGGACCTGGGCGTCTCGTCCGACGCTTCGCAAGACGAGATCAAAAAGGCCTACCGCAAGTTGGCTCGGGATCTGCACCCCGATGCGAACCCCGGCGATACCGCAGCCGAGGAGCGGTTCAAGTCGGTCAGCGAGGCGAATGCCGTGCTGTCCGACCCGGCCAAGCGCAAGGAATACGACGAGACCCGCCGGATGTTCGCGTCCGGAGGTTTCGGCGGTGGCTTCCAGCCCGGCGGTGGCGGATTCTCCGGTGGGAACACCACATTCGACCTCGGTGACCTGTTCGGAGGCGGCGGTGCCGGCGACGGCGGATTGGGTGACCTGTTCGGAGGACTGTTCAACCGCGGCGCGAGCGCGGGTGCGAATCGCTCGCGGCCCCGCCGCGGCGGCGACATCGAAACCGTGACGACCCTCGACTTCCGGGACGCGGTCCAGGGCGTCACCGTCCCGTTGCGCCTGACGAGCCCCTCGCCGTGCACCACGTGCCACGGCAGCGGAGCCGAGCCGGGCACCAGCCCCCGGGTGTGTCCGCAGTGCAACGGAAGCGGCATCGTCTCCCGCAACCAGGGCGCCTTCGGGTTCTCCGAACCGTGCGACGAATGCCGCGGGTCGGGCTCGATCATCGACAGCCCGTGCCGCGACTGCCACGGCAGCGGGGTCCAGGAACGCACCCGTACGATCACGGTACGTGTGCCGTCCGGCATCAAGGACGGTTCCCGCATCCGTCTCGCCGGACAAGGCGAAGCCGGCCTGAGGGGTGCACCACCGGGCGACCTGTTCGTCATCGTGCACGTCCGTCCGGACCGCGTGTTCGGTCGTGACGGCGACAACCTGACATTGGTATTGCCGGTCAGCTACGGCGAACTCGTCCTCGGCAGCACCGTGTCGGTCCCGACGCTCGACGGCCGGGTCGGTCTGAAGATCCCGGCGGGCACAGCCGACGGAAGGGTGCTGCGGGTCCGCGGTCGTGGTGTCCCCAAGCGCGGGGGCGGAGCGGGGGATCTGCTCGTGACCGTCAAGGTCGCGATCCCTCAGAACCTCGACGAGCCGGCGACGGAAGCGCTGCGCGAATACCTTCGTGCCGAAGAGGCCGGCGGATTCGATCCGCGTGAAGGATGGGCAGGTGCGTGATGAGCGACACGGGATCTCACCGAAATCTCCCACCGGATCCCGACGCGCGTGTCTACGTCATCTCGGTGGCCGCAGAGCTCGCCGGGATGCACGCTCAGACGCTGCGTAACTACGACCGGCTGGGACTGGTTACACCGCACCGCACCAGCGGTGGCGGACGGCGCTATTCGCCGCGTGACGTCGAACTGCTCCGCGAGGTACAGCGACTGTCGCAGGACGAAGGTGTCAACCTTGCCGGCATCAAACGGATCATCGAGTTGACCAACCACGTCGAGGCATTGCAGCAGCGGGTCTCGGAGATGTCCGCTGAGATCGCACAGTTACGGTCCGCCCGTCGCGATCTGGTACCCGTGCCGCGAACCAACGCGCTCGTCGTGTGGAAGCCGAAACACGCACGCGACTGACGCCACGCCGAATTCCGGGCCGGTATCGAACCGATGTCGGCCCGGTTTCCGTATTTCTCCCGCACAGCGAGAAGCCGACCCCGCATCCCGGATCCTCCGGCCTACTGTGGCGTGTTCCACAGGACCAGCGGAAGGCAAGCAAGCATGGTGGATTGGGCGGAAGAATGCGACGTACTCGTCGTCGGATCTGGAGCGGGCGGATGCAGTGGTGCATATACCGCAGCACGTGAAGGACTGTCGGTCACGCTCGTCGAGGCATCCGAGTACTTCGGTGGCACCACCGCGTACTCGGGCGGCGGCGGAGTCTGGTTCCCGACCAACGCGGTACTGAAACGCGCCGGCGACGACGACACCATCGAAGACGCGCTCACCTACTTCCACGCCGTCGTCGGAGACGATGCTCCCCGTGAACTCCAGGAAGCGTACGTCCGTGGCGGTGCACCGCTGATCGACTACCTCGAATCCGACGACGATCTCGAGTTCATGATCTATCCGTGGCCCGACTACTTCGGAAAGGCACCGAAAGCACGCGCGCAGGGGCGGCACATCATCCCGGCACCGCTGCCGATCGGTGACGATCCCGAACTCAACGAGTCGATCCGCGGACCGCTCGGCCGCGAACGCAACGGCGACCCGCTGCCCGACACGCTCATCGGTGGACGCGCTCTCGTCGGCCGGTTCCTCCGCGCCCTGCGGAAATATCCGGATGTGACGCTGCACCGCAACACTGCGCTCGAGGAAATCGTGGTCGAAGACGGGGTGGTCGTCGGCGCGATCGTCACGAACGGCGGCGAGCGTCGTGCGATCCGTGCCCGGAAGGGTGTGGTGCTCGCGGCCGGCGGCTTCGATCGAAACGAGGAGATGCGCAGCAAGTACGGCGTGCCCGGTGCCGCGCGTGACTCGATGGGGCCGTGGTCGAATCTCGGTAAGGCACACGAGGCAGGCGTCGCGGTCGGTGCAGACACCGACCTGATGGGCGAGGCGTGGTGGTCCCCGGGCCTGACGCATCCGGACGGCCGGTCCGCGTTCGCGCTGTGCTTCACCGGCGGCATCTTCGTCGATCAGGACGGGAAGCGGTTCACCAACGAATACGCACCGTACGACCGCCTCGGCCGCGACGTCATCGCCCGCATGGAGGCCGGCGAGATGACCTTGCCGTTCTGGATGATCTACGACGATCGCGGTGGGATCGTTCCGCCCGTGGGAGCAACGAACGTGCCGCTCGTGGAGACCGAGAAGTACGTCGAGGCAGGGCTGTGGAAGAGCGCCGACACGCTCGCCGGTCTCGCCGAGCAGATCGGTGTCCCGGCGGAGGCACTCGAGGCGACGGTCGCGCGGTTCAACGAATTTGCAGCTCAGGGTGTCGACGAGGACTTCGACCGCGGTGGGGAGCCGTACGACGTCGCATTCACCGGTGGCGGCTCGGCGCTGGTCCCGATCGAGCAGGGACCGTTCCACGCTGCGCAGTTCGGTCTCTCCGACCTCGGCACCAAGGGCGGGCTGCGCACCGACACGGTCGGCCGCGTCCTCGACACCTCGGGAGCTCCGATCGCCGGCCTGTACGCGGCGGGCAACACGATGGCGGCGGCCAGCGGCACCGTCTACCCCGGTGGTGGAAACCCGATCGGCGCGAGCGCTCTGTTCGCGCATCTGGCAGTTCTGGAC
>JAEZDV010000159.1 GCA_023417985.1 Actinomycetes bacterium | reverse complement strand
CTCGAATACTGGGACGACATGTGCCGCAACGTTCTCGAGGACAACAAGGCAACGCGCGACGTGCTCGACCTGTCGAACCTCGATCGTCCGCCGTTCCTGCGGTGGTTCCCCGAGCCGCTGTGGAAGGTGGTGCGGCCACCTGCCGTGGCCACATTCCTCTGGCTCACCGTCGGCCTGTACGACCAGCCGGTTCGCGACCTGCTCGGCTACCGCTGGACTGCGCGGGACGAAAAGGTCCACAAGCTCGTCGGGCGGACGATCGGCCTCGCGGGCGCACTCGTACCGCGGCGTTACCGCTACCACCCTCGTGCCCGCGCCGGCTGGGACCGCGCCGCCGGCCGAATCTCACCGGACGCAGCCGTGATTCACACCCCGGCGCGGAACCTCCCGCCGCTGCACCGTCGCGATTCACCCGTGCACTACAGCCCGAAAGCAACCTCACAGCATCGACCTGGTGTGACACGCTGAGGGCGTGTCCCCGACTTCGGCTCGCACGGTAGCGCGCCGGCTGGTTCCGGCTCGTCGTGTTCCGCTGGCACGCGAGGCGGCAGCGAGCCGGATCAGCGCGTACGTCTACGGCAACGTGCTCGTCCTCGCAGCGCTGGTCCCTCTCACCACGAGCCGGCAGTACGTCGGGATCGCGATCGTCCTGGGCACAGCGTTGTCCACGTTCCTCGCACACGTGTTCGCCGAATCGGTCTCGCAGAGCGTGCGGTCGGCCCGGGCACTCACCAGCAGCGAACGCTGGGAGGAACTCCGCAACTCTGTCCCGATCCTGTCGTCCGCCTCGCTACCCTGCCTGATCCTTCTCCTCGCGTGGGTGGGGTGGCTCGAACCGCGCACGGCGCAGTTGCTTGCCGAGCTGGCCATCCTCATCCGCATCGGGTCCACGGTCTTCGTGGTCCAGAGCTTGCAGGGCCGACCCGCCGGAACCTCGACGGTGTTCGCGGCGGTGGGGTTGGCCTTGCTCGCGGCCGTCGTCGTCGTCGTGAAGCTCATCCTGACCCACTGACCCACTGGGCCAACGGTGCCCGTCAGCGGGTGAGGGGTACCGGTTCGAGGATCTCCGGACGCGCCTCGGGCGCCGCCACCCGCAGGGCATCTGCCGACTCGTCGTCCGGCTGGGTCTGCGACCGGATCTCCGCTTCCACGCGCGCCCGGTAGATCTCGACCTCCCGGTCGACCGCCGCGTCGTCCCATCCCAGAAGGGGTGCGACGAGCCGGGCCACCTGCTCCGCACAGTGCACCCCGCGGTGGGAGTACTCGATCGCGATCCGGGTGCGGCGCGCCAGAATGTCCTCGAGATGCAAGGCGCCTTCCGCCGCCACCGCGTACACCGCTTCCACCTGCAGATAACGCGGAGCGTCGGTCAGCGGCTCGAGCAACTCGGGCCTGCCGTTCGCATGCTCGAGCACCTGGTCGATCAGCGAGCCGTACCGGTCGAGCAGGTGCTTGACCCGGTAGGGGTGCAGACCGTACTCCTCGGCGAGCGACATCGTCTGGTTGACCAGGGCGAAGTACCCGTCGGCGCCGACGAGGGGCACCTTGCGGGTGATCGACGGCGCGATGCGGGTGGGAATGTCCTCGGCTGCGAGATCGACGGCGTCTTCCGCCATCACGCGATAGGTCGTGTACTTGCCACCGGCGATGGCGACGAGACCGGGCGCCACCCGCGCGACCGCGTGTTCGCGCGACAGCTTCGACGTTTCGTCGCTCTCCCCCGCCAGCAAGGGACGAAGCCCGGCGTACACACCGTCGATGTCGTCGTGGGTGAGGGGCACCACGAGCACGCTGTTGACGTGCCCGAGGAGGTAGTCGATGTCGGCCTTCGTTGCGGCGGGATGGGCGAGATCGAGGTTCCAGTCGGTGTCGGTTGTCCCGATGATCCAGTGGTTGCCCCACGGGATGACGAACAGCACCGACTTCTCGGTGCGCAGGATGATTGCCGAGTCGCTCACGATGCGGTCGCGGGGAACGACGATGTGGACACCTTTCGATGCCCGCACCCGGAATCTTCCTCGCTGGCGTGACAGTGCCTGGATCTCGTCGGTCCAGACACCGGTGGCGTTGATGACCACGCTCCCGCGCACCTCGATTACCGAGCCGTCCTCGGAGTCGCGTACGCGGACCCCCGCCACCCCGTCCGCCTCCCGCAGGAAACCCACGACCTGCGTCGACGTTCGCACCACCGCCCCGTAGTGCGCGGCAGTCCGCGCGACCGTCATCGTGTGGCGCGCGTCGTCGACGACGGTGTCGTAGTAGGAGATTCCGCCGGTGAGCGCGGATCGTTTGAGACCGGGCACCATGCGCAACGCACCCGCGCGCGTCAGGTGTTTCTGCGCCGGCACCGATTTCGCGCCACCCATCCGGTCGTACAGGAAGATTCCGGCGCCGATGTACGGACGCTCCCACAGCCGATGGGTGAGGGGAAACAGGAACTTCAGCGGCTTGACGAGGTGCGGTGCAAGCGTGGTGAGCGCAAGTTCGCGTTCGCGCAGCGCCTCTCGCACCAGGCCGAACTCGAGCTGTTCGAGGTAGCGCAGACCGCCGTGGAACATCTTCGAGGATCGACTCGACGTCCCGGAGGCGTAATCGCGAGCCTCGACGAGGGCGACCCGCAATCCGCGTGTCGCTGCGTCGAGCGCTGCGCCGGCACCGACGACCCCGCCGCCGATGACGATGACGTCGAACTGCTCGGTGGCGAGTTGCCGCCACGCGTCGGCGCGCTGTTGCGGTCCGAGGGGTTGCACACCTGGTTGGTTCACCGCACCGCTCCCGTGAGTCGCCGACGTATCTCCGACAAGGCTAGTAGTTTCGACCGCGCAGCGCTGAGTGGTTGCTGCTCGGAAGCACCCTGTCCGCACCTATCGAGGATCATCCGTGAACCAGTACATCGCCGCGTTCGACCAGGGCACCACGTCGAGCCGGTGCATCATCTTCGACCACGACGGACATATCGTCGCCGTCGCACAGAAGGAGCACCGGCAATTCTTCCCGCAGGCAGGCTGGGTGGAGCACGACCCCGAGGAACTGTGGCTCAACACTCGCGAGGTGGGTGCGGCCGCGCTGGCCAAGGCAGACGTGCGACGGCAGGACATCGCGGCGATCGGCATCACGAATCAGCGTGAGACGACCGTTGTATGGGACCGCGAGACCGGTCGAGCGGTGTACAACGCGATCGTCTGGCAGGACACGCGCACCGACCGCCTCGTCGAAGAACTCGCAGGCGACACAGGCGTGGACCGGTACCGGGAGGTGACCGGCCTTCCGTTGTCGACCTACTTCGCGGGCCCGAAGGTGCGATGGATCCTCGACAACGTCGAGGGCGCCCGGGAGAGGGCCGACGCCGGGAAACTGCTCTTCGGCACCATCGACAGCTGGCTGGTGTGGAAACTGACGGGCGGAACCGGCGAGGACGGGCACGGACCGGGAGTCCACATCACCGATGTCACCAACGCGTCGCGGACGATGCTGATGAACCTCGAGACGCTGCAATGGGATCCGGACATCTGCGGGGAGTTCGGCATTCCCGCCTCCATGCTCCCCGAGATCCGGAGTTCGTCCGAGGTGTACGGACACGCTCGCGAACGCGGTCCCTTCGCGGGCGTCCCCATCGCCGGGATCCTCGGCGACCAGCAAGCCGCAACCTTCGGTCAAGCGTGCCTGTCACCCGGCGAGGCCAAGAACACGTACGGCACAGGCAATTTCCTTCTCCTGAACACCGGGTCGACGCCGGTCCGCAGCGAACACGGCCTGCTTACCACCGTGTGTTACCGCATCGGGGACGAACCGGCGGTCTACGCGCTGGAAGGGTCGGTAGCGGTCACGGGCTCGCTGGTCCAGTGGCTGCGCGACAACCTCGGCATGCTGAGGACGGCCGCCGAGATCGAGGACCTCGCCGCGACGGTTCCCGACAACGGCGGGGCATACATCGTGCCGGCGTTCTCGGGTCTGTTCGCGCCGCGCTGGCGGCCCGACGCACGCGGTGTGATCGCGGGCCTCACGCGATTCGTCGAGAAGGGACACCTGGCACGAGCGGCCCTCGAGGCGACCGCCTATCAGACCCGTGAGGTCATCGATGCCATGTACGCCGATTCCGGTGTCGAACTGCACACGTTGAAGGTGGACGGGGGCATGGTCGTGAACGAGTTGCTCATGCAGTTCCAGGCTGACATCCTCGGCGTGCCGGTCGTGCGGCCGGTGGTAGCCGAAACCACCGCACTCGGTGCGGCGTACGCGGCCGGCCTCGCCGTCGGGTACTGGAGCGGCGAGGACGACAT
>JAEZDV010000158.1 GCA_023417985.1 Actinomycetes bacterium | reverse complement strand
GCGGCGGCCCCGGGCGGGGGGGGGGGGGGGGCCCCCGGGCGACGGCATCACTACTTCGCGCCCTGGTTGGCAACTGCCGCGGCGCCGGCCGCTGCAGCCTCGGGATCGAGGTAGGTGCCACCCGGGTTCAGCGGGCGCAGGTCTTCGTCCAGGTCGTACCGGAGCGGGATGCCGGTGGGGATGTTCAGCCCGGCGATGTCTTCGTCGGAGATGCCGTCGAGATGCTTGACGAGCGCGCGCAGCGAGTTGCCGTGCGCGGTGACGAGTACCGTCTTTCCAGCGAGCAGATCCTGCGAGATCGTCGACTCCCAGTAGGGAACGAAACGCTCGACGACGTCCTTCAGGCACTCGGTGAGAGGCACCTCGTCGAGATTCGAGTACCGGACGTCGGTGTCCTGGCTGTACTTCGAGCCGGGCTCGATAGGCGGCGGCGGGGTGTCGTAACTGCGACGCCACAACATGAACTGCTCTTCACCGAACTCGTCCTTGATCTCGGACTTGTTCTTGCCCTGCAGCGCGCCGTAGTGACGCTCGTTGAGCCGCCAGTCGCGGACCACGGGAATCCAGTGCCGGTCGGCGGCGTCGAGCGCGAAGTTCGCGGTGCTGATGGCCCGGCGCAGCAGGGAGGTGTAGACGACGTCGGGCAGGACACCCTGCTCGGCGAGCAGCAGGCCGGCGCGCTTGCCTTCGGCGACGCCCTTGTCGGTGAGATGCACGTCCACCCAGCCGGTGAACAGGTTCATCGCGTTCCATTCGCTCTCGCCGTGGCGGAGCAGAACCAGTGTTCCGATACTCATGGTCCAATCCTGACACGGTGCGACGGCGATTTCGCCCACGGGATGGGCAATTATCGGCCATATTCGACAACGTGCGTTGCCATTCTCTGCCGGGAACGCACGGTTCGGTCATCGTCGTCATCGCCGACTCGGGGGGTTCCATTGTCAGATGCACGCCTGTCCCGCCGCTCCGTCCTCACCGCACTCGGCGCCCTCGGCGCCGCCGCCGCACTTCCGTCCGCCGCCGGGGCGCGCCCACCGGGCGTGACCAGTCCGGGACGCCGGGCACCGGCCGTCCATTCGACGGGTCGCCGGGTCGCGATCCTGGGTGGCGGAATGGCCGGGCTCACCGCCGCCCACGAACTCGTCGAGCGCGGATTCGATGTCACCGTCTACGAGCCGACCGCTCTCGGCGGGAAGGCACGCAGCATGCCTTCACCCGGCACCGGGACGGGCGGTCGTCTCGATCTCCCGGGGGAGCACGGGTTCCGCTTCTTTCCCGGCTTCTACCAGCACATCCCGGACACGATGCGGCGAATACCCTTCACCGGCAACGCGAACGGAGTGTTCGACAATCTCGTCTCCGGCCCCGCGTTCCGGCTGGCGATCCCGGGTGGGCCCGATCTCACCGCCCCGGCCTCGATCTCACCGCTGCGCCTCGACGTCTACGATCTCGAGTCACTCCAGCAATCGCTCGGTGCCGCCTTCTCCCTCGGCGGCGCCATCCCGCCGCACGAACTCGCGCTGTTCACACGCAAACTCGTGATGTTCCTGACGAGTTGCCTCGAACGCCGCGACGACGAGTGGGAACACCAGACGTGGTCGCAGACCCTCGAGGCGGACGGCAAGTCGCAGGGCTACCGCGACATCCTCGTCTCCGCACTGACACGGCAACTGGTTGCCGCTCGGCCGCAGTCCGCCTCCACCCGCACCATCGGCGTCATGGGACAGGCATTCGTCTGGAACGCACTGGGCACCGTCCCCGCCTACGGACACCTCGACAGATTGCTCTCGGCCCCCACCAACGAAGCCTGGATCGACCCTTGGGCGCGTCTCCTGAAGGACCTCGGCGTGAAAATCGAAATGGGCTGGCGCGCGGAGTCGATCGAGTTGTCCGGGGGACGGATCACCGGAGCACGCATGGCACACGGTTCGGGAAGCCGGGCGGTAGCCGATGCCGATTGGTTCGTCTCCGCAATGCCCGTCGAGCGCGCGCTGCCACTGTGGTCGCGGAGCATCCTCGACGCCGACCCCCGCCTCGAACTCATGCGTCATCTGACGACCGACTGGATGGTGGGTATCCAGTACTTCCTCCGCGCACCCACCCGGATCGCACAGGGGCACGTGGCATATCTCGGCACACCCTGGGCGCTGACGTCGATCAGCCAGGCGCAGTTCTGGCGAGGGGACTTCGCCGCGCGCTACGGCGACGGCAACACCCACGACTGCCTCTCCGTCGACATCTCCGACTGGGACACCCCGGGCATCCTCTACGGGAAGATCGCCAAGGAGTGCACACCCGAGGAGATCGCGCGCGAGACCTGGGCGCAGATGCAGCAGTGCCTCAACGATGTCGGCGAACCCGCCCTGCGGGACGAAGACCTCGTGTCGTGGTTTCTCGACCCGGGGGTGCGCTGGGACGCCGCGGCCGGGCGGAACACCAACGACACGCCGTTGCTCATCAACACCGCCGGGTCGCGGAAGAACCGGCCGGAGGCGCACACCGCCATTCCCAATCTGTTTCTCGCCGGCGACTACGTGCGCACCGACATCGACTTGGCCACAATGGAGTCCGCGAACGAGTCCGCGCGCGCCGCGGTGTCGGCGCTGGTCGCCGTCGCAGGCTCCCCGGCCACTCCACCGCCTATGTTCCGACTCCACGAACCGCCCGAACTCGAACCCTTCCGGCGCGTCGACCTCGACCGGTATCGCGCCGGTTTGCCACACGTCCTGGCGGGCTGATTCCGCTGGGCCGGTCCCGCATACAGGTCCGGCCGCGAGCGTCCCCGCGGCCGGACCGGTTCGGACACCCGGGATCGATACCCGGCGCCTACGCGGTAGGTGCCCGCAGATCCTTGCGGAGAATCTTGCCTGCGGCCGACTTCGGCACGACGTCGATGAACTGCACGCGCCGGACCTTCTTGTACGGGGAGACCCGTTCGGCGACGAAGTCGATCACCTCGTCCTCGGTCAGCGACGAATCCGGCTGTTGCACAACGAATGCCTTCGGGACTTCTTCACCGTCGTCGTCGAGGACGCCGATCACCGCGGCATCTGCGATCTGCGGATGGGAAAGCAACAATGCCTCGAGTTCCGCGGGCGGCACCTGATAACCCTTGTACTTGATCAGTTCCTTCAACCGGTCGACGATCCGGACCACGCCGTGCGCATCCACAGTGGCGATGTCCCCGGTGTGCAGGTAACCGTCGGCGTCGAGCGTCTCTGCCGTCGCTCGGTCGTTTCCGAGGTATCCCGCCATGATGTTCGGACCCTTGCACCACAGTTCGCCAGCCGCGGAGACTCCGTCACCGGTGGGAGGGTCGACCTCTTCCCCGGTCGCCGGATCCACGATCTTGCATTCCATGTTCGGCACCGTGAACCCGACCGAATCCAGCGGTGTGTCGTTGTCGGAGAACGGAATCGCATGGGATACCGGACTCATTTCGGACATTCCGTAGCCCTGGCGCACATTGCAGCCGAGGCGCGCGGCGACCGCACCGCCCAGCGCCTTGTCGAGCGGTGCCGCCCCCGAGAACACGGTGTGAATGCTCGAGAGGTCGTACTGGTCGACGAGCGGGTGCTTCGCGAGCGCGACCGCAACCGGCGGAGCGATGAAGATGTACGTGCACTTGCGTTCGGAGATGAGGGAGAGAAACTCGACGAGGTCGAATTTCGGCATCGTCACCAGAGTCGCGCGATTCGACAAAGCTGCGTTGAGCAGCACGGTCATGCCGTAGATGTGGAAGAACGGCAACAATGCCAACACGCGATCGTCGTGCCCGATTCCCATCCGCGGGTTGATCTGGCACACATTGGCGACGAGGTTGCGGTGCGTCAGCATGACGCCCTTGGGGCGGCCCGTGGTACCCGACGAATACGGCAGCACCGCAAGGTGTGTCGCCGCGTCGAAGCTCACCTCGGGAGCGGGTGCGCGCTCTGCGAGCAGGTCCCGAAGCGACGGATGCCCTTCGGCTCCGTCGAGCACGATGAGCAGGTCGGCGGGGATCCCCACCGCCTCTGCAGCTTCCGCCGCCTGCGGGAGCAACGGCGAGACCGTCAGGAGGGCCTTGGCACCCGAGTCTTCGAGTTGCTTGACGATATCTGCGGCGGTGTAGAGCGCGTTGATCGTCGTGGCAGTGGCACCCGACCGCAGGATGCCGTGGAACACCGCGGCAAACGCAGGAACATTGGGCGAGAGCAGGCCGACGACATCACCGACACCGATCCCCCGTGCCGCAAGCGCTCCGGCGACCCCGTCCACCTGCGCGATGAGCGTGCGATAGTCCGTCACAGCCCCGGTCGGACCGTCGATCAGCGCCGGCCTGTCGAGGTCCGCTTCGTCGATCGAACCGAACAGGAAGTCGTACACACTCAGCGCGGGAATATCGACGTCGGGAAAAGGGCTGCGGAAACTCATGTTTTCTCCTCCGTGCTGCGTCGGCACGCGTGCCGTGGGTCGCGCGCAACGATACCGCAAGATTGTGAGGCCGATCACAACACGATCCTCGCAACCCGTACGAGAGGCAGGAGACAGCCTCGAAAGCCGAAAAGCCCTGTGCGCGAACGATGTCGCGCACAGGGCTCCAGTCGACCGAAGGCCGGACTCTCGACCGAAGGATCAGAGGTGCTGACCGCAGACCGGCCACGCGCCCGGGCCCTGACCGGCCAGCACGTTCTCGGCGATGCGGATCTGCTCCTCACGGGACGCGTTGTGCGCGTAGCCGGTACCGCCGTAGGCCTCCCAGGTGCTCTGCGAGAACTGCAGGCCACCGTAGTAGCCGTTGCCGGTGTTGGTAGCCCAGTTGCCGCCGCTCTCGCATTGAGCGACCGCGTCCCAGTTGCCGGACGCTGCGTTCGCAGTGCCGGTCCCCAGAGCGAAGGGGGTGGCAACGAGGGCTGCGGTGGCAGCGACGGTGCCGAGGGTGCGCTTGATGTCGAACTTGGCCATGTGGGGTGAATCCTCTCCTGCTGCGTACGAGACGGCTTTGCGCCTGGCGATCCGATCGACGTGTTCCGATTCGGTGATCGCAGATCTCGCTCTGCCCTGACTTCTTGTGATTCCGAACAACCCGCGGGGCAGAGATGGCGGCGCGGCGGGGCCGGTTGATAACGCCCGTTCATTTCGGGCCTACAACGACGGTAGGCGCTCATTACGGAGCGGTCACGGCGAAGTTTTCTTGCACACCCGTACACAGAACCTGGCCGTGACACGGAAAATCCCCAGTTCGACCGGAAGAACCGAGTCGGCTGGGGAAGGTAGATCTCTCCGCTTTATGTGTGCAGTGTCACAATTTCAACCGGAGCATGCTTCGCAAACCGGACAGGATGTTACGCCCGCGAAACCTCGTTTCCGGGGTCACCGTCACCTGTTTCGGGGTCGAATGCGACGCCGGTCCGTTCCTCGATGAGGTGTCGGAAAGGCTCCAGATTTCGCAGCGGTTCACCGCGCGAGACCCGCCACTCCCACTCCCGCTCGATCGACGAGATGAATCCGATACCGACGATGATGTTGAAGTCGTAGTCGGCCGCTTCGAGGACCTGCCCGAGCACGGCATCGAGTTCCTCGGGTGTCACGGCGTGCTCGGCGATCCGGCCGACGAGGTAGATGTCCCCCGCCTTGTCGAGCGTGTACGCCACGCCGTAGAGCCGCCGGTTCCGGCGCAACAGGTACCGGAACACGTCTTCGAAGTTCTCGTCGGGCTTGCGGCAGACGAACGCTTCCACCCGCACACCGTGGTTACCTGCGGAGAGCAGCACAGTGGTCTTGAGCTTGTTCTCACCCGGCAGGTCGACGACGACGTGTCCGCCCTCTTTGCGGGAGTACTCGATCTCCCGGTCTCGTAGCGTGGATTCGATCCGTTCGACGAGATGTTCGGTCATGCCTTGACTCCCCCGGCTCGGCGCAGCTTCCACGGTCCGCGTTGCCGCCGGAGTGCGTGCTCACTGGCCCCGAATGCCCGGTTTCGCCTCATGCCTGCCCTCCGGTAACTGTCGATCAACCCGTCTGCGGTGTGTTCCCAGGAAAAGCCCTCGGCATGCTTCGGCGCCGCCGCCGCGAGGGTCTTCAACCGTGCGGGGTCGCTCACGAGAGACCGCAGCGCCGCAGCCCAGTCGTCGGTGCGGTGCCCGTCGATGAGCACGCCCGTCCGTCCGTCCCGAACCGCGACGCCGAGCCCGCCGACGTTCGCCGCGAGCACCGGAGTGCCGCACGCCTGCGCTTCGATGGCGACGAGTCCGAAAGACTCCGAATAGCTCGGTACGGCCACCAGGTCCGATGCGCGATAGACCTGGGCGAGACGGTCTGCGGGTTGTGGCGGCAGAAAGGTGACGCGAGGTGCAATGCCCAGTTCGGACGCGAGTTCGATCAACGCGTCCGGGCGCTCGAGTCCGGTTCCCGACGGTCCGCCGACGACGAGTACCCGCAGCGGCAGGTCCGGAGCATCGGCGACGGCGCGGGCAGCAGCGCGCAGGAGCACATCGGGAGCCTTCAGCGGCTGGATCCGTCCTACGAAGGTCACCACCGTCTCGCGAGGATCGAGGCCGAGTTCCGCGCGCGCAGCGTCACGGTCGCCGGGACGGTACCGCGCCAGATCGGCCCCGGGGGCTACGACGTCGATCCGCGACGGGTCGGCACCGTAGATCCGCTCGAGCTGGGCCACTTCGTCGGTGGTGTTCGCGACCATCCGGTCCGCCTCCGCGACGACCTGCTGTTCGCCGATCTGGCGAGCCGCGGGCTCCGGGGTGTCGCGCGCGGCGAGCGACGCGTTCTTCACGGCCGCGAGGGTGTGGGCGGTGTGGACGAGCGGCACGCCCCAGCGGTCGCGCGCGAGCCAGCCGACCTGGCCCGAGAGCCAGTAGTGGGAGTGGACCAGGTCGTAGTAACCCTGCGGATGACGTGCCTCCTCGCGCAGGACACCCGCTGCGAACGCGCACAGCTGGGTGGGCAGGTCGTGTTTGTCGAGCCCCTCGAACGGTCCCGCGGCGATGTTGCGGACGAGAACTCCGGGCGCAGCGTGCTGAACCGCCGGGTCCGACGAGGAGGTCGCCCGGGTGAAGATCTCCACTTCGACACCGCGACGGGCAAGTTCGATGGCTGTCTGCAGCACGTACACGTTCATGCCACCCGCGTCCCCGGTACCGGGCTGTGCCAGCGGAGAGGTGTGAACCGAGATCACGGCCACGCGATGCGGACGGCTGGGCTGGGAGGTCACCCCTCCATACTGCCCTGCGGAAGATCGGGGCGAGCAGCGACCTCTCGCCGACCGGGCTCCGGCGCCGCAGCGGCGCTTCCGTCAGACGGACGACGCGAACCGCGTCACCTCGTCGACGAACCGGTCCGGATCCTCGACGAACGGTCCGTGATCGACACCGTCCCAGATGGACACCGTGACGTGCGGCGTCAGCGACGCCACGTGGTGCGCGGCCGACACGTCTACCACCGAGTCGCCGGATCCGTGGATCACGAGGACGGGGACGTCGAGATCGGTCAGCAACTCGTCGTTGCTCACCGTGCGGGCGAACAGCGCGGCGCGGACGCGCGGCGGTGTGGTCAGGCTCGTGCCGAACAGGGCTTGGGAGACGACGCCCTTCCCTTCGGCGGGACCGGTCAGCGAGTCCCCGAACGACCCCAGCGCGCGGACCGCTTCTCGCGGGTTCTCCGACATGGCGCCGGGGATCGCCGCGCGCATCGCCGGGCCGATCCGTCCACCCTTCTCCCCCCGGCCGAGGCTCGTGACGGCGCCGACCAGGATCACTCCCTTCACCGCGCCGGAGCCGTGGGTGGCGAGATAATCGCAGATCACCACTCCGCCGTAGGACCAGCCGAGCAGAACCGCGGGGTTGTGCTCGGACACGCCCTCCGCAGCGAACACTGCCTCGACGTCTGCGGCCCATGCCTTGCTGTCGTCGTAGCCGGTCTCGGGTGCCGCGGAATACCCGTGACCGCGCAGGTCCACGGCGACCACCCGGAAGTGCTCGGCAAGCTCCTCGAGAACTTGCTCTCCCCAGCATTTCGAGGACTGCGCCCAGCCGTGCAGGAGCACGAGGGGTTGCGCGTCTTCGGGACCGAATGCCCGGTAGACGAGGGTGGTGCCGTCGGCGCTGAGAACTTCGCGGACTGTCATGCGCGTCACTGTATCCGGGACCGCAGATGGATCCCCGCGGCACAGCCCGTCGCGATCAGTGCGGCCACGATGCCCACCCCGAACCCCGCGGTGACGCCGACACGATCGATCACCTGACCCACCGCCGCGGATCCCAGGGCCACTCCGACCCCGAGGCCGGCCACCGTCCACGTGATGGATTCGGTGAGCTTTCCCGCGGGCACGATCTGCTGAGTCAGGGAGGTCGCGACGATCATCGCGGGGGAGATCGCACAACCCGCGACCAGGTAGAGCACGGCGAGGACGGGCACCACGTCGGCGAGGAGCAGCGGCCACAGCAGCACCGACAATGCAGCCGTCGCGATCAGCAACTGCCGGGCCGGCGCCGAGTTCGTCACCCGTGATCCGAATACCAGACCGCTGAGGGCCGAACCCGTCGCGAACAGCGCGATCACGTAGGTCGCTGCGCCGGGCGCGTCCCGCTCGGCGGTGAACGCGACCGCAACGACGTCGATCACAGCGAAGACCACACCGATCGCGACCATCATCGCGATGATCGCCAGCAACGCGGGCAGGCGGAGCAGCTTGACGCCGGGCGTGTCCGAGCGGTGCCGGTGCACCGGCGGTTCGGTCGTCCGCAGGCCCGCGAGGGTGAACGTGCCGACGAGCAGCAGGATCGCGGCGAGCAACGGGCCGGCTTCGGGGAACACCGCGACGCCGAGCCCCACCGACAGCACCGGGCCGACGATGAAACACACCTCGTCGATCACCGCTTCGAGCGCGAACGCCGTCCGGAGCCGGGGGGTACCGCCGTACAACTCGGTCCATCGTGCGCGGACCATCGCTCCGATCGTGGGCATCAGACCGGCGGGGAGCGCACACAGGAACAGCAACGCGACGGGAGCCTCGAGTCGCACGCCTGCGAGCATCGCGATGATCGCCGTCGCGCTGACGACCGCGGCAGCGGGCAGTACCCGTCGTTGCCCGTGCCGGTCGACGGCCCGCGACACCAGTGGTGTGAAAACCGCATACGACAGGGCGAACACCGCAGACAACGCGCCGCCGAGTCCGTAGTTGCCGCGCAACTGCGAGAACATGGTGACGATTCCGATGCCGACCATCGCGATCGGCAACCGCGCCACGAATCCGGCAGCGCAGAACGCCACCGATCCCGGCGCGGCGAACAACTCGCGGTACGAGCCGCCCAGCCCTTGTGACACGTGTGTTTTCTCTCGTCTCTCTCGCCTCCCGGGTCGCTCGACGGCCCGGGTAACCCGCACGGAACAGCCATCCATGCCAGCATGCACGGTATGAGCGTTCTCCTCTGCTTCCACGCGCACCCCGACGACGAGGTGTTCACCACGGGCGGTGTCATGCGACTGGCGGCCGACGCCGGGCACCGGGTCGTACTCGTCGTCGCGACCGACGGTGCTCGCGGCGAGCACCCGGACGGTCTGCTCGCTCTAGGCGAGACCCTCGCCGAGCGGAGACAACGCGAACTCGAGCGTTCCGCCGACGCCCTCGGGGTGTCACGTCTCGTGACTTTCGGGTACGCCGATTCCGGGATGGCGGGCACGCCGGCCAACGACGCTCCGGATGCGTTCGCGAACGCCGACGTCGACGAGGCAGCCGCGCGTCTCGCTGCCGTGATCGACGAGGAAGGTGCCGACGTCGTGACGATCTACGACCCGAACGGTGGTTACGGCCACCCGGATCACGTCCAGGTACATCGCGTCGGGGTCCGCGCCGAGGCACGAACGGGTCACGACGCCGTCTTCGAGTCGTCCATGAATCGCGATCACCTGAAGCGACTGTTCGCGGCGGCCCCGGAAATGGTGGAGGGTGCCCATCCACCGGACCTCGATACGTTCGGCCTGCCGGAGAACGAACTCACCACCGCGGTCGATGTGTCCACGACCATCGCCGCAAAACGCTCGGCGATGCACGCGCACGAGTCGCAGATCGGTGATTTCGGCCCGATGCTGGGTATGACGGACGAGCAACTGCGGGCAGCATTCGGCATCGAATGGTTCCGGCGGCGTGGGAGTCCGCCTGGCATCCACGAAAGTTCGCTTCCCCTCTAGGTCCGGCGCGCCACAACGACAGCGCACCTCAACGACAAAGGAGAACCGATGGAGATTCGAGGACGTCGATCCGCGGGCGACGGGAAGAGCATGTCGCTGCTCGAGCGCTATCGCGCGACCGGCGCGGATCTTCCGTTCGGCGATCCCCTCGTCGCACACGGTGTCGCGATGGAGGGATACTTCTGGCGGTTCACCCAGCCCGACACCGGGCGGGTGGTCATCGCACTGTGCGGAGTCAACCGTTCCGACGACGGGCATTGGGCCACGCTCGGCCTCGCCGGGCACCCCAACGGATTCCTGCGTACGACGACGCATCCCGAAGCGGCAGCGGACGTCACGCAACTGGGTGCGACAGCCGGATCGGCGTTCCGCGGCGATCCCGACCGCGTCCTGATGGACCTCGGTGAGGACGGGCGACTCGACGTCCGGATCGTTCCCACGCGCCCCTGGCCCCGGCGCCGGTTCGGTGGGTCGAGCGTGTTCCAGGCGGTGCCGGCGTTGAACCAGTACTGGCATCCGTGGCTTCTCGGCGCCCGCGCCGAAGGATATGCGGTGCTCGGTGACGAGAAGTGGGACCTCGACGGTGCTCAGGTCTACGGCGAAAAGAACTGGGGCAAGGGCGGTTTCCCCAAGTCGTGGTGGTGGGGACAGGCGCAGGGATTCGCCGATCCGGAGGCGTGTGTGGCCTTCGCTGGCGGCCAGGTGCATTCCGGACCGCTGCGCACCGAGGTGACCGCCGTCGTGGTGGCACTGCCGGACGGTCGCGTCGTGCGCTTGGGTAACCCCGTGACGTCACCGGTGCGAGCCGATGTCACCGACGAGACCTGGTCGTTGCAGGGACGGAACCGCCGCTGGAGCATCGAGATCGAGTCGACCTCACCCATCGGATCGGCCCATGTCCTGCCGGTCCCATTGCCTGCCGAGCGTCGCAACGTCCCCGGGGCGATCGAACATCTCGCGGGATCGATGAGCGTCACGGTGCGCGAGCGCGGAAAGATCGTGTGGTCCGGTGAATCCCGGCTTGCCGCACTCGAACACGGGGGTCTCGACCGCGCCCGGGCCGAGCTCGACCGGAGGGGAGCGGACGCCGCGGCCACGGACGGACCTCCCCTGGTCTGACCGGACCGGCGCGCCGGTGCGCTTACCCCGCTGCCCGTCGCATCGCGGCGAGCGGATCGGAGTACAGCGCACTCAGCGACACCACACCGGCCGCGTGCGCCTGGACCCGGTTTCCGAACCCGGTGATGCGAATGTCCTTGCGGGGCAGGGTCGACGACCGGGCGAAGGCGTTCGCGACGTGCGGCACGGCGGCCGGGTACTCGGTGAACGCCTGACCGCCGAGAATGACGCGGTCCGGGTTGAACAGGTCCCGGAGCATCCCGACGGTGCGGCCCAGCACGGTGGCTCGCTCGACGAGCAGGTCGTGAGCGGGTGCGGATCCGGCCCGAGCGAGACGATAGACGGATTGCACGGTCGTTTCGTCGCTGTCGCCGAGGATCCCGTCGGCGCGCGCACGCAGGGCCACCGCCCGGTCGCTGACCGTCGCCTCGAGGCATCCGACTGTCCCGCAGGTGCATGCGGCGGACGATCCGGTGGGCAGGTGGGATATCGACCCGGGCCCGCCGGACGGGGTGTGCACCTTTCCGTCGAATGTGAGGGCGACGCCGACCGTCTCACGTGCGTAGAAGTACAGCCCCGTGCCCTTGGGATCGGCGTCGCGGTCGGGGGTCAGGAGGAGTTCGGACGCCGCCATCGCCTCCACGTGCGCGGAGACGGAGATCGGCAGACCGAAACCGCTACCGACGACAGCGCCCACGCGTGCACCGGACCACCCCAGCCGGGGATGGTCGGCGACTCCGGTGGCCGAATCGACGCGCCCACCCAAGGCGACTCCGACCCACAACGGGGTACGGCGATGCCAGCGAGCGGCAAAAGCCCTGGCGCTGGCGGTGATCGAGGCCAGCGCGATGGTCTGATCACCGGTCGGCGTGGGTACCTCGACGGCGCCGATGATGCGGCCACGCAGATCACTCACGACGATGCCGGTGGTCACGGCACCGATGTGGATTCCGACGGTGAGGTACCGCTCGTGATCGATTTCCACCGGCACCCTCGGGCGGCCGATCGCACCGGATTCGGTGAGGTCGGCGCGTTCGCGGAGAAGGCCGGCGGAGAGAAGCGCCGTGACCTGCCGGTTGACGGTGGCGATGCTCGCGCCGGTGATCTTCGCGATCACGTCACGAGAGATCGGTCCCCGATTCGCGACGACCCGAAAGACCGAGGCGCCGGTGCCGTCTGCGATCCGGAAGTCCGGCGGAACAATCCTGACCTGCGACGACGACGTGCGGGGCGCGTTCCGGCCACGGGCCGGCGCAGCAGGCCGCGAGACGCCTCGCGGTGCGGAGGGACGGGGCGAGAGATGTGCGGACGAGGAGAGGGTGGGAGCTGTCACGGCTGTTCCTTGCTGCTGGTCCCGGGCACGATCGGCCTCCGGGATGGGGCAAAAGAGCGAGGTGGACGCACCGAATACCGACGGCGAGTGGACAGCCGGGTGAGAGGACCCGTGCGAAACGGATCAGATCGGTGCGAAGTTATTTTCCGCAGCAGCGACAACAGAGTTCGCGCGCCAGAGGCAGCCGTGATCCCAACGCCGCGGTCACATACGTGACTCGCGGAGCGGAGGTGAGGCCGACCGACATGGGACCGAACTTATAACCAGAACGCACGGGTGTCCAGTTGCAGGGACAGATGCTCGTTCACGACGCCCGCCGGGCGTCGTGGGTTTCGGCGGAAACCGGTGCGCGGAGCAACGCCTCCCACGCGTCGACGAGGGCCGTCAGCTCGGTGCGTTTCGGCGGCAGCCCACGCCGGTCGTAATGCGCGAGACGTCCGAGGATGCTGGCGTACACCAGATCCAGACGCTCGTTCCCTATGTCGTCCGGTAGGTGCCCGATCGAGGCGCGTAACGCGCGGTCCGCGTCCCTTCCGGTCTTCCCGGCCGCCGGGTGCGCCTGGGGTAGGTGCGACGAGAACCTGTCGCTGCGCATCAACCGGTCGAGCAGTGCGACGAAGTGATTGTTTCGCCCGATGGTGCCGGCAAGTGGTTTCACGATCGCCCACAACGCATCCCGCGTCGACAGTCGGCCGTTCGTCGCAGAGAGTTCCGCGAGCAGCGCGGTGCGCTCCGAATCCAGCGTGGGAATGCGATGGGTGAACACCGCCAGCAACAACCCTTCCTTCGTGCCGAAGTAGTACCCGATAACGGACGAGTTGTACTGGCCGGCGGCCTTGCGGATGTCCGCGAGAGTGACGCCGTCGTAGCCCCGGCGCGCAAAAAGGCGTTCGGCGGCTTCCACGAGCCGGATACGGGTCTGCTCCCCCGAGCTGTAACGCCCCCGTGTGGTCGTCATGGGCGCCTACGTTAGCGCCGACCCGCCGTCTTCGCAGGTCGGGCGCGGGTAGGGGTGACCGATGGAAGGACTCCGGCTCGGCCCAGTGGTTGAAGTACGCCGGTTCCGCCACGTCGTTCACCCGAACCCCCGTCGAGCGACCGGACGGCGTGCACGACATTACGATCGCACCATGACCATCTCTCCCGAATCCCGCATCGCCGTCGTCACCGGAGCATCGTCCGGCATCGGCGAGGCCACCGCACGCACGCTCGCCGCCCAAGGATTCCACGTGGTGGTCGGAGCGAGGCGACTCGACCGACTCGAGCGCCTCGCCGACGAAATCGGCGGCACTGCCCTCGAACTGGACGTCACCGACGAAGACTCCGTGGACGCGTTCACCACCGTCATCCCCCGCGTCGACGTGCTGATCAACAACGCCGGCGGCGCGAAGGGACTCGCGACGGTCGCCGAGGCCGTCGAGGACGACTGGCGGTGGATGTGGGAGACGAACGTCCTCGGCACCCTGCGGATCACCAAGGCGCTCCTCCCGAAGCTCATCACCTCCGGGGACGGGCTCATCGTGACGATCACGTCGGTCGCGGCGCTGGAGGCGTACGACAACGGCTCGGGGTACACGACCGCGAAACACGCACAGGCCGTACTCCACCGGACGCTGCGCGGCGAGTTGCTCGGACAGCCTGTCCGGTTGACGGAGATCGCACCCGGGGCGGTCGAGACGGAATTCTCGCTCGTGCGATTCGACGGGGATCAGGAGCGCGCGGACAAGGTGTACGAGGGCATCACCCCGCTCGTGGCTCAGGACATCGCCGACATCATCGGCTTCGTCGCATCACGTCCCTCGCACGTCAACCTCGACCAGATCGTTGTCAAGCCGCGCGACCAGGCGAGTGCCGGACGCTTCCACCGCACGACCGGTCAGAGCTGACGGCCTCGCCTCTCAGATCTCACATCCGACGGTGACGGGTTCGGGGTGCAGGCGCACTCCGAACACGTCCTCGACGCGATCGCGTATCTCCCGGGCGAGCGCGACGAGGTCGGCGGTGGTCGCCGAACCGCGATTGGTCAGTGCGAGAGTATGTTTCGTCGACAGGCTCACGGGTGCGTCCGGGCCGGGGAAACCCTTCGCGAAGCCCGCGCGTTCGATGAGCCAGGCGGCCGGGAGCTTCGTGCCTCCCTCCGCCGGGTACTGCGGAATACGAACGTCCGGGCCGACGCGAGAGGCGATCGCCTCGAGTACTCCGGGAAGGCGGTCGTCGGGCACGACGGGGTTGGTGAAGAACGACCCGGCGCTCCACGTGTCGGGGTCGGCGGAATCGAGCACCATGCCCTTGCCGCGCCGCAACGCCAGAACGTGGTCGCGGACCAGCGCCGTGGGCCTGCGTTCACCCTGCTCAGCACCGAGGGCGGCGGAGAGTTCGCGGTACCCGAGCGGTGCGCTCATCCCGTCGGGTCGCACGTCGAGTTCGATTGCGAGGACCACGGCGTCGTCGGAGTGCTTGAGCACGCTCGTGCGATAGCCGAGACCGAGGTCGCCGGGCTCGACCCACCGGGTCTCACCCGTGCGGCGGTCGAGCAGATGCACTCGACGCAGGAGCGACCCCACCTCGACGCCGTAAGCACCGACGTTCTGGACCGGCGTCGCGCCGGCGGAACCCGGGATCCCCGACAAGCACTCGAGCCCGCCCCTTCCGGCGGCGACGGCCGCCGCGACGACCGCGTCCCACTCTGCCCCCGCATCAGCGCGCACGACGGAGTCGGAGACGGAGATACCCCCGGTCGCGATGCGCACCGCGACGCCGTCGAAGCCGTCGTCACCGATCACCAGGTTGGAGCCGCCGGCGACGAGGAGCACGGGCACACCGTGCTGGTCGAGGAGATGGATCACCTGCACCAACACCTCCGTGGAGGTGCATTCGACGAGGTACTCGGCGGGCCCGCCGAGACGCAGAGTCGTCAGGCTGGACAGCGGTACCTGTTCGGAAATCACGGCCCCCGCATCAGCGAGCCGTGCCCTGATTCGTGGATCGAGCACTCGCAAACGGTAGCGTGCCTCGCATGGGCAGCCCTATCGACCACTCTGTGACCTATTCGTTCTCCCCCGCGGCGGTGCACGCTGCGTTCGTCGACCCGCAGTACTGGCACACCCGTTTGGCCGAGGTCGGTGGACCGGGCGCAGCAGTGGAGTCGGTGGAGACGGGCGACGGCACCATCGACCTGATCGCTCAGCAGGCCATTCCCGCCGAGCACCTTCCGAGCGTCGTGACGAGCATCCGGCCGGGTGACCTGGTGATCCATCGTGAGGAGTCGTGGAGTCCGCTCACCGGCGACTGCGCGCAGGGACGGTTCTCGGCGCGGGTCGACGGGATGCCCGGACAGGTCGAGGGCACGCTCACGCTCCAGGGCGACGGCAACGAGTCGATGGTCGTCATCGAGGGCCGGGTCGAGGTGAAGATTCCGTTCCTCGGTTCCAAGATCGAGGCACTCATCGTGGACGAACTCATCGGCCTGTTCACGTCGGAACAGGAGTTCACCGCGTCGTGGGTCAGCGGCGACCGCTCCGCCTGACGGCGACCTCGATTTCCTCGTAGCCCGCGCCGGCAGGTACCCTGACCTGCTATGTCACGGCGTATCGACTACTCTGCCCGCTTCTCGTATCCACCGGAGCGGGTCTACGAGGCTCTCGCCGACCGTGGCCACTGGGAAGCGCGCACACGCGAGATGCGCAAATACTCGGACAACCACGTCGAAGAATTCGCCGTCTCCGCCGACGGAATCCATGTCGTCCTGCACCACGTGATCCCCCGGTCGAATCTTCCCGAGCCTGCCCGGGCCGTGATGAAGAAGGACATGGTGATCACCCGCAAGGAAACCTACGGTCCGTTCGGCGAGCGATCCGAGGGGCGCTACGAAGCGTCGGTCCCCGCTGGTCCGGGGAGCCTGACCGGAACGATGGCGCTGTTCGGCCACGAGGACGGCGCCACCCTCCTCACTTCTTCCGAAGCGAAGGTTCACCTGCCGCTGATCGGCGGGAAGCTCGAAGACTTGATCTTGACCAATCTGGTCGAGGTGTTCGCTGTCGAAGCGGCGCTCACCGACGACTGGCTCGGTCGGCAGTAGCCCCCGGGGTGCGCGGACAGCGCCCGGTCGGTGTCGTCACTCGCGGCACCACCGGGATCAATCGATTGCGGCGGAGCGACCGCTGGGCAATGCACGATCCGGAGATCGCGCGGGCGCTCTCGGAAGCATCCGATCCGCTCGTCGTGGATCTGGGTTACGGCGCGATGCCGGTCACGACGATGGAACTGGCGGCCCGTCTCCGGACGGTGCGCCCGGACGTACGGATGGTGGGCCTCGAGATCGACCCGGAACGCGTGGTCCCCGGCAGGGACGGCGTGGAGTTCGCGCGGGGCGGATTCGAACTCGCGGGCCTGCGCCCGGTCCTGATCCGCGCGTTCAACGTGCTGCGGCAGTACCCCGAAGAGGCAGTGGACGCGGCCTGGGCGCAACTGCGTGGGGGGCTTGCGCCCGGCGGCCTCCTCATCGACGGCACATGCGACGAATTGGGCCGGCGCTGCGCGTGGGTGCTGCTCGACGCGGAGGGTCCGCGTTCGCTCACCCTCTCCTGGAGTCCGTTCCACGTCTCCACCCCGTCGGACGTCGCCGAACGTCTCCCCAAAGCGCTGATCCACCGGAACGTCGCGGGCGAGGGCATCCACGAGTTGCTGCAGGCCGCGGACCGGGCCTGGGCGACGGCTGCGCCCTATGCGTCGTTCGGGCCCCGTGTTCGGTGGCGCGCGACGCTCGATCATCTACTGGAGCAGGGATGGCCGATCCCGGCGCAGCGCCGCCGTATGCGCGACTGCGTGTTGTCGGTGCCGTGGAGTGTCGTCGCTCCATCGCAGGTGACCGCCCCCGTACGTATGAAGGTTCCTCGTGATCGTTCGGTATTACCGGTCGGTCGAGTGTCCGTGTGAGCTTGGGTGGTGACGCCGACCGGTGGATGTCAGTGGGGCCGGCGCGGCAGCCGAACCCTGAATGTGGAGCCGGCACCCGGTTCCGATTCGACTTCCACGGTCCCGTCGTGCGCGGCAACCAGCGCGGCAACGATCGAGAGTCCGAGTCCGCTGCCACCGGAGGCGCGGGTGCGGGAACTGTCGGCGCGGAAGAAGCGTTCGAAGACGCGTTCGCGATCGTCGGGATGCAGGCCAGGGCCGGTGTCTACGACTTCGAGCACCGCGTCGTTGTTCTCGGTGCCGACCCGGACGGTGATGTGCGCTTCCGGCGGGGTGTGGGTGAGTGCGTTGGTGACCAGGTTGCCGAGCACTTGCCGTAGGCGGGCATCGTCGCCGACCACTTCGGGGGTCCCGGGACCGTCGATGATCTCGAGAGTGATATGCCGCTCGGGTGCGACGGCGCGTGCTCCGCGCACGGTGTCGGCAGCGAGGGCGAGCAGGTCCACCGGCGTGCGCTCGAGGGGACGTCGAGCGTCGAGGCGGGCGAGCGTGAGCAGGTCTTCGACGAGCAGCCCCATGCGGTTGGCTTCATGTTCGATACGGTCGAGAAGCAGCCCCGTATCGGCACCCGCGCCCTGACGGTGGAGCTCGGCGAACCCGCGGATCGTGGCGAGCGGGGTGCGCAGTTCATGGCTTGCGTCGGCGACGAAGCGGCGCATCCTCTCCTCGGACCGGCGCGCGGAGTCCTCCGAGGCAGCGGTCGCGGCGAACGCCGATTGGATCTGTCCGAGCATCCCGTTGATGGCCAGCGACAGCCGGCCGATTTCGGTGCGCGGATCGCGTTCCGGGACCCGTTCGCTGAGGTCACCGTCGGCGATGGCGATGGCTGTACGTTCGACTTCACGCAAGGGGCGCAAGCTGGTGCGCACCACGACTCCACCGGCGGCGGTCAGTGCGAGAAGCACGATCGCCCCGATGCCGGCTTGCAGCACGACGAGGCGATGCACGGTCTCGTCCACTTCGGACAGGCTCACCCCTACGGTGGTGCGGACCCCGTCGATGTTCTCTGTCGTGATGATGCGCCAGTGCCCGGTCGCACCGTCGGCCGCGTCGACGGTGACCGGGCGTCCGGTAGGCGTCGAGGGTACCTGCGGTGCGCTCGTGTCGTCGTTGACGACGAGGATCACCTCCCCGCTGGGAGCTGTGACCTGAACATAGAAGGGACTCGGCGGGCGCTGCGAGCTGGGGGCAGGGGATTCGGGTGGCGGGAGCGATGCCACCGGGCGAGCCCACGAGTCCGCGGCCTCGCCCAGGTCGTGATCGATGCGCGAGAGCAGGGACTCGCGCAGCGCAGAGGTCACAGCGGCGCCGGATGCGAGCAGGCCGAGGCCGGACAGCAGCACCAGCGCCGCCACCAACGTCCAGCGCAGCGGCAGCGCCCGCAACCGGCTCATGTGCGTGGTTCCCGCATCACGTAACCCACGCCGCGGACGGTATGAATCAGCGGAACGTCACCGGTGTCGACCTTGCGCCGGAGATAGGAAACATACGACTCGACCACCCCGACCTCGCCGCCGAAGTCGTAGTTCCACACATGTTCGAGAATGCGGGGTTTGCTCAGCACCGTCCCGGCGTTGAGCATCAGATAGCGCAGCAACGTGAATTCGGTGGGGGACAACGACACCGGCGTGCCTGCTTTGAACACCTCGTGACTGTCTTCGTCGAGTTCGAGGTCGGCGAAGGTGATGCGCGAGCTCCGTTCCGCCTCGGACACCTTGCCGGCGCGACGCAGGATGGTGCGCAACCGGGCGATGACCTCTTCGAGGCTGAACGGTTTGGTGACGTAGTCGTCGGCACCGAGTGTCAACCCCGCGACCTTGTCCTCGACAGCGTCGCGAGCGGTGAGAAACAGCACAGGGGCGTCGCAGCCGTCGGCGCGCAGCCGCCGCAACATTCCCATCCCGTCCATCCCGGGCATCATCAGGTCGAGGATCACCGCGTCGGGGCGAAATCGTCGTGCGGTGTCGAGACCTTCGATGCCGTTACGCGCGGTCTCGACCTCGAAGCCTTGGAACTTCAGGCTCACGGACAGCAGTTCGACGATGCTCGGCTCGTCGTCGACCACGAGGATACGGGCTTCGGAGCTGCAGTCGGTCACGCAGAACAGTATGTCCGCTGAAGCCGGCTGTTTCCTCGAGAGTTACTGGATAAGTGCTGTGTCTTCGTCGTCACGCCGCCGGTGAGTCGTCGGCCCAGGTGAGCGGCCGGTGTGGCGGAATCGACTACAGCAGGTGAAGGCGCTCGACGCCGCGGGCTCTGCCGATTGGCAGCCGATTGCCAGGAACGCTCCAAGGTTCCTCGAGGTGTCCGGTGTGTGCTGTGGGAGTGAACGTTGCGTGTACAGCACTGGTGACCGAGAAAGGTGGAAGCAATGGGTATGTTCTACCGATTCCGTGACCGGTCGGCACCGGACCGGCAGCGGGCGGAGGATGTCCCGGCCGAGCCTGCCGGCTATCAGCAGACCGCGAGCAAGTTGCACGCGTTCAATCGCTACGAAATCAAGTACTTCGTCGACGAGTTCAAGGTGCCCGAGTTGCGGCGCGAACTCGCAGCACGGATGAACACCGATCCGTATTCGCCGCAGGGTGGGTATCCCGTGACCTCGCTGTATTACGACACCGCCGATCTGCGTTTCTACTGGGAGAAGATCGAAGGCCTGAAGTTCAGGCGCAAGGTGCGGTTGCGCCTGTACGGCAACCCTGCCGAGTGCACCGACGACACCCCGGTGCAGGTCGAAATCAAGCAGCGGGTCAATCGGGTCACGCAGAAGCGGCGCACCGCCATGCCCTACGGGATCGCCCAGCGATGGCTCAACGGACGTGAGGCGATCGACTGCGACGACTCGCAAAGGCCGTTCGTGAACGAGGTCTCCGCCTTGATCGGCAATCTGGATCTGCGGCCGATCGTGACCACCGGCTATTTGCGTGAAGCGTTCGTCGGGCGCGACACCGACCTGGGATTGCGGGTGACGATCGATCACAAGGTGCACGGTCGCGACCGGGACTTCCACTTCACGTCGGGCTCGGAGAACCGCTTCATCATTCCGCCCAAGCTCGCCATCGTCGAGCTCAAGGCCAACGAACGGGTGCCATACTGGACGACGGATCTGACGGCCCGGCTCGACATGTCGGTGATCCGCGTATCGAAGTACTGCCAGTCGGTCGAAGCGTTCGGGCTCGCACCGCGCTCGCGTCTCGGCGCACCGGAGTTGGTGCTGCCGGACGGCTTCGACGCCCGGGTCCCGGACGATCTGTCGGCGACCGCACCGATTCCGATCGTCTCGACCCCGATGCGCTGACCTCAGACGCATTCCCTCGCCCGGCGACGATGCCGGGCTTCCCGATCGCCGCCGACAACCGTGCGGTGGTGATCGCTTCATTCCTCTTTCCGAAACAGGATCGTCATGAATTTCGATTTCCAAGACCTCAGCGGTACGTTCACCGCGTTCGACATCGTGGTCTCGCTCGCGTTGTCGTTCGTGCTCTCGAGCGTGATCGCCTGGGTCTACCGCTACACCCACAAGAACGTCTCCTACAGCCAGTCCTACGTGCAGACCCTCGTGCTGTGCGGCATGATCATCGCCCTGATCATGCTGGTTGTCGGCTCGAATATCGCCCGCGCGTTCGCCCTCGTCGGCGCCCTGTCGGTCATCCGATTCCGCAACGCCATCAAAGAAACCCGCGATGTCGGGTTCATCTTCCTGGTGATGGCCATCGGTATGACCACCGGCACCCGCTTCTATCTGCTGGCGATCGCCGCGACCATCGCGATCTGCCTGGTGTTGCTGCTGATGAACAAGTTCAACTGGTTCAAGCTCGACGTCAGCCGCCAGGTCGTCAAGGTCCAGGTACCGCCGGCACAGGAATACACGGCAATGGTCGAAGACGTGCTCATCAAGCACTGCAGTGAATACGAACTCGTCTCCACCGAATCCGTGCGCTCGGGTGCGTTGAGCGAGCTGTACTACACAGCGCAGCTGAAGAAGGGAATCTCCTCCGGCGAGCTCATCTCCGCGCTCAGCGCGGTGAACACCGGCCAGCGGGTTACCGTGCTGACCGGATACGACCAGACCGATCTGTAATGAGGACCCCCACCCCACCGCGGCGCCACCTGCGGCACCGGATACCGAAGTCGCTGCGCCAGCACTGGAAACTGCCGGTCGCCCTCATCGCCTTCGTAGCGATCGTGGCATCGGTGTTCGGTGAGACGAGGGTGCGCCCGTATATCACCGGCGACGCGTCGATCATCGCCTCGGAGATCACCGACAACATCACCGGAACGGTCGATCTGTTCGATACGACGCTCACGCACGAGCTGTCGATCGAGATCAGCGATGCCGAGTACAACGACATGATCTCCACCTTCCAGAAGTCCGGGGACAAGGAATGGGTGAACGCCGATGTGATCATCGACGGCACCCGCATCGAGGACGCCTCTGTCCGGTTGAAAGGAAATTCCACGCTCATGGGGGTCCGAGGTATCGACTTCGCCGAGATGGCCCCGGACGGTATCGAGCTGCCCGAGGGATTGGATCCGGCGCAGGGCCCACCCGGTACGGGCGAGGGGATGTCTCGGGCGGATCCGAAGGATCCGACGTCGCTGCCACTGCTGATCAGCTTCGATGAGAACGCCGACGGACGGGCCTATCAGGGCATGACCGAACTGTCGGTGCGGCCCGGCTCACCGGTGCTCAACGAGGCGATGGCGCTGTCGCTGACCGCCGAGACCGATCAGCCCACCCAGCGCTATGCGTACACCGTGTACTCGGTCAACGACAGTGCAACCGCCACCCGGCTGGTGCTCGAACATCCCGACGACACCTACGCCAACACCTTGTTCGACTCGGACGGATACTTGTACAAGGCGGACGCGTCGTCGCGGTTCGAGTACGTCGGCGACGACCAGTCGTCCTATGCGGACCAGTTCGAACAGATCAACGCCGTGGGCACCGGAAACCTGCAGCCGCTGATCAACTTCCTGAAATGGCTGGATTCGGCCGATGATGCGGAGTTCGATACGCACCTGGCCGACTGGGTGGACGTCGACTCGTTCGCTCGTTATCTGGCCACTCAGAACCTGCTCGTCAACGGAGACGATATGAGCGGGCCGGGCCAGAACTATTACCTGTGGTACGACCTGGGCACCGAGAAGCTGTCGGTGATCTCGTGGGATCTGAACCTGGCGATGCAGGGTGATGCCACCCTCGGTCCGCACGACAGCGTGTCGGTGGGGCCGGGCGCAATGGGTCCCGGTGAGATGGAGCAAGGTGCCATGGCAGGCGGCGACGGCACTGCACCGGCAACCGCACCCGACGGCGCAGCGGTACCCGGCGGACCGGGCGGACCTTCTCAGGGCATGCCGGGTAGCGGACCTGAGGGCAGGCCGGGCATGCAAGGCGGCGGCCCCGAGGGGATGCCGGGCGCAGGGCAGGCTTCACCGCAGATCGGCAACGCACTGAAGACCCGCTTCCTCGAATCCGAGGTGTTCACCGCGATGTACGAGGACGCCTACTGGCAACTGCACGAACAGATCTACGGTAGCGGCCGTGCACTTCGAGTTCTCGATGCCGTGGCGGCGGCGCTACCGAATTCGGACGGTCTCACCGCCGAATCACTGCAGGCGAGCGTCGACTCGATGCGATCATGGGTCGAACAACGCACCGCAGCACTCGGGGATCTGCGCTGAACGAGGGCGGTGGTCAGCCGGCGGACAGCAGCGCGAGCGCGATGCGGTCGGCCACGGTGGCAGGTTCTCCCACGACCGCGGCATGCAGTTCGTCGGAGTCGACGCGACCGAGAGTGATCGCGTCTCCGACGAGTTCGTCGAGCACTTCCTGCGACACCCCGCCGGCAGCGAGATCCACGGCGGTCCGCGCGGGTGTGGTGACCCGGAAACACCCGACGGTCTCGCAGTCCCGGTCCGTGAGCGTCCGGTGATGCAGCGCGAGCCGATTGCTCGGCACCGTGCGCTGATCCAGCGTCGACAGGTGCAGGAAGCGGGGTTGCAGGTGACCCATGCCGTGGAGGTCGGCGGCGCTCTGGTGCGACACCACCGCGGCGCCTTCGTACCAGGCGCACCACCGCGCGAACTCGTCGAACTTCGTGTGCGGACTGTCGCTCATCCGGAAGAGTTCGGCGTCGATCCGGATCCACAGACCCGACTCGACCCGCGCGCGGAACCCGCCGGACTCGATACCGTGCCCGTTGGCCTGACGGGCGGTGAAGTACCCGGCCTGGGTCACGGCGAGCCTGCGCAAGAGGCTGTCGGGATCGACCTGCCCGGATGCGTCGCTCTCTGAATCCGCCCACCCTGTCATGGCGCCCAGACTACCGAACTCCTGTGTTGCATCTCACACAATCGGCCCATCGCATGTGCGCGCGCTCATAGCTTCCTCAGACTTGTCCGGAACAATCGCGTCCATGACGCAAAGGAAGCGCACCCGACTCGTCACGATCGCTGTGATCCTCGTCGCCACACTCGTCGCGGTCCTCGTGGGCGCCGAGGTCTACGTCCGCAACCGCGCGACCACCTGCCTGGCGCAATCGTTCGAGAGCGAACTCGGCACGGGCGTGGACGTCGACCTGAGCTGGAAACCGGTGCTGCTGCAACTCGCCGACCGGCAGATCCCGTCCGTCACCCTCGACAGTGACGACAGCGCGTTCGGGCCCGCGAAGGAGATGCAGGTCCACGCAGTCCTCCGAGATGTGGATCTGCGCGACACCGCGGAGGGCGCCGGCACCGTCGGCAGTTCGAGCGCGGAGGTCGAATGGCCCACCACCGGCATCCTCGCGACCGTGCAGGCGCAGTCGGTCGGTGCCCTGATCAGCGACGTCACTGCGAATCCCGACGCCGGGACACTGACCTTCGTCGTGGGCGGAGACGGCTTGGCCGAACTCACGGTGCGACCCACCGTCACCGACGGGATCGTGGCCGTCCAGACGGTCGACGCCTCGGTGCTCGGGTTCGGGCTCCCGAATTCCCTCGTCGACGGGATCGTGAAGGCCCTGACCTCCGGGCTGCAGCAGTACCCGCTCGGAATGAAGGCGACATCGGTGTCGGTCACCGACTCCGGCGTCCGCCTCGTTCTCGACGGCGGGCGTTACGTCCTCCCGGAGAATCCGGACGGCGCACAGCAGCAGAACCAGGGGTCGTGCGGAGTGCTCGGATAACGGTCAGGCGGGCAAACCGTCGAGTACGGCACGGGTACCCGAGAGTCCCAGGCGTGTCGCGCCTGCTTCGATCATGCGGACGGCGGCGTCCGCGGTACGGATGCCGCCGCTCGCCTTGACTCCGAGCCGCCCACCGACTGTCTCGGCCATCAGACGCACCGCGTGCTCGGATGCGCCCCCGGCGGGGTGGAAACCCGTCGAGGTCTTCACGAAATTCGCGCCGGCGTTCGCGGCCGCGCGGCACACCTCGACGATCGCCTCGTCGGACAGTGCCGCGGATTCGATGATCACCTTGAGCACGGGGTCGAACCCGATCGCCTCACGGACGGTGAGGATGTCCGCGAGCACGGCATTGTAGTCCCCGGCGATCGCGGCACCGATGTCGATGACCATGTCGACCTCGCGTGCCCCCTCCTCGACCGCGAGCCGCGCTTCCGCGCCCTTGATCAGGGAGTGGTGCTTGCCCGACGGGAACCCCACCACGGTCGCGATCACGAGCCCTTCAGCGCGCAGCGGCAGCATCGACGGCGACACGCACACCGCGTACACGCCGAGTTCCCGGGCCTCGTCGACGAGAGCCCGCACCGCCTGCGACGACGCTTCCGGTGCCAGAAGGGTGTGGTCGATCATCGCAGCGACCTGCGAGCGGGTGAGTGTGGTGGCGGACATGCCGCCAGCTTCCCACACCGCAAAAGCGGTTGCCGGTCGCGCGCGGTGCGGCCAGACTCGGTGGGGTGATCATTCGCCGGGAACTACCGTCGGACTCCGGTGCTGTGTCCGACGTCCACCACGGCGCCTTCGCCGCCGCCGCCCTCGGCTTCGCCCCGGTCGAACCCGGCCTCGTCGATGCACTCCGCAACGGACCCGACTGGCTACCCCCGCTCTCGCTGGTGTGCGAGCACGCGACGAGCGGCATCGTCGGGCACGTGTGTGTCACCCGCGGCGATCTCGACGGGTATCCGGCCCTCGCGCTGGGGCCGATCGGGGTGCTCCCCGACATGGCGAGGCTCGGGATCGGTTCGGCGCTGATGCACGCTGTGATCGGCGCTGCCGACGCGCTCGACGAGTCGATCGTCGTGTTGCTCGGCCACCTCGACTACTACCCGCGGTTCGGGTTCGTGCCCGCCGCGGATCTCGGGATCACGCCCGACGTGCCCGAGTGGGCATCGCACCTGCAGGCGCGCCCGCTCACCGGCTACCGGCCGGAGATGACAGGCGAATTCCGTTATCCGTCCGCGTTCTACGAACTCGACGGGGCCGGGTCGTGAACACCGACGGGAATCGTCCGCACGGTACCGGGGCGAATCCCCCTGCTGACAGCGCTGTGTCCGAGACCGCCCGCACGTTCGATGCCGCGAGCGCGGACTTCGAAGTTCTCACGCCCACGCTGTGGGGGCCGGGGGGCCAGGCGCTCGTCTTCCAGCTCGGGGTCGGCCCCGGCGACACGGTCCTCGACGCCTGCTGCGGCGCCGGGGCGTCGGCCGTTCCTGCCGCGATGGCCGTAGGTCCGGCCGGGCGGGTACACGGCGTCGACATATCCGACGATCTCCTCGAGCGGGGCCGTCTGGTCGCAGAGGCTCGCGCTCTGAAGAACATCGACTTCGTGTGCTCCGACGTGACGCGCTGGGAACCACCGTCCGATGTGCCCGAGGCCGGGTACGACGTGCTGGCGATCTCCTACGGCGTGTTCTTCCTGCCCGACATGGATATCGCGTTCTCGAGGCTCGTCGGTCAGGTTCGGCCCGGTGGACGGGTGGGGGTCACGGTCTGGCGTGCGCAGGCAATGGCCGAGTTGAGAGATGCGGTGTTCGACGTGGCTTCCCGTCACTCCCCGGGTTTCGCCCGGCGCGCCCCGGATTACGACCGCTCGCCGCTGCGCCGGATCGACACCACGGAGGCCCTCGAGGACTGGCTCGGTGCCGCGGGCACGCATTCCGTCGAGGTGCGGACACTGTCCAATCTGATCCCGGCCACCGAGGACCTCTGCTGGGCGCTGGTGTCGGGTACGGGATGGCGGATGGCGTTGTCCGGCCTGGACACCCGGCAGACGGAGGCGATGCGACGAGACCTCGCCGAAACGATCACCGAGCGCGGCATGCACACCGTCGACGCGACCACCCTCGTCGGCACCGCGACCGTCCTGCGTCCGCCACCATCGGGGTGAAACCGGGAGGACCCGGTCCGCGGAAGCTGCTCCGGGGCACCTGAGACAATCGGAACCATGACGCTTGCTTCCTCGACCGACAACCGCCGCTACGTCCTGACCCTGGGCTGCCCGGACTCGACCGGGATCGTCGCTCGCATCTCGAAGTTCCTCGCGGACGTGGGTGGCTCGATCGTGGAAGCCGCGTACCACGCCGACCAGGACAGCGGCTGGTTCTTCACACGGCAGGCGGTTCGCGCGTCGTCGATCCCGTTCTCGATCGAGGAACTACGCACCAAGTTCGCTGCGGTGGCCGCGGAGATCGGCCCGGAAACCGAATGGACCCTCTCGGACACCGGCAGGCGCAAGCGTGTCGTGCTGCTGGTCAGTAAGGAAGCCCACTGTCTGCACGACATTCTCGGCCGCGTTGCGGCCGGTGAACTCGAAGCCGACGTGTGCGCGGTCATCGGGAACCACCCCGAACTCGAGTCGGTCGCGCGTCGTCACGGCATCGATTTCCACTACGTGTCGTTCCCGAAGGATCCCGCCGAGCGCGGCCCCGCGTTCGAGCAGGTCCGCAAACTCGTCGACGCTCACGACCCCCACGCGGTCGTTCTCGCGCGCTTCATGCAGGTGCTGCCGGAGTCGCTGTGCGAACACTGGGCGGGGCGCGCCATCAACATCCACCACAGCTTCCTGCCGTCGTTCATCGGTGCCCGCCCCTACCACCAGGCGTTCACACGCGGGGTGAAGTTGATCGGCGCGACGTGCCACTACGTCACGGCCGAACTCGACGCCGGCCCGATCATCGAGCAGGACGTGATCCGGGTCAGCCACAACGACAGTGTCAACGACATGGTGCGCCAGGGCCGCGACGTCGAAAAGCTCGTGCTCGCCCGCGGACTGCGCTGGCATCTCGAGGACCGCGTTCTGGTCCACGACAGCAAGACCGTCGTCTTCAGCTGACCGGGGCGGCCGCCTCGGGGCCGCGTACGGTCAGCCGACGAGCGCGTCCGCCCTACCGACGAGATGCAGCAACTCGTCGTTGACGCGGTCGATTGCCTCGACCGAACTCATGTGGCCCACACCGTCGAGGACGACGAGTCGCTCGAGGTTGCCCGCCTCTTCGAGTTCGCGGGCGAGTCGCCGGGCATGCACGGGTGGGGTCAGGCGATCGGCGGTACCCACCAGCACGGTGGTCGGCACCGTCAGGTTGTGCAGTCCTTCCCGGAGGTCGAGGGCGCTGAGTGCGTGCCCCCAGCCGCCGCGGGTGCGGGGCGGGCATCCGAGCACGATCTTCTCGCAGAATGCGACCTCCGGTCCGGTCGCGTTCGGGGAGAGCGCGATGTAGCGCAACGCACGCGTGGTGACCGACGATTCGACCAGCGGCACGGTCGCGCCCATCACCCGCCGAGCGACGGGCACCGGCATCTTCGGGAATCGTGCGGGTAGCGGCACGATCGCCGAATCCGCGACGAGGTTGTCGGTGCCCGTGCTGGCGAGCAGTACCCCGGCGACGCGCTCGTCGACCTGGTGCGGATACTTCTCCGCCCACGCGATGATGCTCATCCCGCCCATGCTGTGGCCGGCCAGGATCGCTTTCCGCCCTGACGGCACCGTGGCTTCGAGCACGGCGTGCAGATCGTCGGCGAGTACGTCCGCCCCCAGCGGGCGAGAACCCGTTTCGCTGTTGCCGTGCCCACGCTGGTCGTAGACCACGACGCGGTAGTTCTCCGCGAAGGCGTTGATCTGCGGGGTCCAGTACGCCGCGTTGCACGTCCAGCCGTGGCAGAACACCAGCGGCTGTGCCTGAGGGTCCCCGTAGGACAACACGTTCAGGCGCGCACCGTCCTCGGTCCGCACCTCCACCGCCTCGGGCTCGAGCGCGGGTGGCGCAAGCAGAGCGTGGGGCGCGACGTCCTCTGTGCGGACGACGGTGCCGCGCCGGCGGCGTGTGACGACCAGTCCCGCCGTGGCTCCGACGGCGAGCGCCACTCCAGCTGCGATCGGCCACCTCTTGGGGGACGGCTTCTTCACGGTTCTCCTGTGGTGTCGTGGTGCGGGCCGGTGCCCGGCGAGGTCAGAGGACGTGGGCCTTGCGGAGCAGCAGAGCCGACGGTCCGCCGATGAGCCCGACCTCGTCGAGGAACTCGACGGTGCGCCGGGTCCCGAGGCGCAGCCTGTCGTGGTAATGGGTGTTGTTCCGCGCGGCGGCCTTCGCCTCGGCGACGTCGAGCCCGGCAGCGGCGTACACCCGGTCGTTCACAAGGCTCGTGACGACGAAGTACGCACTCACCCCCAGGTGGAGACGGACCCACGCGCGCTGCATCCGGCCGGCACGACCGGCTCTCCGCCGCGTCTCTTCGCGGGCGTATCGGATGTGCCGTGACTCTTCGACGACGTGGATGTGGCTGACCGTGCGGGTGAGGGGCTGAACCCGTTCGTCGCGCATGAAGTCGCGTTGCATCATGTCGAGAATCTCTTCGGCGAACAGGGTGCCGCCGTAGGCGAGGGCGCCGCTCGCGACCGCCTTGAAGATGCGTCCGGTTTCCCGGATCCAGCGCTTGGGCCGGTACGAGGGCACGCCGAATCGCTGCGCGGACCGCGCGAACATCACGGAGTGCCGGCATTCGTCGGCGATCTCGGTGAGCCCGAACTGCACGTACGGCGTGGACGGATCGCGGCGGTAGAGGTCGCGCACGAGCATCTGCATCAGGATCATCTCGAACCAGATGCCGGTGCCGGCGATGCTTGCCGCCTCATGGTTGGTGAGCGTGATGCGCTGATCTTCGGTCATGCGTTCCCACAGTTCGGTGCCGTAGAGGCTGCACCATTCGGGGGTCATGCCGTATCGCCCCTCGGCGATGGGAGCTTCCCAGTCGATCTCGAACGCCGGGTCGTACGACAGCCGCGCGGAGGAATCGAGAAGCCGTTGCGCGGTGTCCTGCCGCTCGACGTCGAGGTCACTGTCGATCGTTGCGGCGCCCGACCGGGCGTCGCGTGCTCGGTTCGTGCGGGTGAGAGTCATGGCCGACCGCCTTGTCTCGATGATGTACCCGTTACCCGAAGTGTCATTATCTGGATCACACTTGTCAAGGGCACGAGCTCACCCACAGGGACCGCACAAGGCGGTGCGGCGTCACTACCAGCGGCGGCGCTGAACCTCTTCGACGCGCGGCCGCACGTCCACCAGGTACACGCACACCGCCACCACCGCGATGATGCCCAGCAATCCGACCGCTCCGAGCAGAATCAGCACCAGCAACGCGGCGACCAGTATGCCGAGCCAGACGGGCTTGGTGAGCTTGTCGACTGCGGGAAACGCCTCGGAAGGCTGGCGAACAGCATGGAAGAGCGCGAACCCGGCTCCCGCGATCGCGATGACCTGCAGCACGAGGATGATCAAACCGGCGAGAGAATCGACATTCGTCACTCCCCCAGTCTACGAGAACCGGCTCCCACGCCAAGTGGCGCGGGAGCCGGTCGACAATGCCTGCGCCCGAAAGTGACGGGCGGTACCTCAGGAACCGCTGGACTTGCGGGGCGCAGCCTTCTTGGCGGGTGCCTTGGCGGCACGAGCGGGTGCCTTGGCGGCAGCCTGGGCCGGAGTCTTCGCGGCCGGCTTCGCCGGAGCCTTCTTGGCCGGCGTCTTGGTTTCCGGCGTCTTGGTGACCGGCGGGGTGGGCGTCACCGTGGCCTCGACCGACTCGGCGACATCGCCGGCGGCCTTGGCCACATCGGACTTGGCGGTGTCCACGCGGTCGGCCGCTTCGGAGCCGGCGTCGCGCGCCTGATCTCCGAGTTCGAGCATCCGCAGTGCGGCCTCGTCACCGGCGTCGGAGATCGCCTCGCCCACGCCCTCACTGGTGTCGGCGATCCGGCCGGCCGCAAGGCCGGCAAGCTTGGCGGCCTGCTCGCCGACGGCACGGGTCTGCCGGGCGACGGTCCCCAGCGTCTCTTCGGTGAGCTCGACGGCGTCACCGAACGCTGCCTCGGCCCGGCCGAGTCCTTCTTCCACGGCGGGCTGCTTGCGGAGCCGCTCGATGGTCTGTTCGCCTCGCTCTGCGAGCGCGGTGTACAGGTCGGATGCCACCTTGAGGTATGCCTCGGCGACGCTGCGCAGCTCGTCGGCGGTGAACCGCTCACGCAGTTCTGCGATGTCCTCGGGAAGCTCGGAGGGCAGTCCCGCGAGACGCTCACGGAGCGACTCCACGGTCTCCGTCAGGTCGGCGGGAAGCGCGCTGAGCTTGTCGCGTGCGGTTCCGACGCGATCGTTCACGTCGCCCTGTGCGTTCTCTGCGCGCTCACGAACCTGCGCGACGACGTCTGCCACGGCGTGCACCACGGCATCGCCCGCGCCGACGGCGGCGAACAGGGAGGTACGGATTGCTGCATTCGGATCGGTCATGTCAGTTCTCCTCGTCGAAGTCTGTCTGGTGCCGGATGTCGCTCCCGGCGTCTGATGCCGTCTCGGTGAGAGCCGCCTGGTTCTCACGGCAGAACGAGTCGTAGATGTCGAACAGAACCTGTCTCTGCCGCTCGGTCAGTACGGGATCTCCGAGCAGCGCATCCCGGAAGGCGCTCTGCGGCCGGTCTTCGAGAATCCCTGCCTGTACGTAGAGCACCTCCGCCGACAACCGGAGTCCTTTTGCAATCTGCGCAAGCACTTCCGCAGAAGGTTTGCGCAAGCCACGCTCGATCTGACTCAGGTACGGGTTGCTGACGCCGGCGAGCTTCGACAACTGCCGAAGCGAGACCTGCGCCCCTTCTCGCTGCGCCCGAATGAAGCTTCCGATGTCCTGCGCAGCAGAATTCACCACGCGAGCCGCGATATCTCCCGGTCCGCCGTTGCCACCGGCATCACTGCCGGTGCCTGACAGGTCGCTCGGGTCCTCGCTGTGTGCAGGACCCGATGCGGGGTCGTCTCGGCCTTGATCGGTGGGCACATCCCTCACGCTACGCACGGGTGCTAGCTATAGCAAGCACTCTGCTAGCATGTGATCGGCATCACGCGAACAAAAACTCCGAAATGGTGTAAATGGCCAGGCCCGCGAGGGATCCCACCACGGTGCCGTTGATCCGGATGAACTGCAGATCCCGGCCCACCGCGAGTTCGATCTTGCGGCTCGCCTCTTCGGCATCCCACCGTTCGACGGTCTCCCGGATCACCGACGTGATCTCGTCGGCATAGTTCGAGGCGACGAAACGCACCGCGTCGAGCAACCACCCGTCGACCTTCGCTCTCAGCTCGCGGTCTTCGCGCAACCGCAAGCCGAAGGCCATGACGTTCTCGGCCACCTTGGTGCGCAGCGTGCTGTGCGGATCGTCGACGGAATCGAGGATCATCCGCTTGGCCGTGCGCCACGTTGCGCCCGCGAGCTGCGTCACCTCGTCGCGGCCCATGATCTCGGCTTTGACCTTCTCGGCCTTCGCGATCGTCACCGGATCGCTCTGCAGATCGCGCGCATAGTCGGCGAGGAATTTGTTGACCGCCAACCGAACTTCGTGATCCGGGTTGGATCGGACCTTCCACGTGAACTCGACGAGTTCACGGTGGATCCGCTCCCCCAGCAGGAGGTCGACGAACTTCGGCGACCACGACGGCGAATCCCGGCTGATGACCCGGTCGATAGTCTCCTGACTCCCCAACGCCCACTGGTGGGCCCGTTCGGCCAGCATGTCGACCAACGGAAGGTGCCGGTTCTCGTCGATCAGTTCGGAGAGCACACGACCGAGCGGGGGTCCCCATTCGGGCTCCGCGATCCGCTTCACGATCGTGTTGTCGATGATCTGCTGGATGTCATCCTCGCGGAGGATGCCGACGACTCCGCGCAACACCGTCGAAGTCTCCTTGGCGACGCGTTCCGCATGTACCGGTTCGGCCATCCACGTCCCGACGCGCAGCGGGATCCCGGCAGACTCCACCTTCGTCGAGACGACCTCGGGCGCCAGAAAGTTGGTTCCGACGAACGAACTCAGACTCGAACCGAGCTGATCCTTCTTCTTCTTGATGATCGCGGTGTGCGGGACCGGGATGCCCAGGGGATGCCGGAACAGGGCGGTCACGGCGAACCAGTCCGCGAGCGCACCGACCATGCCGGCTTCCGAGGCCGCGCGCACGTAACCCACCCACGGGCCCGCGCCGCGCGTCTCCTGCCACCGACAGAACAGGTAGATGACGGCGGCCACGATCAGGAACCCGGTTGCGACCGCCTTCATCCGGCGGAGGTCGCGGCGTTTGACGTCATCCTCGATATTCATGAACTGCACCCCTCGATTGTGCCCAAGTTCCCGGATGCGGGCGCGGAAGCGCGGCGCATGCCCGGTACGCACGAAGCTGCCACCGTAGACTGAGCCGACGATCGACCGAACGGATGTGCCGCACAGTGTCAAGCAACCTGCCCCAGACGCCTTCGCCCTCACGCACCCCCGAGGACCTACCGACGAAGCAGGACGGCCGCAAACGCCGCTGGCACGAGCACAAGATCGCCCGGCGCGAGGAACTCGTGGACGGCACGATCAACGCGATCCGTGCGCGCGGGCACGACATCGGCATGGACGAGATCGCGACCGAGATCGGCGTCTCCAAAACCGTGTTGTACCGATACTTCACCGACAAGAACGACCTCACGAGCGCGACCATGATGCGCTATGTCGAGACGATTCTCGCCCCGCGGATCTACGCCGCGGTCGCCGAGGATCTCGACGAGTACGCACTCACCCGGGTCGCCATCTCGGCTTACGTCGAGACGGTCGGCACGGATCCGGAAGTGTATCTGTACGTGATGTCCAACAGTTCGTCGGCGAGCCGGGACGTCGTCGCGGACTCCGAACGGATGATCGCCGAACTGGTCGCAACGGTTCTGGGGGAACGGCTTCGCCTGCTGGAGATGGACTCGGGCGGGTCGGTGCCCTGGGCGTACGGCATCGTCGGTTCGATCCAGCTCGCCACCCACTGGTGGATCTCGAACAAATCGATGACCGCCGAGGACCTCATCGACTACCTCACGATGATGGTGTGGGGCGGCATCACGGGTATCGCCGCCGTCGCCGGATCTCCGAAAAGGTTCAAGTCCCAGCCGCATCCGTTGCTGCCCGAGTGACCCGGCAAGGCATCCCCTCTAACCGGTAGAGGCCTTTACTGTTACCGACAGTTGCACGTATAGTCCGGATATGCCCGAGCTCGACTCCGACCACCCCGCCCACGACGCGGGCTACCGCGGCCCCGCCGACATCACCGTGCGCGACGAGCACGCAACCGTCGACGTGCAACTGTCCGGCCGGTTCGACCCCCTGCGCGGCCGCCACGTGTGGCGCGGCCGGCTACGGAATCTCTCCGGCTCGCTGCCACCCGGCATCGACCTCTCTCCCGGCACCGAGGTGACCATCGCGGTGCCCGGATCCGACGAACCCGCCCTCGCGCGCATCACCGAAACCGACCTGTGGGGCAGCCACATGGTCGACGGAATCTCCCGGCCCCCGTACGGAGAGCATCCCGCTTGATCGGTTCCCGTGTGGCAGGCTCGTCGCATGGGATCGAAAAACGAAGCGCCCTGGCACACTCCGGTTGTCGAGGCGCTGCGGGCGGGCCCCGATACCCGGGTCGCGAAGCTCGACACCAACAGCACGCCGGGTTTCGACGGCGACAAGGCTCTCGCGGAACGACTGCTCGAGGAGCGCGGTGCCGTCCTGTCCGACCTGCAGGGGAAGCTGTTCGCCAACGGCCGGACCGGCGACTCCAGATCGGTGTTGCTGATCCTCCAGGGCATGGACACCGCCGGCAAGGGCGGGATGGTGCGTCACGTGATCGGTCACGTCGATCCGCAGGGAGTCGATCACACCGCCTTCGGAGTCCCCACCGACGAGGAGAAGCGCCACCACTTCCTGTGGCGCATCGTCAAAGCCCTCCCCCGCGGGGGCCAGCTCGGCGTCTTCGACCGGTCTCATTACGAAGACGTGCTCGTCGCCCGCGTGCGGTCCCTCGTCCCCGAGAACGTCTGGCGCAGGCGGTACGACGAGATCAACCAGTTCGAGCGCGAAATCCTCGCGGCGGGAACCACCGTTGTGAAGGTCGCGATGTTCGTCTCGCTCGACGAACAGAAGAAGCGGCTCGCCGAGCGGCTCGAGCGCCGCGACAAGTACTGGAAGTACGATCCGACGGACGTGTCCGAGCGTGCGCTGTGGCCGCAGTACCAGGATGCCTACCAGGACATGATCGACAAGACGAACACCGAGAACGCGCCGTGGTACGTCATTCCGTGCGACCGCAAGTGGTACAGCCGCATCGCGGTCACCGAGTTGCTCATCGACGCGTTCGAGGGGCTCGATCTGGACTGGCCCGCCCCGACATTCGACATCGAAGTGGAGAAACGGCGACTCGCGGAAGCCTGAGCGGCTCCCGCGAGCTGTCGTCGGTCAGAAGATGTGTGGCGTGTCGAGGTGTTTCCTGTGGTCCCGGCGGATGGTCCCGGCGATCATGCCGACGGCCAGCGCCAGAGCCACGAACACGGCGACGGCACTGGCCAGTGCTCCCGCTTCGTGTCCGGTTCCCGCCGCGACCAGCGCCAAAGCGATCATCAGTATGGCGACCAGAACCAGTCCGTATCCGACCCAGGCGACGAAGAGGTTGAGCTTCACGGCAGGTCTCCTTCCCGGCGAGGGGCGTCTTCCGTTGCCGCCGACGGTACCCGCGGGTGAGCTCCGTCACAAGGTGGCACCATACGGATGTATGTATTGCCTGCACCCGGCGACCTCCCGGGTCGTGCCGTGAGCACCCCGGGCGACACCGGTCGTGGCTCGTCCGGCTCCGGTGAGGATCCCGACGACGACACGTCGGGCAATTGGGGTGGTCGCCACGAGACGCCGCTCGAAGGTCTGGACCGGAACTGGTCGAGCCTGCTCCAGGAACTCCGGGTCGTGCAGACGGGCGTTCAGGTCCTGACCGGATTCCTGCTCACGCTCCCGTTCCAGGAACGATTCGAGGAGTTGTCCACCTACCAGCGCGGCGTCTACCTGGTGACGTTGCTCGGCTCGGTCTGCGCGACCGTCTTTCTCGTCGCGCCCGTCGTCATGCATCGTCTCCTCTTCCGGCGTGGCCAACTCCCGCGACTCGTCGCGACCGCACACCGATTCACACTCGCCGGCATCGTCTTCCTCGGCATCGCCCTCATCGGCGCGGTCGTCCTGGTAGTGGGGATCATGCTCGGCGCCACGGTCGCGCTCGTCGTCGGAGCGGTGACCACGGGGCTGTTCGCTCTCGCGTGGGGGTTGTACCCGTGGTGGTTCCGTATCCACTCCCGGGCTCACAGCCCCTTCGACGCCCCCTGAACAACGGGCCCGGCGCTGCGCCGTGGATCTTCACCGCCGGGCAAAGGTCACCCGCCCGCCGGGCAACACGTCACCGCCCGCCGGGCAACACGTCACCGCCCGCCGGGTAAGACGTCGTAGCGAAGGACGGCGAACTCTCCGTTGCGACCGACATCCCGCAACCGCATCTCGACGTGACTGGGCAGCAAAGGTTTTCCCGCCCCGATCGTCACCGGCGCGAAGGACACGATCACCTCGTGCAGAAGACCGTGTTCGGCGAACTCGCCGGCGAGTCCACCGCCACCCACCATCCACAGGTCCCGCCCTTCCGCCACCTCGGCCATCTCGGCGAACACCTCACGCACGTCGTTCTGTGTGAAACGGATGTCGCCCGGTCCGCTCGGTCCGCTCGCCGTCGGAAGGTCGTCGCGATGGGTGAAGACCCAGCATGGAATGTCGTACTCCCACTTGTCGATTCCCTCATGGTCCAGCACCCAGCGGTAGGTGGACGCGCCCATCACCATCGCCCCGATGCCCCGGATGAACTCCCCGTATCCCGCCGGGCCCCCGTCGTCGGTCTCCCGGGTGAGAAGCCAGTCGAGTGAATCGTCGGGTGTCGCGAGGAAACCGTCGAGTGTGCTGGCGGTGAAATAGGTCATGCGTGTCATCGGGCAGTCCTTTCGGGTGCGGTTACGGGCGAAGAGGGATCGGCCATTCGAGAGGATCCCCGTGGTCGACGGTGCGGCCGGCAGCCCGGAGCATGTGCCGTAGGAGTTGCCGTCGATGCGCCGAAAATGTGACGACATGGGAGATCACGCCGCCGAGTACGAAACTCTCCGGGGGATCGCACAGCGCGTCGATCAACCGGTCTCCCCAGGCGCCGCGCCGATCGATGTCGCGGACGGCGTCGGCCCAACGCGGTGCGACCTCGCCGAACCGGGTCATCAGTGCCTCCCGGTCGTGCCCACCTCGAATCGGCTGATCCGCTCCCGCCATCGACGAAAGCCATATCTCCTTGGTCCACACCAGATTCGCGAGAACCTGCCCGATCGATTCCTCCGGGCCGTCCCATTCGAGCACCACGAGTCCGGGGAACCGGATACGTTCGTACTCCTCGTCATCCAGATCGCGGACGAGGTGGAGCAGCGCACGCGTGTCGTCGAGGTCGTGATGCACGAGGCGGGCGACGACCTCCGACGCGGATCGAGCTCCGGTGACGGGCGGCGTCCCGTCCTCGACCCAGAGATTCATGGGCGGATGGAAATGCACTCCGTTGGGCGCCGGCAACCAGTGCGTCCGGCGGTGTCCCTCCTGTTCGGTTCGCGCGGTTGCACCGGGCGGATACCCGTACGCCCGCGCGAACGCGCGCCCGAAGCCTTCGACGCTGTTGTAGCCGGCGTCGAAGGCCGCATCCGTGACCCTCGTACCATTGCTCAGTTGCCATGCCGCGCGTTCGAGCATCACTCTCCGGCGCAACGCGACCGGGGGTTCACCGGTGGCGAGGCCGAATTGGCGGGTGAAATGCCAGGGTGACGCGTACGCACCCTGCGCCATCTGCTCGAGGTCGGCGTTGTTCTCGTCGAGCACCGCATCGAGGAGTTCCCGCAACCGATCGCGCCGGGGTGTGGACATGGACCAATGATGACGTCCACCCCGCGGTACCGCTCGACCGTTCTTGCCCTGTTTCAGCCCGGCCCGGTTT
>JAEZDV010000137.1 GCA_023417985.1 Actinomycetes bacterium | reverse complement strand
GGTCCCACGCTGTTCTCGTTGCCCGGGATCTGTCAGAGAGTCGTGAACTGCGTGAGCTTCGGCGCTCCCGCGAGCAAAGGACCGAGATCGGTGATGGCACCCTCGCCCGCCCGGAACTTGCGGTAGGCGGCGTCGTGCTCGGCCGAACGCCACTTCTCGACGACGACCCAGTGCGCCTCGTTGGTCCGGTCCACCAGAATTTCGATGCCGTCGCACCCGTCGAACGCGCGGGTCTCGCCGAGCACGCGGTCCATGACCGTCTTCGCGTCGTCGAGCGCATCGGCCTTGAATTCGAGTTCGAGCAGAGCGGTGAGCGCCATGAAGAGTCCTTCCGTACGAGCGTGGTGCATGCGGTTACCCAGCCCACATTTCCCGAATGTCGAGAACCGCGCAATACCGATCCGGGAATGCGACTTCCGCTGTCCGAGAAACCGTCAGGGCGCGATCGCCGGGAGGACGAAGTGCTCGAGCAGCGGAGCGAGATCGCCGGGCAGCGGCAGGCACGACGGGTCCAGCCACCGCATTTCCTCGATCTCCGACGCGATACCCGCGACGCCGACGAACGGATGCTCGAACACCGTCCCCTCGATCTTCCAGCCGGGCTCGTTGGCCGCATCGGCCAGGAAGACCCCGATCGGCCGGAGCGCAGCCGGATCGAGCGTGGCGCCGACCTCTTCCGCGCACTCGCGCACCGCCGCCTCGGCCGCCGACTCACCGGGTTCGGGCTTACCCCCGGGGAGCATGAACCGGGAGGTGTTGCGCTTCCGTACCGTCAGCACCTGTCCCTCCGCATCGCGGAGCACGACCGCACTGACGCGGATGAAGTTGTCGGGGGAATCGGCCATCGGCCCATCGTAGGACCAGCGCGAGTGTCACGCCGACCAGGATCGCCAGCGCAGCCGGTCGATGGTGATCACCGGTCCCGGTGGGCGTTTCGACCGGTACTGCACGTACTTGCGGGCCAGCGCGTCGAGGCCGGCGGCGCCCGCATCGGTGTCCGCGTCGTGGACGGTGGCGATGCCGTCGACGCGAACCCACCACAGCTGCGACCAGTCGTCGCTGTAGTGGTCGACCAGTACGCTCACGCGCGGGTTCGCTGCGATGTCGGCGAGTCGCCTCAGCTGCCGGGTGGTCTTCGGCTTGTCGTCGACGCAGGTGTGAATCGCTTCGCCGTCGAGGGCGAACACGATCGGGACCAGGTGGGGTTCGCCGGATCCGTCTGCGGTGGCCAGGCGGGCCACCCGGGCTTCGGTGACGCGGCGCCGGACGTCCATGCGCCTCACCGTAACCTGATCGACCCGCCGCCTCGTCCGTTCGATCGACGCGATCAGAACATGCTGTAGCCGCCGTCGATCACCGTGGCACTGCCGGTCTGGAACGAAGATGCGTCGCTCGCGAGATACACGGCGATTCCCTCGAAATCCTCCGGGCGGCCCCAACGTCCGAGCGGCACGCGGGAAATGACGTTGCTGTTGAAGACGTCCGATTGCTGCAGGGGCCCGGTCATGTCGGTCGCGATCCAGCCCGGCAGCACGCTGTTGACCCGGATCCCGTATCGCGCGAGTTCTACGGCGCACCCGTTCGCGAGAGCGAGCACCGCGGCCTTGCTCGCGCCGTACGCCTGGTTTCGTCCGGCGCCCTGCAACGCGCCGAGACTGGACGTCACGATGATCGACCCTCCGGTGCCTTGATCCACCAGCACCTTCGACGTCTCCCGCAAGGTGAAGTAGGCACCTTCGGCATTGGTGCCCATGACCTTCCGATACTGCTCGGTCGACGACTCGTGGAACTTCTGCAGACCGGCACCGATTCCCGCGTTCACGACCACCGTGTCCAGCCCACCGAGTTCGTCGACCGCCGCCGCGACCCCGTCCGTGACGGCCTGCTCGTCGGACACGTCGACCGAGCGGATCGCTACCCGGCCGCCGAGACCACGCAGTTCCTCGGCCGCACGCTCGAGTTTGGCGGTGTCGCGTCCCCAGAGCGCGAGGTCGGCGCCGGCACGCGCGAGACCCCGCGCCATACCGAGGCCGAGCCCGGCCGAGCCGCCGGTCACCAGCGCACGTGTACCTGTCAGATCGAACATGGAGATCCTCTCCCGTCTCGGGATGACACCGAGCTGTGGATTACGCGAATCGGGCGGCGATGTCCCGGCCGATGATCTCCTTCATGACCTCGGTCGTGCCGCCGTAGATGGTCTGGATCCGGGCGTCGACATAGGCGCGGCCGATCGGATACTCCATCATGTAGCCGTATCCACCGTGCAGTTGAACGCTCCGATCGACGACGCGCTTCTGCAGTTCGGTGGCCCACCACTTGGCTTTCGACGCGTCGACCGGGGTCAATTCCCCGGCATCGAGCGCGAGAACGCATCGATCCACATGCGATTCGGTGATCTCGATTTCGGTGAGCATCTCGGCGAGCGCGAAGCGTGTGTTCTGCAGGTCGCCGATCGGCTTGCCGAATGCTTTGCGCTCGAACACGTACCGCGCCGTCCACTCGTACGCGACACGTGCCGCGGTGACCGCCGAGACCGCGATACCGATCCGCTCGAGTGGCAGGTTCTCCATCAGGTGGACGAAACCGCGACCCTCCGTGCCCAGCAGGTTTTCCGCCGGGACCCGGGCATCCTCGAACACCAGCTCCGCCGTGTCCTGCGCGGCGAGTCCCACCTTGTGCAGCTTGCGTCCCCTGCTGAAACCGGAAGTGTCCCGCTCGACGACGATCAGCGAGAATCCGCGCGACCCGGCGCCGGGATCGGTGCGGCACACCACGATCACCAGATCGGAATGGATACCGTTGGTGATGAACGTCTTCCGGCCGTTGATGATCCACTCGTCGCCCTCGCGCACCGCGGTGGTCTTGACGCCCTGGAGATCGGAGCCTGCGCCGGGCTCGGTCATGGCGATCGCACCGATCAGTTCGCCGCTCGCCATGCGAGGCAGCCACCGGGCTTTCTGCTCCTCGTTCCCCAGATGCGTCACGTACGGGATCGCGATGTCGTCCTGGAGCGCCAGCGTCGCGCCGAACGAAGTGGTGTTGGTTCGGGCGATCTCCTCCTGCACCACGTAGCGGAACCGGTAGTCGGTGACACCCGATCCACCGAATTCCTCGGGAACGCCGAGGCCCAGGAGTCCTGCCGCTCCCGCCGACCGGTACGCGGAGCGATCGATGAGCCGGTCTTCCTCCCAGCGTTCGTAATTCGGTTCGACCTCGCGGGCGAGGAATTCACGCACCGTCCCGCGGTACGCCTCGTGATCGGCTTCGAACAAGGTGCGCTTCATCTGCGTTCGTCTCCCGGAGGGTGTCAGGGTCGTATCCCACGATGCGCAGTGCGATCGCGGTGTAGCGGCGGGCCACCTCGTCCGCCGTCAGCGGGCCGTCGAGCTGGTACCAGCGGGCGACGGACCTACACATGCCGAGCAGTGCCCGCACCGTCTCTTCTGTGTCGCCGACGTCGAACACCCGCGCATCCGAACCGTCGCGCACCAAGCCGCACATGATCGTTTCCAGGCGTTTGCGTGTCGCAGCGTAGGCCCGGCGGTTGTCGGGTGAAATGTGCCGCACCTCGGAATCGAGCGCCGACTGCTTGACCCGGTGCGTCATGTTGAGCACGATCGCGTCGACCGCGTTGGCGAATCGGGCGACCACATCACCGCCGCCGTCCACCACAGCGGCGGTGACGCGGCCGAGGAGATCGTGGACCGCGGCGTCGAGCAGCGTGACGAGAACGGCTTCCTTGCTCGCGTAGTGGTAGTACAGCGCCGGTACCGTGACGCCGACCCGGCCGGCGAGGTCGCGGACGGTGGTGCCGTGGAAACCGCTCTCGCTGAACGCGTCCAACGCGTGGGTGAGGATGGGGTCGAGTTCGAGCGGCCCGAACTCCCGCCAGCTCGCGAAGTTCGGTACCGCCCGTTCTGCAGAACCGAGCGCCCCGGATTTCGCGGTCATCGACCCCACCCTCCCGTCACGTCGCCTCGGCCGCACAGCGACCGGTGGGTTCGTCCGCTGGGTTCAGCGCGGCGCCATGCGGATGGCACCGTCGAGACGGATGACCTCGCCGTTGAGCATCGGGTTGGACACGATGTGCGCGGCCAGAGCGCCGTACTCGGACGGATCACCGAGACGCGCGGGGTGCGGGACCTGCTGGCCGAGGGAGGCTTGGGCCTCCTCCGGCAGGGAACCGAGCAGCGGCGTCTTGAAGAGACCGGGAGCGATGGTGACGACGCGGATCAGGAGCGAGGCGAGGTCGCGGGCGATCGGCAGGGTCATGCCGACCACACCACCCTTCGAGGCCGAGTACGCGGCCTGGCCGATCTGCCCGTCGAACGCCGCGACGGAGGCGGTGTTGATGATGACGCCCCGCTCGCCGTCGATCGGCTCGGTCTTCGCGATCCGCTCGGCGGCGAGGCGGATCACGTTGAACGTGCCGAAGAGGTTGACGTCGACGACCTTCTTGAAGGCGTCGAGCGGGAAGGCACCCTTCTTGCTCACGGTCTTGACGGCGTTGCCGATGCCGGCGCAGTTCACGGCGACGCGCAGCGGGCCGAGGGATTCGGCGAGATCGAGTGCCTCGGTGACCGCGGCCTCGTCGGTGACGTCGGCAGCGGCGAAGCGGACCCGGTCACCGAGTTCCTTGGCGATGGTCTCGCCGTTGGAGGAGGGCAGGTCGATGATCACGACCTGCGCGCCGTCGGCGAGCAGAGCCTTGACGGTGGCGAGGCCGAGGCCGGAGGCACCACCGGTGACGACGGCGACGCTGTCGTTGACGATCATGAAGAACCTTTCGCTGGATGGGATTCGAACTGTTTTCGGTCGGGGTCAGAGACGTTCGATCACGGTCGCGTTCGCCATTCCCGCGCCTTCGCACATGGTCTGCAATCCGTAGCGGCCGCCGGTGGCTTCGAGCGTGCTCACCAGCGTGGTGAGCAGGCGGGTGCCCGACGATCCGAGCGCGTGACCGAGTGCGATGGCGCCGCCCCAGCGGTTCAGCCTCTCCTGATCGGCACCGAACTCCCGCGCCCACATCAGGGGAACGGGCGCAAATGCCTCGTTCACCTCGTACGAGTCGATGTCGTCGACGGAGAGTCCCGACTTGGCGAGCACCTTGTGCGTCGCGGGAATGGGTGCCGTGAGCATGTAGAGCGGGTCGTCGGCGGCGACGGCGAACGAGTGGAATCGTGCCCGCGGGGTCAGGCCGAGCTTGTTCGCGGATTCCTCGCTCATGATGAGGACGGCCGACGCGCCGTCGGTGAACGGCGACGAGTTGCCCGGGGTGATGACCCACTGCGCTTCGGGGAAGCGGGCGGCGTACTCGTCGGTGCGGAAGGACGGACGCAGCCCGGCGAGACCGTCGACGGTGGTCGAGGCGCGGACCGTCTCGTCCACGGTGTGCACGATCTTCTCGCCGTCGGCGTTCGTCACGGTGATCGGCGCGATCTCGCGGTCGAAATTGCCTGCCGCGGCTGCCGCGGCGGCGCGCTGGTGTGAACGCGCGGAGTAGGAGTCGACGGCGCCGCGGTCGAAACCCCACTTCGCGGCGATGAGTTCCGCCGAAATGCCTTGGTTGACAAGTCCTTCGGGATACCGCGCGGCGACACCGGGACCGAACGAGTCCTGGCCGATCGAGGACGTGCCCATCGGGATACGGCTCATCGACTCCACACCGCACGCGATGACGATGTCGTACGCACCCGCGATGACCCCCTGTGCGGCGAAGTGCGCAGCCTGCTGGCTCGATCCGCACTGCCGGTCGATGGTGGTGGCGGGCACCGAGTCGGGGAATCCGGCCGACAACAGCGCCGACCGCGAGATGTTGAGCGCCTGCTCCCCCACCTGCTGCACGCACCCGCCGATGACGTCGTCGACGAGGGCGGGATCGAGATCGTTGCGCTCGACGAGCGAACGCAGGACGTGTGAGAGGAGTTCGACGGGATGAGTGCCGGACAGCGCACCACCGGGCTTGCCTTTGCCGACGGCGGTGCGGACCACGTCGACGATGACGGCGTTTGCCATGACGTTCCTTTCGATCGGAAACGATGCAGGTTCGGTCGAGACTGCGGAGCGCGGCACGCCCGACGCCTTCGCCCACCCGCGTACCTATCGATCGCTCAGAGGTCTACCACGGACTTAGCGCTCGGTCAACGAATCTGTATAGCTAGCGCACGATAAGTACGTCTGATAGGCATGGAAGCAGCGATCTCCCGTCGCGTGACCTATCCGCTCGGCCACCGGACCACCCGAGGAGAACCACATGACCACCGGCTCACCTGGCGTCGTGTCGAGGATCGACGACGGCATCCTGCGCGTGACGATCGACCGGCCGGCCCGCATGAACGCCGTCAGAACCGACACCCTGACGGCCGTCGCCGAGGCGTTCGAGAAGAGCGCCCAGGATCCCGCCGTCCGCGCCGCGGTCCTCACGGGCACCGGACGGGCGTTCTGTTCGGGCGCCGATATCTCCGGACGAGACGTGAGCGCTCCCCCGTCGCCGGACACCATCGACGCCGCGAACCGGGTCACCGCCACCATCCGCGACTTTCCGCGACCGGTCGTCGGTGCGGTCAACGGCGCCGCCGCAGGAGTCGGCGTGTCGCTCGCGCTCGCATGCGACCTCACGGTCGCGAAGGAATCCGCCTACTTCCTGCTCGCATTCACGCGGATCGGCCTGATGCCGGACGGCGGTGCCACGGCGCTCGTCGCCGCGTCCATCGGCCGGGCCCGCGCCCTGCGCATGGCGATGCTCGCCGAACGACTCCCCGCCCCGGAAGCGCTCGCATCCGGCCTCATCGCCGATGTCTATTCCGACGACGGGTTCGACGACGCCGTCGACGACCTGCTCGCGCGACTCGCGGCCGGGCCGTCGGCTGCGCTGGCGTCGACCAAGCACGCGATCAACGCCGCGACGCTCACCGAACTCGTCGGCGCGTTCGGCCGTGAACGTGCAGGTCAGCTCGATCTGCTCGCCGGGCCCGAGTTCGCCGAAGGTGTCACTGCATTCCAGGAGAAGCGCACCGCGGACTTCCGGCGCTGACGCGGCGCCTCAGAGCGGGTCGCGCCGGGCCCCCACCGTCTTGAGAGCGATCGCCACGTACTTCTTCGCGACCGCCTCGGGGCTCAGCGTGCCTTCCGCGTGGTACCAGCGGGGGATGGATTGGCACATGCCGAGCAGCGCTCGCGTGGTCTCGGCCGGGTCGTCGACGTCGAAATCGCCGGTTGCCGTGCCTTCCTCGACGATCTCGCGCACCAACTTCTCGATGCCCTTGCGGACGGCACGGTATCGCTGACGGTTCTCCGGACTGAGATACCGGGCTTCACCTTCGAGCGCAGCGAGCGCCGAGCGCATCGTCATCCGCAACACGATCGCCTCGATGACGTTCGCCAGTCGGCGCACCGGATCGCCGGCACCCTCGGCGTCGGCGGCATGCGCGCGCGAGAGCACATCGCTGGTCGACAGTTCGAGCAGCGCGATGAGCAGGCCCTCTTTGTTCTCGTGGTGGTAGTACAGCGCAGGCACCGTCACACCGACGCGCCGCGCGATCTCCCGCACCGACGTCCCGTGGAAGCCCGTCTCGTAGAACGCGTCGAGCGCTGCCGACAGGATCGGGCTGAGGTCCAGCGGTTGGAGCGTCCGCCAATCGGAGTGGGCGCTCTCCCCGTCCGGCTCGCCACGTCGGCCCTCGAGCGGGCCGACGGCGTCGTCGGTGGAACCATCCATGTACCGCACCCAACCTACCGATCGTTACTTCATCCCGGACGGCTCGACGATACCTGCCTGTTTCGGCCGCGAACGATCGACACCGCCACACGCCACTGCCGCCCGAGGCAAGGAGCGGGGGGCACGACCAGCGGGATTCGGGCGGATCTGTACAGCTCAGCCCATCGGGTCGTCGGCGCCGGCGCGGTGGGTGTCGTGGAACGGACCGGTGAACGTGCCCCATCGCACGCACTCCCAGCCACCACCGGACACCGGCACGAGTTCCACGGTCTCGGTGTTCGCCAGATGGTTGCCGGTCGCGAACCCGCCCGGCACCTTGCCGAGGTACGCCGCGACGAGCCGGATCGCCGCTCCGTGGCTGACGACGACGACATCCCCGGACCCAGCGTCGAGATGATCGGCGCGCAACGACTCGACGACCGGCACGAACCGATCGAGCACGTCGAGGGCGGATTCCCCGCCCGGCACCCGGGTGCGCAGGTCACCGCTGTGCCATTCCTCGTAGACCTTCATGAACAGGCGGTGCGACTCCTCGTCGCTGCGGTCCTCGAGCTCGCCGACCTGCACCTCGTGGACTCCGTCGCGGACCTCGGTCTCGAGCCCGACGGCGGGCGCGACCTGCTCTGCGGTCTGCCGCGCACGTATCGCCCGCGACGCCACGAGAAGAGACGGGCCGCGCTCGACGAGGTTGCGCCCGAGAGTCCGCGCCTGCTCGACCCCGAGGTCGGTCAGTTCCGCCCCGGGCAATTTGGTATCGAGACGACGTGCGACGTTCGCCACCGTCTGTCCGTGCCGGGCCAGTATCAGTTTGCCGCTCACGGCTACTCCTCTCCGCGGCGCAGTCTTTTCAGCCACTGCGCGTCGTCGTCGTCGGAGACGGGAGGAACCCCGTGCTCTGACACTGCCGGCCACGAACCGAGGAACCGTACCTGCGCGAAACGGTGCAGAGCCTTGAGCGCCTCCGCGACGAGTGCGTCGTCGATATGGCCCACCCAGTCCAGGTGGAAGAAGTAGGTCCCGTAATCCTTGCGGGTCGGACGGGATTCGATGCGGGTGAGGTCGATACCGCGGGTCGCCAGTTCCGTCATGGCCCGTACCAGCGATCCCGGGACGTTCGGTAGTTGCAGGATCACCGACGTGCGGTCGCATCCGGTGCGCTCGGGAATCGGGCCCGGCCGGGAAACCAGCACGAACCGGGTGCGTGCACCGGCGAAATCGGCAACGCCGTCGGCCAGAACAGCGAGACCGAGCCGTTCCCCGGCCAGCGCGGTCGCGACCCCCGCGTCGACCTTGCCGGATGCGACGTCCTCCGCGGCCCCGGCGTTGGACGACGCCGTGACGATCTCCGCGGCGGGCAGATTGTCGGCGATCCACTTGCGCACCTGGGCGGCTGCGACGGGATACGCGCCGATGGTCGCGACGTCCGCTGCGGCGACACCGGGACGGGTGACCAACGTGAAGGCGATGTCGAGTTCGGTTTCGGCGATTATCTGGAGCCGCGTACCCAGCGACAGCGCGTCCATGGTCGGGGGGACAGAGCCCTCCACCGAACTCTCGATCGGCACGACCGCACCGTCGACATCGCCGTTGCGCAGCAGCTCCAGGGCGGCGGGAGGGCTGGCTGCCGCGACCCGCTCGACGGGCGCGTCGAAGGCGCCGAGGTTCTCGAAACGGGCGAGGGCCATCTCCGTGAACGTTCCCGACGGACCGAAATAGGCGATGCGTGGCACGCCTATGAGGTTACGCACCTCGCGTTCGCGCACCGCAGTGTCGGGTGACACCCCCGCTCAGGCCGGCGACAATCCCAGCTCCGCGAGTTCACGTCCGACCCGGCCGGGATCGTCGACCTCGACCGCCAGGAGGATCTCCCGAAGCGCGGCCGCCGCCTCCGGGATCAGCCGTTGCAGCCGGGAGATGTCGGGCGAGGCGAGAGCGTCCCGGATGTCGAATCCGCTCAGGGATGCCGCGGTCGCGCACAGCAGCGCCACCACCTCGGCGGTACCGGTCGCGCGGGCGACATAGCCGGTGTCGGCGTGGGCGAGGACGGCGAGGAAGTCCGAGACCGCATCCCGCCCGTGGCCCGACGGCAGGCCCGGAATGTGCCCGGCCTCGGTGAGCGCACGTGCGGTATCGGCGAGCGATTCGTCGGGTCCGTCGACGTACACGATCAGCGGTGCGGGGGCGGTGAACTCCAGGACGTGGCTCAAATCGTCTGTCGAGCAGTCGATCTGGTAGCGCAGCGGTCGCCGGCCCGCCGGTTCGGGTCGCGGTCCGGACGTGTCGAGTTCGACGACGACGTCGCGGGCCGGAGGGGCCGTGATCGCCCCGGCCGGGACGATCGGCGCACCGAACAGCAG
>JAEZDV010000109.1 GCA_023417985.1 Actinomycetes bacterium | reverse complement strand
TCCCAGACGTCGCGCCCGATGGATCGCCCGCCGTCACCCGCTGCCGTCGTCACGGTCGCTCCCACGAGTGAGACCACCACACCCGTCACGACGACCACCGAACCGGTTCCCGAACCGGCGGTGCCGGTCGCCGAAACAACCGTCGACTACTTCCCGCCGGCGTCCTCCCTCACCACCACGCCGCTGTCCACGTCGACGGCTGCGCCCACCACGACCAGCACCCAGGAAACGACGACGCGCTACCCCAGGCGGACGAGGCCGGCGGACGAATCCCGTGACGAGGACGAGAGGAAGGACGAGAGACCGGCCACTCCCACCGCAGCGCCGACCCGCACCGCGCAGCCGACCACGACCACCCGTGCAGCGGCGAACCGGCAGGGCAACGCGCAGCAACGGCCGGGACCGTCCGACACGGTGTCGTCACACGGGTGAGACACAGCCGACACGTTGCGGGCCTACCGTCACGCCGTTCGTCGTGTTCGCGGGAAGAAAGGAGCCACCGCCGTGGCCCCACGTCGCAGATCGGTGCTTCTCGACCCGCTCCGCGTGGACGTACCCGGACGACCCCAGGACGCCATCCTCGAGGAACTCAGGCGGGTGTTCCTGTCCGGGGCAGCGCCGCCGGGCACCCCGATACCGGTGGGTGACGTCGCGGAACTCTTCGGCGTCAGTCGGATCCCCGTCCGCGAGGCTCTCAAGACGCTGATCGGGGAAGGACTCGTCACCCATCGGCAGAACTACGGCTACACCGTGGCCCAGCTGACCGCTGCCGAACTGCGCGAGTTGTACCTCGTCCGGGAAACACTCGAGTCGGCGTCTCTCGCGGCGGCGGTTCACAACGCCACTCCCGAGGACGACCGGCTCGCCGAGCGTTCCCACGAGATCCTCGAATATGCCGTCCGAGAACATGATTCGCATACTTATCACAGCGAGAGCCGGATCTTCCACATGACGTTGGCGCGTCCGTCCCGGATGCACCGGCTACTGCACATGCTCGAATACGCGTGGAACATCACCGAGCCGGTCCAGCCGATGGTCCACGTGAGCGACGCCGAACGCGCCGAACTGCACCACGAACACAAAGCCATGCTCGACGCGTTCCTCGAGCGTGACACCGAAAAGTTGCTCGCGGCGTACGAACACCACAACCGCCGCCTCGACGCGGCGATCTCGACGCTCCCCGCAGGCGCCGGGTTGCTCAGCCCGGAAGATATACAGTTCGGGTAATCCTGCGGCAATGTCACGCGGTTAGCGTCGGTGCATCGAAATCCCCCACCGCACAGGAGCACCCATGACCGAAGTGATGACACCGCAGGACGGAACGCCCGTACCGGGTCGGGCCGCCGCGGCCTACGATCCGCGGCTCACCAACGACGATCTGGCCCCCCTGAAGAATCAGCGGTGGGGTTCGTACAACATCTTCGCGTTCTGGATGTCCGACGTGCACAGTGTCGGTGGATACGTCACGGCCGGAAGCCTGTTCGCACTCGGCTTGGCGAGTTGGCAGGTGCTGGTCGCGCTGCTGGTGGGCATCACCATCGTCTACTTCTTCTGCAACCTCGTCGCGAAACCCAGTCAGGTCACCGGGGTTCCCTATCCGGTCATCTGCCGAAGCGTATTCGGAGTGCTGGGTGCGAACATCCCCGCCATCATCCGGGGCGTGATCGCCGTGGCCTGGTACGGGATCCAGACGTTCCTCGCGTCCGCCGCGCTGGACGTGGTGCTGATCAAACTCTTCCCGGCACTCGCGCCGTACGCGGTCGTCGAGGACTACGGTTTCGCCGGGCTGTCCGCACTCGGCTGGGCCAGTTTCCTCACGCTGTGGGTGGTACAGGCCTGCGTGTTCTGGCGGGGAATGGAATCGATTCGGCGGTTCATCGACTTCTGCGGTCCCGCAGTCTATGTCGTGATGTTCCTGCTCTGCGGTTACCTGATCTCCCAGGCCGGGTGGGGTGCGATCGACCTGACCCTCGGTGACGTCACCCATACCGGCTGGTCGTCGGTACCTGTCATGCTCGGCGCGATCGCGCTGGTGGTCTCGTACTTCTCCGGACCGATGCTCAACTTCGGTGACTTCTCCCGCTACGGAAAGTCCTTCGCCGCCGTCAAGAAGGGGAACCTCCTCGGACTGCCCCTCAACTTCCTGGTGTTCTCGCTGCTCGTCGTGATCACCGCGTCTCTTACTCTGCCGGTCTACGGCGAACTGATCACCGACCCCGTCGAAACCGTCGCCCGCATCGACTCGACCTTCGCGATCGTCCTCGGCGCGCTCACCTTCGCGATCGCCACCGTCGGCATCAACATCGTCGCGAACTTCATCGCGCCGGCGTTCGACTTCTCCAACGTCAGCCCCCAGCGGATCAGCTGGCGAGCGGGCGGCATGATCGCCGCGGTCGGGTCGATTCTCATCACCCCGTGGAACCTGTACAACAACCCGGAGGTCATCCACTACACGCTGGAAACCCTCGGCGCGTTCATCGGTCCGTTGTTCGGTATCCTCATCGCCGACTACTACCTGGTGCGCAGGCAGAAGGTGATCGTCGACGACCTGTTCACGATGTCCGAGAAGGGTGCCTACTGGTACCGCAAGGGATACAACCCCGCTGCCATCATCGCGACCGTCGTCGGTGCCGCCGTCGCGATGACCCCGGTGCTGTTCAACAGCGCTCCGGGCATGAGCACCGCGGCGCAGTACAGCTGGTTCATCGGGTGTGGGCTCGGCTTCGCCGTCTACCACGTGCTCGCCACCCGTACCCGGTTGGCGGTGCGCGTCCCCGAACCCTCCCCCGCCCAGGAAGCCGTCTGATCGAATGTTTCTCCAGGTCGTCAACCCCAACACCACGTTGGCGATGACCGCCAAGATCGAGGCGTGTGCCCGGGCCGTCGCCGGCCCGGGCACACGCGTAGAGGCGGTCAGCCCGGCGATGGGGCCCCCGTCCATCGAGAGCCACTACGACGAGGCGCTCGCCGTTCCCGGGCTTCTCGCCGAGATCGAGAAGGGTGAACGCGCCGGCGCCGACGGCTATGTCATCGCCTGTTTCGGCGACCCCGGCCTCGACGCGGCGCGCGAGATCGCGACCGGACCGGTCGTGGGGATCGCCGAAGCCGCGATGCACACCGCCGCTCTACTGGGGAGGAGCTTCTCGGTCGTCACGACACTGGGCCGCACGACCGGCCGCGCCTGGGATCTGGCCGAACGCTACGGGATGCGCGAGAAGTGCCGGGGAGTACATGCGTGTGAGGTCCCCGTGCTCGCACTCGACACCGACCCGGATGCACGCAAGATCATCACGGAAGCCTGCCTCGATGCGCTGTCGGAAGACGGATCCGACGTCGTCGTGCTCGGCTGTGCGGGCATGGCCGATCTGTGCACCCGAATCTCCGCCGACCTCGGTGTTCCCGTCGTCGACGGCGTCACCGCGGCAACGCTTTCGGTACAGTCGCTCGTCACGATGGGCCTGGCCACCGGGGGCAAACGCGGCGAGTTCGCGTCACCGCCTCCGAAACGCTATTCCGGTCTGCTGCAGAGTTTCTCCACAGACCACGATTTCACAACAGACCTGTGAGGCGCCGCGATCCGTCGTGAAGGAAGGTCAACTGCTCGTACTCCGAGGGCGACACGCGCAGTGGGGAACCTTGGAGACAGAGCCCTCCGACCACCTCGGCATCGTGGTTGCGGATCGGCACGGCCAGCGCCGACCGGCCCACCCGGCACTCCTGGTTCTCGAACGCGTGGCCGACGACCCGGATCCTCGACAACTCGGCTTCGAGCGTCTCGGCATCGCACACGGTGTTGTCCGTCAGTTTGCGCAGTTCGATCCCCGCACTCGTCCCGGGGATGTGCGCGAGCATGATCTTCCCGAGCGCGTTCGAGTGGAGGTTCTTGGCCAAAAGCGCGATTCCGACGATCTCGTGATCGGGATCCTGATCGACGAATCGCAATCTCCCACCCGCGAACGACGCCACATGCAACCCGAAACGGGTGTGTGACCGGAGGTCTTCGACGGTCTCGTGCAGCGTGGGTGAGGTGTCCGTCTCGGCCGCCGCGCGGGACAGTTCTGCGGTGCGCCGGCCGAGCGCGAAGCCGGACAGGTCGGGGACCCGAATCAGGAATCCCTCGGCAACAAGAAGATTGAGCATCCGGT
>JAEZDV010000061.1 GCA_023417985.1 Actinomycetes bacterium | reverse complement strand
ATGTTGACGTTCGATGATTTCGTCGAGGGTATCGAGAGTTTCGGTACTCGGATTCAGCCGTTGATGAAGTGTCGTAACAGTATTCAGGCGGCAGCAGCCTGACACGAAGTTGACGGGTGGGGAGCCGGTCGAACGGTGTCCCCCACCCGTCGCCCCATTGCTCCACTGGAGGTTTCCTCTTGCATCCGCGCACTCTCGATGTCGCGATCGTTCAGGCCGGTGAACTGACCGAGGACCTCCTCGGCAACCTTGCCCGGCTCGCGACACTCATCCGCAGCGCCGCCTCGCCCGACGTGCACGGCGCACGGCCCGACCTGGTGGTATTACCCGAACTCATCACCACCCCGTATTTCTGCACGAGCCATGACATCGACCGAACCGATTGGGCGCAGACGATTCCCGGGGACGCGACCATGCTGTTCGGTGGTCTTGCCCGAGAATTGGGCTGCGCGATCGCCTTCGGCACCTTCGAGCGAACTGCCGCCGATGTGTTCCACAATTCTGTCGTGTTGCTCGACGCAAAGGGCAAGCTCGTCTCCTGGCGCACCCCTGAGGGTGGAAACGTTCCGGCTTACCGCAAGCTGTCTTTGCCGGCGAGCAAGGTCGGGGACGTCGACATCGATGAGAAGTACCACTTTTCGCCGGGACAGGCGCCGGCTACTGCCGATCTGCTGGGCACCCGCTTCGGATGCGTCATCTGCTACGACCGCACGTTCCCCGAATACTGGGGTGTCGCCCGCGCGCTCGGCGCCGAGGTGATGCTGGCGATCGTCTCGTCACTCGGCACGCGTGAGGATTTGTTTCTCGCGGAGTTGCAGACCAGAGCACTCGAGTCGCAGACGTGGATCGTCGCCGCGAACCGTGCCGGGCCGGAAACTCTGAACGGCGTCACGGTGGACTACTTCGGGCTCTCGTGCGTCATCGCCCCGAACGGCGAGATCGTCGCGCAGGCAGCGGCGCACGAGGAAGGGGTGACGCTTCGCTTCACGCTCGATCTCGACGCCGTCCAGACGCAGCGTGCGGCCTTCCCCCTGGCCCGCGACCGGAGGCCGGACGTATTGCGTCTTCTCGCCGATCTCGCCGCCGGTACGGTACAGCCCGCCCCCCTGACACGGCCCGGTACGGTCCCACAAGTGGTGGTCGTCGAATGACCACCACCACCGGCTACCCGGACCTCACTGCCACCGCGGCGAGCGCCCTCGATGACCTCCTCCCGCAAGCGCGTACCGACATGATGCCTCTGCTCGAGGAATCCCGGCTCGCGCCGCTTTCACCCGCACCGGACGCGCAGGGCGCCGAGCCCGCCGATTCGGTTGCGATGCTCGCTGCGAGCGAGGTGCCGACACCTCCCGTCGCTGTACCGCGTTATGCAGTGCGAACCGATGCGCCCCTGCACGAACTCGGGGTGCTCGACCTGCTTGCCGCTTACTCGGCAGGTTCCGTGCTGCCCTCCGAGGTACTGGCCGCGCTCCGCGTCCGATGGTCCGACCCCACTCTCGCCGGTGGAGCCGTACTCTCGGTCGTGGACGGTGCCGACGAGGCAGCCGCCGAATCCGATCGCCGATGGCTCACCGGCATCGCCAGGCCACTCGAGGGAATCTTCTTCGGGGTCAAGGACATCATCGATGTCGGCGGTGCGCCCGTCACCGCCGGCTCGAGGACCACCGGAAACCGGATTGCTCGCACCGATGCGACAGCAGTCGCGCGGCTGCGCGCAGCCGGGGCGATACCAGCTCTCGTCACGGCCACCACCGAATTTGCCTGCGGCGCACCACACAACGCGCGCTACGGCGCTGTCACGAATCCGTGGGACCGCAACCGCTGGACGGGTGGTTCGTCGACCGGCTCCGCCGGCGCGCTTGCCGCACAGCTCGTACCTCTCGCACTCGGCACCGACACCGGCGGCTCGATCCGGGTACCCAGCGCGATGTGCAACCTCACCGGCATCAAGCCGACCTACGGTCTCGTGCCACGCACCGGCGCCGCATCACTGTCGTGGACTCTCGATCACATCGGTCCCATGGCACGATGTGCTGCCGATCTGCGGTTGGTGCTCGGAATCCTCTCCGGCCCAGACGGCCTCGACCCCGTCGCGGCTCCCCCCGGGGTGACGCGCACCGTGCGGACCATGCTGACGGAGGGCTCCACGGCGGGAAGTACTTCGCTTGCCGGAGTGCGGATCGGGATACCGACGACCTGGTTCACCGAGATATGTGACGCCGGCGTCCTCGCCGCGTGGGATTCGCTCCTGAAGAGCATGAGAGGCCTCGGCGCGGAAACGGTGCCCGTGGACATTCCCGGTGCAAACCGGATCCACGACGACGTCACAATCATTCTCACGTGTGAACTCGCCTCGAATCAGGAGGGCGCGCTCGCAAAGTTCGATCAGTACGACATCGGGACGCAAGTACGCATCGCTCGCGGCTTCGTGCCGTCCGCCGTCGACTACCTGCGCGCCTTGCGCCGTCGCGCCGATGCCCAGCGAGCGGCAGTGCGGGCGTTCGACGCCGCCGAGGTGGATGTCCTCGTCACTCCCGGTATCGGAGCGACCGCCGCCCGCTTGTCGGACGTGACCGTCGAGATCGACGGCGTGCGTCACCCCATGCAGCCGATCGTCGGTCGCAACACCTCGCTGTTCGACTACCTCGGCCTGCCCGCCGTCATGGTTCCCGCCGGGTTCGTGGAAGGTCTACCAGTCGGAGCGCAGGTGGTGGGGCGCCCGTGGGGGGATGACACGTGTCTTCGACTGGCTCAGGCTGTGCAGTCGGTCACCGACGTTCACGACCGACGCGCCGATGGATAGCGTTGTCCAGCAGGGCCATCCGCATCCCTGGCGTGTGTTCGCGGCCACCAGCGTGGGTGTGGTCGCGGTGTTCCTCAGTCTCAGTGGCTTGACCGTCGCGTTGCCGACCGTTACCCGTGAACTCGTCGCGTCAGGGGCGCAGTCGACGTGGATTCTCCTTGGCTACATGCTCGTCACCACGGCGCTGATTCTGGTCTTCGGTCGTCTCGCCGACATCATCGGCCGCCGTCCCCTGTACCTGGCAGGCCTGGCTGTCTTCACTGCGGCGACGGCATTGTGCATGTTCGCACCTTCGGCCGGATGGCTCATCGCGGCACGCGTGTTGCAGGGTATCGGAGCAGCGGCGGTCGTCACGAACAACACGGCCCTTCTGACGGATACCTTCCCAGGGCACAGTCTCGGCCGCGCTCTCGGCTGGAATGCGACTGTCGCAGCCGTCGCGCAGGTCGTGGGACCGGTGATCGGTGGTGCGGCAACGGCTGCCTTCGGTTGGCGCGGGTTGTTCGTCGTAGTGTTGCCGGTCGGGGTGGTGGCGCTTGCTGTGTCGCTCTGGGTCATTCCGTGCGGAAAGCGCAGGTACGTCGCGCGGGAACCCTTCGACGTGACCGGAGCACTGTTGTCTACCGTGTTGCTCACCACTGTCGTGCTCGCGCTCACACCGGGGCTGACCTCGCTGCCGTGGCTGCCCTGGGCTTGTGGCGCCGTAGGTCTCGTAGTCGCGGTGGCGTTCGGGATCGTGCAGATACGGCGTACCCATCCTCTCGTCGACCTCACCCTGTTTCGAAACCGCGGGATCGCACTTGTGCTCGTCGCGGTGCTCATCAACGCCGTCGCTACGTACGCGGTCACGCTGCTCGTGTCGTTGTACGGACAGGCAGTGGGTGGGATCTCGGCTGTCATGGCGGGTGTCCTGTTGATGCCTGTCGCGATCGGCACCGTCATCGCAGCGGCAGCGGCCGGGTCACTGATGCTGCGTTTCACGCCACGTACGCTCACTGCGACCGGTATGGCACTCAACGCCGTCGGGTTGCTCGGCGTCTCAGCGATGTTGTCCCATGACGGAGGGTCCTTGGCGGCAACGGCCCCGTTCCTGTTCGTTCTGGGCTGCGGCACCGGTTTGTTCATGACCCCGAGTACCAGCGCGCTCATGTTGA
>JAEZDV010000058.1 GCA_023417985.1 Actinomycetes bacterium | reverse complement strand
GCCGTCTCCTGGGCATCGCCACGACGACGCCCAACGTCGTCGAGATGATCGAGGACCTGCTCACCCCCGAGGCCGGATTTGCCATCGCCGAGCGCGACGTCGAGCCGTCGGAGATCGGCGGGTCGCCGCGGCACCTCAAGGACATCGTCCTCGCGGTGGTGCGCGACGGACGGATGTGGCGCATCGGTTCGCCCGAGGTCGACGCGGTGGAGGCCGGCGACAAGCTGCTCTACATCCGCCTCGTGGGGACGCAACCGGGCGCGATGCGCGGCTAGTGTGCTCGAAGTGACCAGTTTCTCTTTGTCCGGTACCCCACTCCTGTCGCGCACCGTCGTCGAGCGCGCCGAAGAACTCCGCTCCGACGAGGCCGCGCTGCGCGCGGGCTGGGCCGACGCGAAACTGCTGAAGGTCGATCGCCGGGGACAGGTGCCGGTGGCGGACGGAGCGCTCGTGTTCCATCCCGCCGCGGATCTCGGCCCCGGACCGGCTCCGGGCGCGGTCTTCCTCGGTGTGCGCGACGACCGGCACGTGTGGGCGGTCCGCGTGCTCGCCCAGACCGGCGAGGTCGCGGATCTGCGCCGCGTCGGCGACCGACTCGACGATGCGGACGCCGATCTGATGGTCAGTGCGGTGGCCCTGCTCAACTGGCACGACCAGGCGGGGTTCAGCGCGGTCGACGGCTCCGCCAGCGAACCCACGGTCTCCGGGTGGTCACGGATCAGTTCCGCGACCGGGCACGAAGAGTTTCCGCGCACCGATCCCGCCGTGATCTGCCTGGTTCACGACGGCGGCGATCAGGTTCTGCTGGGACGTCAGCCGGTGTGGCCGGAGCGGAGATTCTCGGTCCTGGCGGGATTCGTCGAAGCCGGGGAGTCGCTGGAATCGTGTGTGGTGCGGGAGATCCGCGAAGAAGTCGGTGTCGACGTGCGGGACATCCGCTACCTCGGCAGCCAGCCCTGGCCGTTCCCTCGGTCGCTCATGCTCGGCTTCGCGGCCGTCGCCGACCCCGCTCAGCCCCTGGAGTTCAGGGACGGCGAGATCGGCGAGGCGCGGTGGTTCACACGGGACGAGGTGCGCGCCGCACTCGAGGTGGGCGACTGGGCCTCGGCGGACGAGGTGCCCCTGCTGCTGCCCGGCTCGATTTCGATCGCGCGGGGCATGCTCGAGGGCTGGGCGCGAGGCTGATCCGGGTTACAGCCCCAGCGCGCGCTTGACCGCGGACAGCGGGGGATTGGTGGCGGTGCTGCCGTCGGCGTACTTGACGGTCGGCACGATGTGGTTGCCGTTGTTGACGCTGCCGACGAATTCGGCTGCCGAGGGGTCGGCCTCGATGTCGATTTCGGTGTAGGCGATCCCGTTCTCGTCCAGCTGCTTCTTGAGGCGTTTGCAGTAGCCACACCACGTGGTGGAGTAGACGGTCAAGGCGGGTGCATCGGTGGTGGTCATGACTCCGAGAACATCACAGCCGTTCCGATCTGTTCCGACCGGTCCCCGAATGTGGTCGCGCACACAGTCCACGCGCCGGCGAGCCACGCGCGCGGTCGCGGTGTCGGGTCGCACTGTCATGATGGAGTCCATGCGTGTCGATGCGGTAACGGAAGGCCTGGACCCTCAGCAGGCGGCGGCTGTGCGCGCGCCGCGTGGCCCCGTGTGCGTGCTGGCCGGTGCAGGGACCGGCAAGACCCGCACCATCACCCGCCGTATCGCCCACCTCGTCTCCGACGGCCACGTCGCCGCAGGACAGGTGCTCGCCGTCACCTTCACCGCGCGCGCCGCCGGTGAGATGCGCTCGCGACTGCGCGAACTCGGGGTCGGTGCGCCCGGACCGTCGGTGCAGGCGCGGACGTTCCACGCCGCCGCGCTGCGTCAGCTGCGGTACTTCTGGCCGCAGGTCGTCGGCGACACGCCGTGGCAGTTGCTCGACCGCAAGTTCGCCGTCGTCTCGCAGGCCGCGCACCGGTGCGGTTTCCCCACCGACACCGACACCGTGCGCGATCTGCTCTCCGAGATCGAATGGTCCAAGGGATCGCTGATCGCGCCGGAAGACTATCCGGCTACCGTGGCGCGGGTCCGCCGCGAGCCTCCCGCTGCCGCCGAGCGCGTCGCGGCGGTGTACGAGATGTACGAGTCGCTCAAGTACCGCGGCGACGAGGGGTTCTACCTCGATTTCGACGACCTGCTGCTGCACACCGCGGCGGCCCTGGAGGACAACACCGCCGTCGCGGAGGAGTTCCGCGACCGCTACCGCTGTTTCGTCGTCGACGAATACCAGGACGTCACGCCGCTGCAGCAACGCGTGCTCGACGCCTGGGTCGGCGATCGCGACGACCTCACCGTCGTCGGCGACGCCAACCAGACGATCTACTCGTTCACCGGCGCCTCGCCCAAGTACCTGCTCGATTTCTCGCGCAGGTTCCCCGACGCCACCGTCGTCCAGCTCGAACGCGACTACCGCTCCACGCCGCAGGTGGTGGAACTTGCCAACCGGGTGATCGGCGAGGCGCGCGGACGCATCGCGGGTACCCGCCTGAAGCTGATCGGGCAACGCCCACCCGGACCGGAACCCACCTTCGCCGAGTACGACGACGAACCGGCCGAGGCGAAGGCGACGGCCAAGGCCATCGCGAAACTGATGCGCGACGGTGTACCGGCGTCGGGAATCGCTGTGCTGTACCGGATCAACGCGCAATCGGAGGTGTACGAGCAGGCCTTCACCGAGACCGGTATCCCGTACCAGGTGCGCGGCGGCGAGGGCTTCTTCAACCGCGCCGAGGTGCGGCAGGCGATCAACGCGCTCCGCCAGGTGGATGCGCGCAACGACCTCCCCGAGGGCGCCGATCGCGGCCCCCATCTCGTGACGCTGGTGCGCGCGACGATGGTGCCGCTGGGCCTGACCGACACCGAACCCACCGGTGCGCAGGCCCGCGAACGGTGGGCCTCGCTCACGGCGCTGGTCCAGCTCACCGAGGAACTGCTCGAGCACGAACCCGACCTGACGCTCAACGGTCTGCTGCGCGACCTCGCGGCCCGCGCCGAGTCGCGGCAGCCTCCCACGGTCCAGGGCGTGACGCTGGCGTCGCTGCACGCGGCGAAGGGGCTCGAGTGGGACGCGGTGTTTCTCGTCGGACTCACCGACGGCACCTTGCCGATCACGCACGTCACCGGCGACAAGGACACCCCTCCGGACGAAGCCGGCATCGAGGAGGAGCGCCGCCTGCTCTATGTCGGGGTCACCCGCGCGCGGGTACATCTCGCGTTGTCGTGGGCGCTGTCGCGCACCGAAGGAGGCCGTCGGTCGCGTCGCCGCTCGCGGTTCCTGCACGGGTTGATCCCCGACAACTCTCCGGCGTCGAAGATCGCCGAGCCGCCGTCACCGAAGAAGAAGCGCCCGCAGTGCCGGATCTGCGGCAAGGCGCTGCTGGGCACGACCTCGACGATGCTGGGCCGGTGCGAGAGCTGTCCGTCCGACCTCGACGAAGAACTGCTCGTCGCGCTCAAGGAATGGCGACGCGAGCGGTCGAAAGAGATGAAGGTGCCCGCCTACGTGGTGTTCAGCGACAACACTCTGGTGGCGATCGCGGAGCAACAACCGCGCGACGACCGCGCGCTCGTGTCGATCCCCGGCATCGGCGCGAAGAAACTCGAACAGTACGGCGCCGACGTGCTCGCGCTCGTCCGCGGCGAACGTCCGGCAACGCTCGATCTCTGACTGTGCGGCCTCACTGCGCGCAGAGGCAGAAGTGGTGCCCCGCCGGATCCCGGTACACCCGGAAGTTGCGTGTGCTCGACGGATCGTCGACCCGGGTTGCGCCGAGTTCGAGAGTGAGCCGTTCCGCGTCGTCGAGATCGGGGACGTAGAAATCGAGGTGGACGTGCACGCTTTCGGAAGGCCAGCGGGCGGGCACGAAGTCCGGCGAACGCTGGAACGCGAGCGCGTTGTCGTCGTCGCGCGCGAGTTCGACCCAGTCGTCGTCGTCGCGGGCGAGTGTCCAGCCGAGCAGGTCCCGGTAGAAACTCGCGAGCGCGCGGGGGTCGGGGCAATCGAGCACCGACACGAATGTGGAAGTCGGGATTGGCATGGGGCGGAGTCTAGGTGCGCGTGAGCGTGCGAGCTGGTGGATCGGTACAGGCCCCACAGAATTCGGCAAAACCCCAGCTAGAAAATAACTTGTGCCGACTGCGGCACCGTTACTATTGTGTACTGCATTGCCACGGGAGAAGCCCGTGCGTGACGACGAAGGCGAGGTGGCCCCTGATGGTTGGCATCAATGCTTACGCGGCCGCTGCACCCGTCGTGGCGTGCGCCGCTGTTGTCTCTGCCCCGCGCACATGGCGCCGGCGTGCAGCCGCCCTTTCGTCCGTGGCCGGACGGCTCTCCGGGATACCTCCCCGGTAGACCATTCGGATTCCAGGCCACGGACACCGCCCAGCGGACCGTGGCCTTTCTCGTTCTCCGGCCGAAGTTCGCATCGCATCCCTTTCGATCGAACCTTTAGGAGCCCCCGTGCCGAGCGAAAACCCTTCGACCGCATCAGGTGTAGGCGAACTGGCAATCCGAACGGGGGTCACCCCTTTGCCCTGTCACGGCGACGATCCCGATCTGTGGTTCGCCGAGGCGCCGGCAGATCTGGAACTGGCGAAATCCCTGTGTGCCGGCTGCCCCGTCCGCGCCCGCTGCCTCGCGGCAGCACTCGACCGCGAAGAACCGTGGGGGGTGTGGGGCGGCGAAATCATCAATCAAGGCGCCATCGTCGCCCGCAAACGCCCCCGCGGACGACCGCGGAAGACGGTCGTCGCCGAACCACGAAAAGAACTGGTGTACGCCTGAATCGGCTGCCCGGCCCCGGCTATTCGTCGGTGAAGCCGGGCAGCCATTCGGAGAGAATCGCCATGTACGGGGCCTGCGCGTCGAGTTGCGCGCAGATGCCCACCGAACCGAGCAGAACCCGGAAGATGCTGGCGTACTCCGGAGGCAGATTCAACGTACGTGCCGTGCGGAACTGTGCGCTCGAGAAATCCGTCGCGGTGCCGGCGACCTTTTGCAGCCATGCTCGAGTGAAATGGAACGACTCGGTCCGGATCGGGTCGGTGAAGGGCCGGAGGTAGTCGGCGATCTCCTGGTCGGTGACGGTTCGCCCGGGAAGGACGAACTTCTCGTCGTAGAGCAGGGCGGTCAGCTCGTCGAAGCGCTCCTCGACGGCGAGTCGCACCATCCGCCCGAGCACCGGCGGGAAGCCGTTCGGCAGCGCAACGGTGGCACCGAAGTCGATCACACCCAGGCGCCCGTCCTCGAGCAGCATGAAATTGCCGGGATGCGGATCGCAGTGAAGCAAACCTGCCTTCACCGGGCTGCAGAAGTGGAATTCGGCGAGTAGCGCACCCGCGCGGTCGCGTTGCTCCCGGGTGCCCTCGCTGATGATCACGGAAAGTGGTGTGGCGGAAAGCCATTCCGTCACCATTACTTTCGGCGAGCTCGCCACCACGTGCGGGATGAGGAACTTCTCGTCGCCGTCGAAGGCCCGCGCGAACGCCCGCTGGCTGTCGGCTTCCGTGCGGTAGTCGAGTTCTTCCTCGGTCCGGGCGGTCAATTCGTCGAGCAGCGCGCGGACGTCGGCGCCCGGCATCATGGTCGCGAACACTCCCGCGAACCGCGACAGCGTCCGCAGGTCGGCTCGCAGTGCTTCGTCGGCACCGGGGTACTGCACCTTCACTGCGACGTCGCGACCGTCGGACCACACCGCGCGGTGCACCTGGCCGATGCTCGCCGACGCGGTGGGGACGTCGTCGAACGAGATGAACCGTTCGCGCCACCGGGTGCCCAGTTGCTGGTCGAGCACACGGTGCACCGCCTTGGCAGGCAGGGGAGGCGCTTCGGCCTGCAGCTTGGTCAGTGCTTCCCGGTACGGCTCTGCGAATTCCTCCGGAACCGCGGCTTCCATGACGCTCAGGGCCTGCCCGAACTTCATGGCGCCACCCTTGAGTTCCCCGAGCACCGTGAACAATTGCTCGGCAGCTTTCGCCGTCATCTCGGCGTCGATCTCGTTGCGGTCACCACCGGCGAGACGCCGGCCGAAACCTACAGCGGCACGTCCGGCGATGCCCAGCGGGATGCTCGCGAGTTTGGCGGTACGCGAAGAGCTTCTGCGGGGGATGTCTGACACGCTCCCCATCATGCCTGAACGGAAGGGAAGATAGTCGAGCAGTCGCAGTGGGGGTGACGGTGCCATCGTCGGGTGACGAGTTGTGTGCGGAGCAGATCCCACTCCACGGTGCGATCCAGAACAAGCCCCTCCTCGCGCGGGGGTCCGGTGGCCGGGGAGGTCCGGGCGAAGAACATGTCGAGCTGCGCCACAGCCGCGGCAACGGTCGCGGCGATCACGGCGCGCTCGGCGCGGCCTTCCCGTCCGGAGAGCTGGGCAGCCAGCCTCGGCCACGACGGATCGGCATCGGTGCGGGTCAGGTCCGCGCACCGCAGGCAACTGGTGCGGCCGGGAATCACGAACGGGCCGATCACTCCGCGGCCGTCCCGGACGCGCACCAGCAGGTGCGGGATCCGGAGGCGCATCGCCGCCTGGACGAGTCGCGGATCGGGAACCGGGGTGTCGGCGAGCACGACACAGTCCGGTATCCGGGTCGCGAGACCGGCGTCGTCGATACGCGGAGGCGACCGCAGCCACCGCGTATCCCACAGCGACAGATGAGAAACGAGCGCGTGTGCCAGCGGTCCCGACCCGAACAGGCGGATGCCGGGTGGGGACGACGTGGTGGCGGCGTGGGGGGACGCCCCGCCGGCTCGCACGGATCCGGCTTCGACCAGTTCGTCGAGCAGCGTCCGGACCCCCGACTCCGGCAAGCCGCGTGCGGTCGCTGCGAGCAGGACGTGCTCGTAGCTCAGGCTGCCGTCCAGCAGCGTGAGCAGGGCGCGAATCCCGAACGCGTCCATGTCGTCGGGCGGCACGATCACCGTTGCCGTGTCGGGACCCCACCCGAGCTGCACCGAACCGTCGAGGCGGTCGAGCACCAGCATGTCGGGGTCGAGGACGAGCGCGTCGGCAACCGGTGCGAGGGAAGTCATGCTCGCAGCATTGCAGGCGCACTACCCGCCGCGATCGCCTCGCGGCGGGTTGTCCACAGGGTCATCACCCCGCGGAGCAGCGACGACGCGGCGTCAGGGCTTCTTTCCGGAATCGTCGTCCGTGTCCTGATCGGGTTGATCCCGCTCGGCTTGCTCGCGCTCCATCGTCTCGCGCAACTGGGCGATCGGATCCTCGAAGACGCCGGTGCCTCCGCCGAGGACGCGGTCGACGAATGCCGCGGGATTGTCGAGGTCCGCCGCATCCGGAAGCAGATCCGGGTGCTCCCACACACCGTCGCGCGCATCCATACCCGCATCGGTGGTGAGCTTGCGCCACAGGGCGGCGGCCTCCCGGAGCTTCCGGGGGCGCAGTTCGAGACCGACCAGCGTCGCGAACGTCTGCTCGGCGGGACCGCCGGTGGCCCGGCGCCGGCGCAGGGTCTCGCTCAGCGCCGATACCCCGGGCAGGCGATCACCGAGTGCGTCGATCACGACCGTCTCGACCCAGCCCTCGACGAGCGCGAGCATCGTCTCGAGTCGCTCGAGCGCAGCAAGCTGCTCGGGCGTCGTCTGCGGTTCGAAGGCACCTTGCTTGAGGATCTCCTCGAGCTTGGACGGATCGCTCAGCGCCGACGGATCGAGTCCCTGGGCGAGATCTTCGATCGACGACATATCCATCCGGATCCCGCGGGCGTATTCCTCGACGATGGCGAGGAGTCGTTGCCGCAGCCACGGCACGTGGCTGTACAGCCGCTGATGGGCTGCTTCCCGCGCGGCGAGGAAGACGAGGATCTCCTGAGCGGGCTCTTCGAGGCCCTCGCCGAACGTCTCGATCGCGGCCGGCAGCAGAGCCGCCGTGCCGGCCGGACCCAGCGGCAGCCCGATGTCGGTGGAGGTCAGCACTTCTTTGGAAAGCTGGCCGAGAGCCTGGCCGAGCTGCGACCCGAATGCGACGCCTCCCATCTGGGAGAACATGCCCATCATCGGACCGGCCATCGCGCGGGCTTCTTCCGGCAAGCCCTGCAGCATCATGCCGTTGACTTGCTCGGCGATCGGATCGCAGAGGCGTTTCCAGGTCTCGAGGGTGTTCTCGAGCCATTCGACCGGTGTCCAGGCCACCGTCTTGGTGGCACCGGCGGGTAGCGTGGTCGCGGCGTCGAGCCAGAGTTCCGCGAGCCGCGACGCGTCGCGCACAGCGTCGGCGGTACCCGCAGAAACTGGAGTGACCGATCCGATCTGCTGGCGTGCGAGCTTGACCGCGATCTCGTAGTTGACCGGGCCGGACCCACCCGTGCCCATCGCACTGCCCATGCCGGAGAGCATCTGGCCGAACTGGCTCAGCATCTGCCCGAACTGCGCGGGGTCGAAGCCCTGCCCGCCGAAGGGATTGTCGCTACCACCGGGAAGGCCGAAACCGAACGGGTTCCCTCCCCCGCTTCCTGAACCCTCGTCCTTCTTGCGGTCGGGGTCGTCGTCGGGATTCGAGAATCCGAAGGGCGTGTCACTCATGTTCTCAACGGTACAAGGCGCGCCAGCGGAGCACGGGCATCGTGGTCACGCTGACCGCGAACATGGTCGGACCGATACTCTGGCCGGGTGAATCGACGCTTCGTGATGCCTCTCGCCGTGCTGCTCCCGGTTCTCACGCTCGTCGTGATCGCGTTCAATCTGAAAGTGCCCTACGTGGCGCTGGGTCCCGGACCGACGTTCGACACGCTCGGCGAGGTGGATGGCAAGCCCGTCATCGAACTCGAAGGCGTCGAATCGGACGAGACCACCGGCAGCCTGGTGATGACGACAGTCGGTGTCACCGACAACCTCAACCTTGCGCAGACGGTGACCGCGTGGCTCAGCGGCCGGTACGGGCTCGCGCCACGGGAGCAGGTCTATCCGCCCAACCGCAGCAAGGACGAGGTGCGGGCCGTCGACCAGGCGCAGTTCGCGCAGTCCGAGCGCAGCGCCGAACTCGCGGCCCTGCACTACCTGGACCTGCCGGTCACGCTCCGGGTCGCCGAGGTCGCGGAGGACGCGCCCGCGTCGGGCCATCTCCAGGTCGACGACCGGATCGTGGCGATCGGCGGTGAACCGGTGGAGACGGCCGGGCAGGTGCAGCGCGCTGTCGGAGCGGTCGCACCCGGCGACAGTGTCGCGATCACCGTCGTGCGCGGCGACGCCGAGGAAACCGTCGACGTCGTCGTCGGGGAACGACCGGGCGGCGAGGGTGCCGGGTTCCTCGGCATCGCAACGGAGGAGATACCCGAGGTGCCGTTCGAGGTGGTCTTCAACCTCGCCGACATCGGGGGGCCGTCGGCCGGGCTGATGTTCAGCCTCGCGCTCGTCGACAAGCTCAGCCCCGGCGAGATCAACGGGGGACTGAACGTTGCAGGCACCGGAACCATCGACTCCGACGGCACGGTCGGGCCGATCGGCGGCATCACCCACAAGCTCACGGCCGCGGCCGAGGAGGGCGCCGAGGTGTTCCTCGTTCCCGCCGACAATTGTGCCGAGGCGCTCACCAACGAACAGGACGGTGTGCGGCTCGTCAAGGTCGAGACCCTCGAAGGTGCGGCAGACGCACTCGAATCGATCGCGGCGGGCGGCGACGCACCCACCTGCTAGTCCGGGTCAGTCGTCCTCTTCGGCCTCGAGCGTCGCGTAGAGCGCAGCGGCTACCTCTGGAGCGAGATTCTCGTAGGTCCGCAGCTCCGCACCCGCGAACGGGTCGTCCTCGTCGGTGGGACGGAGCTGCAGCAACGTCATCGCAGGCCCGTCACGGAGCACGGCGCTGATCAGCCGCGCCTGGCGGCTGTCGGGGTGGGCGTAGGCGGCGTAGCGCGCAGCCTCGTCGACGGAGTGCGAGTCGGTGACGAGCGGGACCGGCGGGCCGTCGAGATCCGCTCCGGCGTTGGGCGGCAGCACGACGATCTCCTGCACCAGCGCGCAGCCCGCGACCGACGACGGCCAGCTGGTCGTGGCGAGGAATTCGCCGAGGGCGGGGCTGCCGCCATGCACGTCGTCGGGAAACGGCTCCTGCGCGATCGGCGTGTACTCGTGTCCCTCGTCCAGCTGGGCGCTCAGGCTGGGCTCGGACGCCGCGAGCAGCACCGTCGGTACCAGCGCGAACATGATGGGAGGCTGATCCCACCCTTCTGCGTCGACGTAGTCGATGATCTCGTGCACGGTGCGCGCGAGGGCTGCTTCGGAAGGGACGGGAAGGTGCTGATTCACATGCCTATCCTGTCATTGGTGGGTCCGGTAGGTGGCGGCTGTGGTGCCCTGCCCGGCAACTCCGGATCGACGACCGCGTACCTGTCCTGGGCGAATTCCGTAGAGTGGGGCGAAACGGTCACGCGGTGTGACGCACGATGTGTAGAGACGCGGCGTTCTTCGCGCCGCCGGATGATTGGGAGCGTGGCACGTGGGCATGAGGCCCCCGACCGGAGTACCGACATTGTCGAGACGGAGCAAAGTCCTGCTGGTCATCGCACTGGTGGCCGCTGTGCTGCTGTTGCTGGGACCGCGGCTGGTGGATACGTACACCAACTGGCTCTGGTTCGGGGAAGTCGATTTCCGCGACGTCTATATCAAGGTTCTGCTGACCAGGATCATCCTCTTCTTTGCGGTGGGTCTCTTCGTCGGCCTGATGGTGTGGCTGGCGATGCTGCTCGCGTACCGATCGCGGCCGGTATTCGTCCCCACCACCGGTCCCAACGATCCGGTGGCCCGCTACCGCACGAGCGTGCTGACCCGGATGCGCGCATTCGGGCTCGGCATCCCGATCGTGCTGGGTGTGCTGTCGGGGCTCGTTGCCCAGGCGAGCTGGGTGACCGTGCAGATGTTCTTCAACGGCGGTGACTTCGGGACCACCGACCCGCAGTTCGGACTCGATGTCGGGTTCTACGCCTTCGACCTGCCGTTCTACCGGTTCCTGCTCAATTGGCTGTTCGTCGCCGTCGTACTGGCGTTCTTCGCGAACCTCGTCACGCAGTACATCTTCGGTGGCATCCGGCTGGCGGGTCGCGGTGGCAGCGTCTCGACGGCGGCTCGTGTCCAGCTCGCTGTGCTGGCCGGTCTCTTCGTCGCGCTCAAGGCCGTGGCGTACTGGCTCGACCGGTACGAACTGTTGTGGAGCGCCCGTAAGGAGCCCACGTTCACGGGTCCGGGCTTCACCGATATCAACGCGGTGCTCCCGGCGAAGCTGATCCTGCTCGCGATCGCGGTCATCTGTGCGATCGCCTTCTTCGCTGCGATCTTCCTGCGCGATCTGCGCATTCCTGCCCTCGCGACCGCGCTGCTGGTGCTCTCGTCGATCCTGGTCGGTGCCGTCTACCCGCTGATGGTGGAGCAGTTCTCCGTCCGCCCGAACGCGGCCGACAAGGAGAGCGAGTACATCGAGCGGAACATCGCTGCCACGCGGGAGGCGTACGGAATCACCGACGACAAGGTCGAGTACGAGGACTACCCCGGGGTCGGCACCACGTCCCCGGAGGAGGTACCGGCCGACATCACGACGATCGCGAACGCGCGTCTGCTCGATCCCAACGTGCTGCCCCGTACCTTCACTCAGCAGACCCAGCTGAAGAACTTCTACGGCTATCCGGAGTCGCTCGACATCGACCGCTACGAGGTCGACGGCAAGGTCGAGGACTACATCGTCGCGGCGCGTGAGCTCTCGCCCACGAGCCTGACGGGCAACCAGACCGACTGGATCAACCGCCACACCGTGTACACCCACGGCAACGGCCTGGTCACAGCGCCGGCGAACCGCGTCAACGCTGCGGCGAGCGCGTCGGCGGAAGAGGCCGCGAACAGCAACAGCGGCTACCCGGTGTACATGATCAGCGACCTCGCGTCGCTCGCCGCCGAGAACCAGGTCATCCCGGTCGAGCAGCCGCGTATCTACTTCGGTGAGGTCATCGCCGAAGCGGATCCCGACTACGCGATCGTCGGCAACAGCGCCGATGCCTCCGGGCCGCGTGAGTACGACACCGACACCGAGAAGTACACGTACACCGGCAGCGGTGGCGTCGGGATCGGAAACTGGTTCAACCGGCTCGCGTTCGCTGCGAAGTATGCCGAGCGCAACATCCTGTTCTCGAGCGCCATCGGCGAGAACTCGAAGATCCTGTTCAACCGCGACCCGCGTGAGCGTGTGACCAAGGTTGCACCGTGGCTCACCGCGGACGGCGACGCGTACCCGGCCGCCGTCGACGGCCGCATCGTCTGGATCGTCGACGCGTACACCACGCTCGACGACTACCCGTACGCCCAGCGTTCGTCCCTCGAGGGACTGGTCGAGGACAGCGTCGATCAGAACACCGGCCGGTTGCTGCCCCGCAAGGAAGTCTCCTACATCCGCAACTCGGTGAAGGCGACGGTCGACGCGTACGACGGCACCGTCACCCTGTACCAGGTCGACGACGAGGACCCCGTTCTCGACGCATGGATGGGCGTGTTCCCCGGTGCGGTGACACCTCAGGATCAGATCTCCGACGAACTGCGCGCGCACTTCCGGTACCCGGAGGATCTGTTCAAGGTCCAGCGCGAGATGCTCGCGAAGTACCACGTGGACGACCCGCGCGAGTTCTTCACCAACAACGCGTTCTGGTCGGTGCCGGCGGATCCCACCGTGGATACCAGCGCCAACCAGCCGCCGTACTACCTGCTCACCGGCAACCAGGAAAATGCCCAACCCGCATTCAGACTGACGTCGGCGATGGTGGGTTACAACCGGCAGTTCCTCTCCGCGTACATCTCGGTGGAGGCCGACCCGGAGAACTACGGCAAGTTCAAGATTCTGCAATTGCCCACGGACACGCAGACATTCGGTCCGGAGCAGACGCAGAACGCGATGATTTCCGACACGCGTGTCGCATCGGAACGGACACTGCTCGAGAGATCCAACCGGATCCAGTACGGCAACCTGCTCACGTTGCCGATCGCCCAGGGCGGCATCCTGTACGTCCAGCCGATGTACACCGAACGTAATCCGACGGCAGGCAGCACCTCGACCTTCCCGCAGCTTTCGCGGGTGCTCGTGAGCTACCGTGAGCCGGGGACCGGCGGTGGTGTGAAGATCGGTTACGCGCCGACCTTGGCTGCAGCGCTGGACCAGGTTTTCGGCGCAGGTGTCGGCGATGCTGCCACCGCCCCCGGCGGCGTGGGAGTCCCGACAGCGGAAGTCGACGACGAGGCGCGAGCGAAAGCGGTCGAGGGCAGCGCCGAACCTGCACCCGGCGGCGACCAGACGGCCCCGCCCGCACCGATCCCGGCAGGACGCGACGCTGCGGTCGCCGAACTCGACGCGGCACTCCAGGAGCTGGCGAGCGCGCAGAGCAGCGGAGATTTCGCCGCATACGGGCGCGCGTTGGAACGGTTGCAGCGTGCGACCGACGCGTACGAGTCCAGCGGAGGCTGACCTCAGAGTCCGGTGAGTCACCCCACGCCGGGCGCGGGGTGAGGACGACAAAAGAAGCGGGGCCCTGCGGTTCGTACCGCAGGGC
>JAEZDV010000024.1 GCA_023417985.1 Actinomycetes bacterium | reverse complement strand
CCGGTGGACACGGCAGGAACTCAGGCGGCGTGCAGGGCGGCGCGGCGCACCGCGGCGAGATAACGCGCCGCGATCAACTGTCCGACCGCCGCATGGCCGGTGAGGGTGGTCGCGATGCGCACATCGGGGTGTTCGTCGACCGCGGCGGCGCACGTCCTGTCCCACAGCAAACCCGGGGCGAGCATCCACGGCGCGACCACCAGGGTGCGGCTGCCGGCTTCCGCCAGTGTCCGGAGCGCCGATTCGACGGTCGGCTGCGCCGTGGCGTAGCAGGGCAGCGCCGACCACGCGGTGCCGCCGGTGACGCGGGCGGCCACCTCCGCCGTGGCGGCGTTCGCCCCGCCGCGGCGGGAACCGACGGCGCAGAAGGCGACCCCGACGGTCGGGTCGTCCAGTGCGACACCGGTCGACGAGATGCTCGCCCGCGCGGCAGCGACCAGTCGCGCGTCGTCACCGAGGATGTCGGCGCATGCGATATCCAGCCCCGGGTGGCGGGTGCGCGCGTCGGCGAGGATCGCGGGAAGGTCGACTCGTGCGTGGAATGCGCTGCCGAGCAGCAGCGGTACGACGACCGCATGCCGGTGCCCGTCCGCGTCGACCGCGTCGAGTACCTGCGGGACCGACGGGGTGTTCAGGTCCAGGAACGCAAGGCGCACGTCCCATCCGGGCTGCTCCGTCCGCAGCTCCGCGAGCGCGGCAGCCACGGCCCGCGCGGAGCGCGGGTCGCGACTGCCGTGCGCGACGGCGATGAGCGGGATCATGCCGGAACGCGGTCTCCGAGTTCGATGTCCGCGAGACCGTTGCCCACCAGTCCGGCGGCGAGAGTGTTGCCCCCGGCGGGGTCGATCAGCAGGAAGCTGCCGGTGCGTCGGTTGACCTTGTAGTCGTCGGCGGCTACCGGCTCCGCGACGCGCAACGTGATACGTGCGATCTCGTTGAGCTCCAAGGAGTCCGGGTTGCCGACCGACGTGAGGTCCTGCTCGTCGAAACGTTCCTCGAGCGTGGCGACGATCGCCTGCGTGGTACGCGTGCCGTGCTTGAGGAGCAGACGCGCTCCGGGCCGCAACGGCTTCTCTGCCAGCCAGCAAACGGTGGCCTCGAAGTCGGACAGCGGTTCGGGAGCATCGCCGGGCGAGGCGATCACGTCACCGCGCGAGATGTCGACGTCGTCCTCGAGCACCAGCGTCACCGAGCGGCCTGCGTGCGCGACGTCGAGTTCGCCGTCGGCGGTGTCGATGCGCTCGACCGTGGACCGCACACCCGACGGGAGGACGACGATGTCGTCACCGGGGCGGACCGATCCGGCGGCGATCTGTCCGGCGTAGCCGCGGTAGTCCGGGTACTCCGCGGTGCGGGGCCGGATCACGTACTGGACGGCGAAACGCAGGCCCACTTCGTGACGTCCGTGCACGTCGGCATCGACGGGCACCGACTCCAGGTGCTCGATCAGGGTCGGACCGTCGTAGTACGGGGTGTTCTCGCTGCGGATCGCGATGTTGTCGCCGTGCAGCGCGGAGACCGGGATCTCCTGGACGTCGTCGCCGGCCCAGCCCAGTGAACTCGTCAGCTCGTGGAACTCTGCGCTGATCCGGGCGAAGACTTCGGCGGGGTCGTCGACGAGGTCGATCTTGTTGACGGCGAGGACCAGCTTCGGCACACCGAGCAGCGCGAGCACCGCGGCGTGCTTGCGGGTCTGGGAGATGACCCCCTTGCGGGCGTCGACGAGCAGCACGACCAGCTGTGCCGTCGACGCGCCGGAGACCGTGTTGCGGGTGTACTGGACGTGGCCGGGGGTGTCGGCGAGGACGAAGCTGCGCTTGGGTGTCGCGAAGTACCGGTAGGCGACGTCGATGGTGATGCCCTGCTCGCGTTCGGCGCGCAGGCCGTCGACGAGCAGCGACAGATCGGGGGTCTCGAGCCCCTTGTCGACCGAAGCGCGTGTGACGGCATCGATCTGATCGGCGAGGACCGACTTGGTGTCGTACAGGAGCCGGCCGACGAGGGTCGATTTCCCGTCGTCGACGCTGCCGGCGGTGGCGAGGCGCAGCAGCTGGGACCGGCTCTGCACACCGTGCTCGTGGTGGTCGCTCATGATCAGAAGTAGCCCTCTCGCTTACGGTCTTCCATGGCCGCTTCGGAAACGCGGTCGTCACCACGGGTGGCTCCCCGCTCGGTGAGCCGCGAGGCGGCTACCTCGTCGAGGATGTCCTCGTTGGTGACGGCGTCGGACAGGATCGCGCCGGTGGTCGAGCCGTCGCCGACGGTGCGGTACCGCACCGAGCGGGTTTCGAGCGACTCACCGTCTGCGGGACCACCCCACACTCCCGGGGTCATCCACATGCCGTCCCGCCGGTAGACCGGGCGCTGGTGTGCGTAGTAGATGCTCGCGAGTTCGATGTCCTCGCGGGCGATGTAGCGCCAGATGTCGAGTTCGGTGAAATTGCTCAGCGGGAACACCCGGACATGCTCACCCGGGGCGTGACGCCCGTTGTACAGGTTCCACAGTTCGGGGCGCTGCCGCTTCGGATCCCACTGGCCGAATGCGTTGCGCAGCGAGAAGATTCGTTCCTTGGCTCGCGAGCGTTCCTCGTCGCGGCGCCCGCCGCCGAAGACCGCGTCGAACCGGTTCTCGGTGATCGCGTCGAGCAGCGGGACCGTCTGCAGCGGATTGCGGATCCCGTCGGGACGTTCGGTGAGACGCCCGTCGGCGATGTAGTCCTCCACGCTCGCGACGTGCAGGCGCAGGTTGTACTTCTCCACGATGCGGTCGCGGAACTCGAGCACCTCGGGCAGGTTGTGACCGGTGTCGACGTGCAGCAGCGCGAACGGCAGCGGCGCGGGCCAGAACGCCTTGATCGCCAGGTGCAGGAGGACGGTGGAGTCCTTGCCGCCGGAGAACAGGATCACGGGCCGTTCGAACTCGCCGGCCACCTCGCGGAAGACGTGGATCGCTTCCGACTCGAGGGCGTCCAGAGTGTCGAACTTGCTGCCGTCCAGCATGTTCCGTGCAGTTGGATTCGGATCGGTAAGTGTCATGAGGCGTGCAACCCGCATTCGGTCTTGGCTCGGCCGGCCCAGCGCCCGCTGCGCGGATCGGCTCCGGGAAGTGGTTTGGTGGTGCACGGGGCGCACCCGATGGACGGGTAGCCCTCGTCGACGAGGGGGTTGACCAGGATTCCATGCTCGTCGATGTAGTTCTGCATGTCTTCGTCGGACCACGCGGCGATCGGGTTGATCTTCACGAGACCGAAGCCCTCGTCGAAGGAGATCAGCGGGGCGTTCGCGCGGGTCGGTGCCTCGACGCGGCGGATGCCGGTGACCCAGGCACGGTAACCTCGCAGGGACTCGGTCAGCGGCACGACCTTGCGCAGGCGGCAGCATTCGTTGGGATCCCGCGCGAACAGATCCTTGCCGAGCAGAGCGTCCTGCTCGGCAACGGTGGCGGCGGCCCGGGCGTTGACGACGTTGACGCCGTACACCTGTTCCACCGCGTCGCGGGTTCCGAGGGTCTCGGCGAAGTGGTAACCGGTGTCGAGGAACAGCACATCGACCCCGGGACGTTGTTGCGCCGCCAGATGGACCAGTGCGCCGTCCTGCATGTTGGATGCGACGATGTATCCGCTGCGTGCTCCCTCGGCGGGGGGCCCGAACGTCTCGTCGGTCCAGCGCAGGAGTTCCTGCGCGGATGCGCCTTCCAGTTCTTCCGCTCCCCGCGCGGCAAGTGCGCGCAGTTCGTCGGCTGTCGCGGTCTCGATCGTCATCTGCCCCGTCCGATCTCCGGTGGTGTCGGTCATCGCAGATCTGCTTCTTCTGCGCGCAGCGCCCACTGCGCGAAGCGTTCGCCCTCACTGCGGTGCTTCATGAAGTTGCGCACGACGCGCTCGATGTAGTCGCCGAGTTCCTCGCTGGTCACCTTGTGCTGTCGCAACTTCCGGCCGAACGCGGAATCCAGTCCGAGGCTGCCGCCGAGATGGACCTGGAAACCCTCGATCTGGTTTCCGTCGCCGTCGTCGACGAGCATGCCCTTGAATCCGATATCCGCGATCTGTGACCGGCCGCAGGAATTCGGGCAGCCGTTGATGTTGATCGTGATCGGTACGTCGAGGTCGGCGTTGATGTCGGTCAGTCGCTGTTCGAGTTCCGGCGCGAGTGCCTGGGATCGCTTGCGTGTCTCCACGAACGAGAGCTTGCAGAACTCGATACCGCTGCACGCCAGCAGGTTGCGACGCCAGTGCGACGGCCGCGCCCGCAGTCCGAGGGGCTCGAGTTCGGCGATCAGTTCCTCGACCTTGTCGTCGGCGACATCGAGGATCACGAGTTTCTGGTAGGGGGTGAATCGGATACGGTCGGAACCGATTCGCTCGGCCGCGTCCGCGACCTTCGTCAGAACCGTGCCCGACACCCGTCCCGCGATCGGGGAGAACCCGACGGCGTTGAGGCCGTTGCGAATCTTCTGCACGCCGATGTGGTCGATCGGCCGGGCGGGCTTCTCGGGCGCGGGGCCGTCGATCAGTGGACGCTTCAGGTACTCCTGCTCGAGCACCTCACGGAACTTCTCGATGCCCCAGTCCTTGATGAGGAACTTCAGGCGCGCCTTGGCCCGCAGGCGGCGGTAGCCGTAGTCACGGAAGACGGAGACGACCGCTTCCCACACGTCCGGAACCTCGTCGAGCGGGATCCAGGCGCCGACGCGCTGGGCCAGCATCGGGTTGGTGGACAGGCCGCCACCGACCCACAGATCGAAACCGGGCCCGTGTTCGGGGTGTTCGACGCCGACGAACGCCACGTCGTTGATCTCGTGTACGACGTCCTGCTGACCGGAGATCGCGGTCTTGAACTTGCGCGGCAGGTTCGAGTACTTGGGATCGCCGATGTAGCGTCGGACGATCTCGTCGATCGCCGGTGTGCCGTCGATGATTTCGTCGAGCGACTCGCCGGCGAGCGGCGAACCGAGTACGACGCGGGGGCAGTCACCGCACGCCTCGGTGGTCTGCAGGCCGACTGCCTCGAGGCGACGCCAGATCTCGGGAACGTTCTCGACCTCGATCCAGTGGTACTGGACGTTCTCCCGGTCCGACAGGTCCGCGGTGTCGCGGGCGAACTCGGTGGACAGTTCGCCGACGGTACGTAGTTGTGCCGCGCTGAGGGCGCCGCCGTCGCAGCGCACCCGCATCATGAAGTACTTCGCCTCGAGCAGATCGAGGTTCTCGTCGCCGGTGAACGTCCCGTCGTAGCCCTGTTCACGCTGCGTGTACAGGCCCCACCAGCGGAACCGGCCGCGAAGGTCGGCCTTGTCGATGCTGTCGAAGCCCTGGTGCGCGTAGATCTCCTCGATCCGGCGGCGGACGTTGAGCGGGTTGTCCTCCTTTTTGGTCTGCTCGTTGGCGTTGAGGGGTTCGCGGTAGCCGAGAGCCCACTGACCTTCGGCGCGGCGCTTGGATGGCCGCCCTGCACGCCGGGCTGGGGATGCCGAACCGTCGGTGGGAGTGGCGTCGGTGTACGACGTCATGCGGGGTCTCCTGGTTTTGCGTAGACCGGGCCTGGTGCGCAGAAGAGGGCTGTGCCTCGGGTGAGCGCGCCTCGACCCGGCGGGATCAGGGGGATTGCCGGGGTGTGCCGACTACAGACAGTCGGCGCAGAAACAAGCGGCGCAAGGCAGACAGACAGACGCACAGACACGCTTGAGGTCGACGTGGCGTCGAGCCACGAGTCGCACTCCGGGTCCGGTCATGTCGCCAATTGTGCCACGTCATCGGGCCGATTCCGAAACGCCGCGGCTATTTCCACCGGAATCGGGGGAAATGTCGAGGTAGGCGCCCCGGCCGTGGTCGCGGGCCTGCGCGTGTCTGGGACACTGGAGGGGTGAGTACGACGGAAATCGGTGAACGCGCCGCTGAAAATGTCGGTGTCGCCGATGCAGAAGGCGGCTTCGCGCTGTCCCCCCGAGCCCTCGACGGCGTCGGCACCCGGCCGTTCGGGGTCTACATCCACGTCCCCTTCTGCGCGACGCGCTGCGGCTACTGCGACTTCAACACCTACACGGCGGGTGAACTCGGCAGCGCCGCGTCGCCGGCCTCGTGGCTGGAGGGACTGCGCAGAGAACTCGCCGCCGGTGCGGAGATGCTCGACGGCGCCGGCCGGGGAGCACCGCCCGCGCAGACGGTGTTCGTCGGGGGCGGAACACCCTCGCTCCTCGGCGCGGACGGCCTGGCCGATGTGCTCGGTGCCGTCCGGGAGTCCTTCGGCCTCGCTCCGGGTGCGGAAGTGACGACGGAATCGAATCCGGAATCGACCTCGCCCGAGTTCTTCGATCGCATCCGGGCCGCGGGGTACACCCGGGTGTCGCTGGGGATGCAGTCGGCGGCGTCGCACGTGCTGGCCGTCCTCGACCGCACCCACACTCCGGGCCGGCCGGTGGCGGCGGCCCGTGAGGCCCGCGCCGCAGGATTCGGGCATGTCAACCTCGACCTCATCTACGGCACACCGGGAGAGCGGGACTCCGACCTCGAGGCATCGCTCGATGCGGTTCTCGATGCCGGTGTCGATCACGTCTCCGCCTATGCACTCATCGTCGAGGACGGCACCGCCCTGGCACGACGGGTACGGCGGGGTGAACTGCCCGCACCCGACGACGACGTCCTCGCCACGCGGTACGAGCGGATCGACGAGCGTCTCCGGGGCGCCGGGATGACTTGGTACGAGGTGTCGAATTGGGCTGCGGCGGAAGATCCTTCGGCGCGCTGCGCCCACAACCTCGGCTACTGGGACGGCGGCGACTGGTGGGGTGCGGGTCCCGGCGCACACAGTCACGTCGGCGGAACCCGCTGGTGGAACGTCAAACATCCGGCACGCTACGCGGGTGTTCTCGCCGAGGGACGGTTGCCCGTCGGCGGAAGCGAACAATTGACCGCCGACGACGTCCACACCGAAGTCGTGATGCTCGCCGTCCGGTTGCGGACCGGGTTGCCCCTCGACGTCCTCGACGAGGGGGAGCGCGCCGCCGCCGACTCGGTGGTCACGGAGGGACTCGCGGAGATCTCCGGAGAACACCTGATCCTTACCGACCGCGGGCGTCTCCTCGCCGACGGTGTGGTGCGCACGATCCTGCTCGGTTCCGACCACTGAGTCCGGTTCGCGTCGGCGGGGTCACCCGGGGTCGATGTCGTCGCTCCGGTGGCGGCCCGTAGACGTGTCGGAAGGGGGGAACGGCTCCGATGCGGGAAGCTCACTCGCCGGGGGAAGTTCGGCGGAGTCGGGAAGTTCGGCCGCTGCGTCGGGGACGGGTGCCAGCGCGTCGTAGTCGAAGACACGGGCGTGCAGGACGGGACGGTTGCGGAGCGCCGAGCGCACCGCCCGGTGCAGTCCGTCCTCGAGATAGAGCACGCCCTGCCACTGCACGGCGTGAGGGAACAGATCGCCGTAGAAGGTGGAATCCTCGGACAACAGCCTGTCGAGTTCGAGAACCTTGGTCGTCGTGACGATCTCGTCGAGACGCACCTGCCGCGGAGGGATCCTCGCCCAGTCGCGCAGCGACAACCCGTGATCGGGGTACGGCTTCCCGTCCCGGACTCCCTTGAAAATCATGGGCACACAGTACGGGTGACCCTGCACACTCCTCGCGGCGGTGGGCACGGTGACCCGGGCGACAGGCTGGGCGGTGTGGCACGCTCCAGCACATTTCGGACACGATTAGACTGGTCCGGTACGAGATGTAGCACGCACATGCGGAAACGGAGGTGGGCGGGTTGTCGAGCACCGAGGAAAGACGATTTCAGGTCTTGCGCGCGATCGTGGCGGATTATGTGTCCACCAAGGAGCCCATCGGCTCGAAGAGGCTTGTCGACCGCCACAATCTCGGTGTGTCCAGCGCGACGGTGCGCAACGACATGGCGGTACTGGAAGCGGAGGGGTACATCACCCAGACGCACACGAGTTCGGGTCGCGTTCCGACCGACAAGGGATACCGTCAGTTCGTCGACCGCATCGCCGAGGTCAAGCCGCTCTCCGCGGCGGAACGACGCGCGATCCTGCAGTTCCTCGAATCCGGAGTCGATCTCGACGACGTGCTGCGGCGCGGGGTACGTCTGCTGGCACAGCTGACCCGGCAGGTGGCGATCGTGCAGTACCCCACCCTGTCCGCGTCGTCGGTGCGCCACCTCGAAGTCGTCGCGCTGACACCGGCGCGGCTGCTTCTGGTTCTGATCACCGACTCCGGCCGGGTCGATCAGCGCATCGTCGAACTCGGGGACGTCATCAGCGACGAGGATCTCGCGCGACTGCGTGATCTGCTCGGCAACGCCCTGGCCGGCAAGCGGCTCGCCGCCGCGTCGATCGCGGTGACCGAACTGGCCGACGACGCGCCCGAGGACCTGCGCGACGCGGTGATCCGGTGCGCGACCATCCTGGTGGAGACCCTCGTCGAGCACCCGGAGGAACGCCTCGTGCTGGGCGGCACCGTCAACCTCACCCGCAACGCCGCCGACTTCGAAGGTCACGGCGTGCCAGGGTCGTTGCGTACCGTCCTCGAGGCTCTCGAGGAGCAGGTCGTGGTGCTCAAGCTGCTCGCGGCCAGCCAGGACGCGGGCCGGGTGACCGTCCGGATCGGTGAGGAAACTCAGGTCGAGGAGATGCGGAGCACCTCTGTGGTCTCCACCGGATACGGTGCGGCGGGCACGGTGTTCGGCGGGCTCGGCGTGCTCGGACCCACCCGGATGGATTATCCGGGAACCATCGCGTCGGTTGCGACCGTCGCGAGATATATCGGCGAAGTACTCGGCGAACGCTGAGCAGGGTTCGACGCCGGACATTGTTCACATCTGTGTAGAGAAGTAAGGACGAGAACTCAACGTGGCACGGGATTACTACGGGACGCTCGGCGTGTCCAAAGACGCGACCGACCAGGAGATCAAACGGGCGTACCGCAAGTTGGCGCGGGAACATCACCCCGATGTGAACCCCGACGAGACCGCACAGGTGCGGTTCCAGGAGATCTCGGCGGCGTACGAAGTGCTGTCGGACCCGGAGAAGCGCCGGATCGTGGACCTCGGCGGCGACCCCCTCGCCACGGGGGGCGGCGGTGGAGGCGGCGGCTTCGGCGGTGCGGGCTTCGGCGGTGGCCTGGGCGACGTGTTCGAGGCGTTCTTCGGCGGCGGTGCCGGGGGCAGCCGCGGACCCCGCGGCCGGGTGCAGCCCGGTGCCGATTCCCTGCTGCGTACCCGCCTGACTCTCGAAGAGTGCGCGCGGGGCGTCACGAAGAGCGTCACCGTCGACACGGCCATCCTGTGCGACGAATGCGCCGGATCCGGTACCCACGGCGACTCGAAGCCCGTCCGATGCGAGACATGTGGCGGCGCCGGTGAAGTCCAGTCGGTGCAGCGGTCCTTCCTCGGCCAGGTCATGACGTCGCGGCCCTGCCCGACCTGCCGCGGGGTGGGCGAGACCATCCCCGACCCGTGCCGTAAGTGCGGGGGCGACGGGCGCGTCCGGGCGCGCCGCGAGATCACCGTCAAGGTGCCCGCGGGCGTCGGCAACGGCATGCGTATCCGTCTCGCGGCCCAGGGCGAAGTGGGCCCCGGCGGCGGTCCGGCGGGTGACCTGTACGTCGAGGTGATCGAACAGCAGCACGAGGTGTTCGTGCGTGACGGCGACGATCTGCACTGCACCGTCCGCGTGCCGATGGTCGATGCGGCGCTCGGTACCTCGGTGACGCTCGAGACCATCCTCGACGGCCCGACGGAGATCGAGGTCGACGCGGGAACCCAGCCCGGTTCCGTCACGGTGCTGCGCGGGCACGGAATGCCGAAACTGCGGTCGGGCACGCGCGGCGACCTGCACGCGCACCTCGAGGTGGTCGTGCCGTCCAAGCTCGACGGCAAGCAGACCAAACTCCTCGAAGAGTTGCGCAGGCTCACCGAGCGTGACCACGCCGAAGTGGTGACCAACGGTTCGCAGCACTCCGGCGGGTTGTTCTCCCGTCTGCGCGACGCGTTCAGCGCCCGCTAGCCGCCGTGGCCGCCACGCTGTTCTATCTCGATCCGCTGCCCGAACCCGGTGACACCGCTGTGCTCGACGGCAAGGAGGGCCGGCACGCCGCGACAGTCCGCCGCATCTCCGTCGGGGAGCCCCTCGTGCTCTCCGACGGGCGCGGTGGCGTCGCCGAGGTCGAGGTCACCGCGGCGGCCAAGGATCGGCTCGAAGCGGTTGTGCTCGCCCGGCGTACAGTGCCCGCACCGAAACCCGGTGTGACGGTCGTGCAGGCATTACCGAAATCGGATCGCTCCGAACTTGCCGTCGAACTCGCGACGGAAGCGGGTGTGGACGCGATCGTTCCGTGGCAGTCGAAGCGCTGCGTCGCACGGTGGGATGCCAAGGCGGACAAGGGTGTCGCGCGGTGGCAGGCGGTCGCGGTGGCTGCGGCGAAGCAGTCCCGTCGCGCCTACGTTCCGCAGGTGGACGCGTTGCACCGGACCGCGGACGTGCTCGACCGGGTCCGAGACACGATCGCCCGCGGCGGCGTGGTGGCGGTATTGCACGAATCGGCGACCCGGCCGTTCGCGGAACTTCCTCTGCGCGAGGCGGAGGACGTGATCCTGGTGGTAGGACCCGAGGGCGGACTCGACGACACCGAAGTCGATGCGCTGATCGAGGCGGGCGCAGTGGCGGTTTCGCTGGGCCCGACCGTCCTGCGCACATCGACTGCGGCGGCGGTCGCGCTGGGCGCCATCGGTGTCCTCACCGGCCGCTGGCACGATCAGCCACTGCACTAGCGTTTTCGGTATGTCCCGCACGCGAATCCCCTACGGTCCCGGACCGGAACAGTTCGGCCACCTCTACCTCCCCGACAGTGGAGCGGAGTCCGTGCCCGTGGTGATGGTGGTGCACGGCGGATACTGGAACGGCCGGTACCGGCTCAATCTCGGTACGCCGATCGCGCAGGATCTGGCGCGCCGTGGGGTCGTCGCCTGGAACGTCGAATATCGCAGGATCGGCGCTGGGGGGCGGTGGCCCGAGATGTCAGCCGACATCCTCGCCGCGTATGGCGCCATTTCCGGTCCCGTAGCAGAATGTGCCGAGAAGTCCGGCATCGCAGTGGATCTCGAGCGCATCCGTGTCGTCGGGCATTCGGCCGGAGGCCAACTTGCGGTGTGGCTCGCAGCCCAGTCCGTCACGCCGCGACCGGAACTGGTGGTCGCGCAGGCCGGTGCGCTCGACCTGGCGTCGGCGGGGGAGCGCGGACGCCGGATCGAATACATCGAGGACCTTTTCGGGTTTCCCTACCACGACGATCCCGCCGTGTATCGGTCGGCGTCGCCGATGCACTGCGTTCCGATCGGTGTGCCCGTCGCCGTCGTGCACGGCAGTGAGGACACTCAGGTTCCGGTGTCGGTGGCGAAACGCTATGCGCGGGCCGCGTGCGATGCCGGCGACGACGTGTCGCTGCACGTCATCGACGGCGAGGACCACTACGCGTTTCTGGACAAGAGGTCCCGGTCGTGGGCGTTGTCGCAGGAGTTGCTGACGGCCTGACTCGTCTCGGCCTTACGCGGCAGAAGCGCGATGACCAGGGTCGCTCCGAGGGTGAGGATGACGCCACTGACGAGGCTTCCGGTCGAAATCGCTTGGGAGAAAGCAGATCCCGATGCCTCGAGCAGTGGTGCGGTGTACGCCGAGGTGAAGGGGTTCTTCGCCAGTTCCTCCGCGACGATGGCCGCGCCGCCGACGGAGTCGCCGGCAGCCCGCACTGCTTCTGCTGCGCGTTCGGCCATCGGGCCCGTGACCTGGTTCAGTGGCAGGCCGTCGAGAAATCCTGAGATGTCGCGATGGTACGACGTGGCGAGGATGGAGCCGAGCAATGCGATCCCCAGCGATCCGCCGAACTCGACGGCCGTGTCGTTCAGACCGCCTGCGGCGCCGAGTTCCGGATCCGGGAATCCGCCCATGATGAGGTCGGTCGCGGGCGGCGCGGCGATCCCGATGCCGAATCCGAGCAGCAGTAACGAGGCGAGAAACGGCGTGTAGCCCACCGCGGGATCGAAGACCGTGAGGGTGAAAACGCCCGCAGCGGCGACGAGCATGCCGCCACCGACGGCGACGCGTGCGCCGAGGCGCGGCCCGACCCGGTTGCTCAACGCTGCGCCCAGCGAGACCGCTGCGGCGAGGGGGAGCAGGCGCAACCCGGTCTCGAGCGGGCCGTAGCCGAACACGAACTGGAACTGCTGCGCCACGAAGTAGATCGCACCGAAGGTCGCGAAGAAGAGCAGCAGGACCGATACGGTCGCGCCCCCGACCGTGCGGTCGGACATCCTGCGCAGGTCGAGAAGCGGTCGGGGATGCCGGAGTTCCCAGGCCACGAATACGACGGCCGCGGCGACTGCGGCGAGAAGAGCGACGAGCGCGGTGCCGCGCAGGCCGAAGTGGGCGCCTTCGATGATGGCGTAGACGAGACCGCCCACGGCGACGACCGACAATGCGCCGCCGATCCAGTCGATGCGATCGAGGCCCGCGGCGCGCGACTCCGGAACGAGCACGAGGGCAGCGATGACGGCTGCGCCTGCGATCGGGACGTTGATGAGGAACGTCGAACCCCATGCGTGCGACTCGAGGAGCCAGCCCGCCAGCATCGGGCCGAGTGCGATCGCGAGTCCTGAGGTCGCAGCCCAGACGGCGATCGCGCGTGCGCGTTCGTGACTCGGGAACATGGCGACCAGGAGCGAGAGCGTTGCCGGCATGATCACCGCCGCACCGACCCCCATGACCGATCGCGCGGCGATGACCTCGACCGCGGAGTCGGCAAGACTGCCGTAGACGGCCCCCGCGGCGAACACCGCAAGCCCGGCGAGCAGGGCGCGTCGTCGGCCGAAGCGGTCGCCGAGGACGCCGCACAGCAGCATGAGCGCTGCGTAGGGGACGGTGTACCCGTCGATCACCCACTGCATGTCGGTGCTGGTGAGTTGCAGATCCCGGAGCATGCTCGGCGCCGCGACGATCAGGGCGGTGTTGGCCATGACCACGATGAGCAGACTCAGGCACAGCACGGCGAGACCCGCCCAGCGCAGGCGGTAGGGAGCCTCGGCTCCGAGTGCCGGACCGATCCCGGCGACGGGTGCGGACATGTTTCCTCCTGCGTCGGCGTCCCCCAGGACGCGCTATCTGCACAACGATGTGCAATTTGCTCAGCCGTGTGCAACCTAGCGAGTTGCACAGTGGTGTGCAAGTAGACTGGGAAGCTCGAACGGAGTCGGCGGAAGAGGACCAGCAACGTGGAGGAATCGGCGGAACGACCGCGGACGAGAGCCAATGCCAACCGCGGGCGCATCCTCGACGCCGCGATGACCTGTTTCGCTGCGGATCCGGACGCGAGCATGGACGACGTCGCCCGCGCCGCCGGCGTGGTGCGCCGCACGGTCTACGCGCACTTTCCCAACCGCGAAGCCCTTGTCGAGGGTCTCTCCGACGAGGCGTCCGCAGCCCTCGCGGATGCCCTCGACCACCCCGAACCCGACGACCCCGCGGTGGCTCTCGCGGTCGGGGCTCTGCGGACCTGGCCTGTCGGGGACCGCTTCCGGATGCTGTTGTCGTTCGCACGTAAAGAAGTGGGTGAGCACCGAATCGCCGAACTCGTCGCCCCGGTGCGAACCCGAACGGTGGGGGTCGTCGAGCGTGGTCGCGCCTCCGGCCGGTTTCCCGCCTACCTGCCCACGGCGGTGCTCGTGGGGATGATGGAGGGCCTGACCATGTCCGTGCTCGAACAAGCCAATTACGGGCTGGTCCGCGACGACGGACAGAGCATGGCCCTCGGTGTCCTCGTGTTGGCCGGGGTACCCGTCGGCGGATCGTCCGAGGTGCTCGACGCCGCACGCCGATGGGTGGCAGGAGGTACGGGGAGCGACGATCGGCAGCGTGACCCGCACCGCTCGGAAGATAATGCCGTGAAGGGTGGCGAGGCGCGGCGCTAGACTGGTGCGGACACGACGACCGTCGTGCCGGAGCTGAACGGAAAGCAGGCCGTACCGTCCACGTGAGTCAACCAGACCGCACCCGTGCCCCCGAGAACATCGAACCCACCCCGGTTCGGTCCAGCCTGGACCTTCCACCGGAGGTAGCTGCGCCTCTCCTCGGCGCGACGGACGAGAACCTCATCGCCCTCGAAAGTGCCCTGGCCGCGGATATCCATGTGCGCGGCAACACCGTCACCCTGACCGGCAGCCCCGCCGACGTCGCCCTCTCCGAACGCGTCTTCGGTGAGCTCGTGACGATCGTGCGCCGCGGTCAGACGCTCGGACCCGATGCCGTACGCCGCACCGTCGGCATGCTCACGCAGGGACTGTCGGAGTCCCCGGCGGAAGTGCTCAGCCTCGACATCCTGTCCCGTCGCGGCAAGACGATCCGGCCGAAGACGCTCAACCAGAAGCGCTACGTCGATGCGATCGACACGCACACCATCGTGTTCGGGATCGGCCCGGCCGGAACCGGCAAGACGTACCTGGCGATGGCGAAGGCCGTGCAGGCGCTGCAGACCAAGCAGGTCAACCGCATCATCCTCACCCGGCCGGCGGTCGAGGCCGGCGAACGTCTCGGCTTCCTTCCGGGCACCCTGCACGAGAAGATCGACCCGTACCTGCGCCCCCTGCACGACGCGCTGCACGACATGATGGATCCCGAAGCCATCCCGAAGCTCATGCAGGCCGGGGTGATCGAGGTCGCACCGCTGGCCTACATGCGCGGACGCACACTCAACGACGCGTTCATCATCCTCGACGAAGCGCAGAACACGACCGCCGAGCAGATGAAGATGTTCCTCACCCGTCTCGGATTCGGCGCCAAGATCGTCGTCACCGGTGACATCACCCAGATCGACCTGCCCGGTGGGGCACGGTCCGGCCTCGCCGCGGCGACCGAGATCCTCGAGGGCATCGAGGACATCCACTTCGCGCGGCTCGACAGCAGCGACGTGGTGCGTCACCGTCTCGTCTCCGACATCGTCGACGCCTACGGGCGTTACGAAGCGACGCGAGAAGACGGCCCGGGTGCGGGCAACCGCGCCCAGCGCCGCGCCGTAGCGCAGCAGCGGGTGCCGCGCCGGTGACGGCCGCACAACCCTCCGTCCCGTCCGCGGTGCGAACGATCGCCGCGCAGAATCCCGTCGTACACAAGGCCGTAGTGAAAAAGGATCGACACCCATGAGCATCGAGATTTCGAACGAATCGGGAATGGAGGTCTCCGAAGAAGACCTTCTCGACGTTGCCCGTTTCGTGATCGCCCGGATGGACGTCCATCCCGCCGCGGAACTGTCGATGGTCCTCGTCGACTCCGACACGATGGCGGACCTGCACATGCGGTGGATGGACCTGCCCGGTCCGACCGACGTGATGTCCTTCCCCATGGACGAACTCGAGCCCGGCGGTCGTCCCGACGCACCCGAGCCCGGACCCGCGATGCTCGGCGACATCGTGCTCTGCCCGCCGTTCGCGGCCGAGCAGGCCGAGAAGGCCGGTCACGGGGTCGCGCACGAACTCGCACTGCTCACCGTGCACGGCATGCTCCATCTTCTCGGGTACGACCACGCCGAGCCCGAGGAGGAGAAGGAGATGTTCGCGCTCCAGAACCAGCTCCTCGCCGAGTGGTACGAGGAACTTCGCCTCGCCGAAGAGCAAGCCCGCCTTGCCGAACGCGACCGGAGTCTGCTGGGCAAGGCCGGTTTCGTCGACACTCCCGAATCATGACGGGTGACGGCAGACCGGGCGCCCGCCCGCGACATCTACGACTTCCGATCGAGTCCGCTCGGGGAGGCCGGACCACGTGAGCACCTTGACCCTGATCGTTCTCGCGGTCGTCCTCGTCGCGTTCGGCGGGTTGTTCGCCGGGCTCGACGCCGCCCTCAACACCGTCTCGCCCGCGCGGGTGGAAGAACTGGCCAAAGACGGAAGGGCCGGCGCGCAGCGTCTGCTCGGCATCCTCGACGACCGGCCCCGCTACGTCAATCTTTCGGTGCTGCTGCGCATCCTGTGCGAAATCGCGGCGACGGTCGTACTCGCGGGCGCGTTGCTCGATGTGTTCGACCGGACGTGGGCGCTGGTCGTCGCCGCCGCGGTGATGGTGATCGTCGACTACGTCGTGATCGGTGTCGGCCCCCGCACGCTCGGACGGCAGCACGCGTATCCGCTCGCACTGGCCGCGACAGTGCCGCTGCGGATGCTCGGGATCCTGCTCGGCCCCGTCAGCCGCATCCTCATTCTCGTGGGTAACGCCGTGACCCCGGGCCGCGGATTCCGGAACGGGCCGTTCGCCAACGAGATCGAACTGCGCGAACTGGTCGATCTCGCGCAGGCACGTGGTGTGGTCGCCGACGAAGAGCGGCGGATGATCCAGTCGGTCTTCGACTTCGGCGACACGACCGCCCGCGAGATCATGGTCCCCCGACCCGAGATGGTGTGGATCGAGGAAACGAAATCGGCCGGGCAGGCCACGTCGCTCGCGGTCCGCAGCGGGCATTCCCGAATCCCCGTCATCGGCGAGAACGTCGACGACATCCGCGGTGTGGTGTACCTCAAGGACCTGGTGAAGCGGACGTACCACTCCAACGACGGAGGTCGCAGTGTCTCCGTCGCCGAGGTGATGCGACCGGCCGTCTTCGTACCGGACTCCAAGCGTCTCGACGACCTGCTCGCGGACATGCAGCGCGACCGCAACCACATGGCCGTGCTCGTCGACGAATACGGTGGCATCGCCGGACTCGTCACGATCGAGGACGTCATCGAAGAGATCGTCGGTGAAATCGCCGACGAGTACGACACCGCCGAAATCCCCGATGTCGAGGATCTCGGTGACGGCACCTTCCGGGTGTCGCCGAGACTGCCCGTCGAAGATCTCGGAGAACTGTTCGACATCGAGATCGACGACGACGAGGTCGATACCGTCGGCGGTCTGCTGGGTTACGAACTCGGCCGCGTTCCGCTGCCCGGTTCCGAAGTCACCACGCACGGACTGGTTCTCCGGGGCGAGGGCGGCCCGGATGTGCGAGGGCGGGTGCGGGTGAGCACCGTGTTCGTCCAGCGAGCAGCCGAACCCGAGACCACCGACGCCCGCACGGACACCACCGAGGAGCATGCATGACCCACCCCGACTTCCGTTCCGGCTTCGTCTGTTTCGTCGGCCGGCCGAACACCGGAAAGTCGACGCTGACGAACGCGCTCGTCGGCAGCAAGATCGCCATCACCTCGTCGCGGCCGCAGACGACGCGGCACACGATTCGCGGCATCGTCCACCGGGACCATGCGCAGCTGATTCTGGTGGACACCCCCGGTCTGCACCGGCCGCGGACGCTGCTCGGTCAGCGACTCAACGATCTCGTGCGCGACACCTATTCCGAGGTCGACGCCATCGGCATGTGTTTCCCGGCAGACGAGAAGATCGGGCCCGGTGATCGGTGGATCCTCGAGCAGGTACGGCACGTCGCACCGAAGACCCCGGTGATCGGGATCGTCACCAAGATCGACAAGGTCGGTAAGCAGCAGGTCGCCGCGCAGTTGCTGGCGGTGTCGAAACTGCTCGGCGACAACGCCGATGTGGTGCCCGTGTCCGCCACCTCCGGTGAGCAGGTGGAAGTGCTCGTCGACGTGCTCGCCTCGCACATGGAGCCTGGCCCCGCGTTCTATCCGGACGGCGAGCTCACCGACGAGCCCGAAGAAACCCTCATGGCGGAACTGATCCGCGAAGCCGCACTCGAGGGTCTCGGCGACGAACTGCCGCACTCGCTCGCCGTGGTGATCGAGGAGGTCGTCGAACGGGAGGGGCGGACGGAGAAGCAGGGACCGATGCTCGACGTCCACGCCTTCCTCTACGTCGAACGTCCCAGCCAGAAGGGCATCGTGATCGGTAAGGGCGGTGCCCGGCTCCGGGAGGTGGGCACCGCTGCCCGCACCCAGATCGAGAAACTGCTCGGCGTGAAGGTCTACCTCGATCTCCACGTCAAGGTCGCCAAGGACTGGCAGCGAGACCCGAAGCAGTTGGGCCGTCTCGGTTTCTAGTCCCGAGGCCCGGAGGCCTCGGCCTGCCGGAGAAGGAGCAGGACCGCGCCTGCGAGGTCGGCGACCTCTCCGGTCGACAGGCGCCGAAGTTGCAGGCCCGCGATCGTGGCGACGAGCGTGCGGGTGAGCGCGCCGGCGCCGGAGATGCCGAGTTCGGTCAGGATGGTGAAGGTCAGCGCGTCGTAGGCACGCCAGCACTCCGCGGCGGCGGCGCGCAGGGCCGGGTCGCGTCCGGCCTGGACGTACAGTTCGAACGGTGCGATCCGCTCCGCGGAGAAAGCGAGACTCTCGGCGACCTGCTCGGTCAGTGCCGCTGCGTCCCGCACCGAAAGGTCCTGCCCGCGATACGCTTCCGCGATCTTCCGCAACCGCGACGTCTCTTCGTCGGCGAAGTGTGTCAACGCGGAACGCAGCAGGTCGTCCTGGGTGGGAAAGTGGTACGTGATCGAGCCCGGCGACACCTGTGCGCGGGAAGCGATGCGGCGGTTCGTAACTCCGGCGATGCCTTCCGTTCCGACGAGGTACAGCGTCGCGTCGATGATGCGTGACCGCACAGTGGGGGACACGCTCACCACCACGGTTCCGGGTCGTGGTCGTGCCAGCGCAGAACCGATTCGAGTTGTGCAGCCAGGGAAACCAGGAGCGGTTCGGAATCCTCCGGTCCCAGCAACTGGGCGCCGACGGGCAGTCCTTCGTCGGTGAATCCGGCGGGAACGCTGATTCCCGGCCAGCCCAGCACGTTCCACGGCCACGCGTACGGACAGGCCGCCGTGATGACCTTGTCGGTGGCCCAACCGCCGATGCCGTCGATCGCGTCGACGGGGAGCGGCGGTGTCGCGGTGGTCGGGGTCAGGACGACGTCGAACCTGTCGAAGATCCGCCCGACCCGTTGCCGGAGGCGAGGTTCCGCACGTCGTGCCGCACGCAGGGGCGCGCCGTGCAGCATCCGTCCGGTGCGTGCGTTGGCCCGGGTCCGAATGTCGGCCAATGCAGGATCGGGCAACCGGTGGAGCCAGTTCTCGATGCCGGACATCGAGCGGGGCAGGAAGCTCAGTCCGAACAGGATCCCGTAGTCGGGATCGGCGAGCGCCACCTCGTGACCGAGGTCGCGCAGGGTGGCGGCGAGCGCGGCGATCCGGATGCGGACCCGCGGGTCCAAGCGTCTCGGGGTCGCGGTGAAGGGGAGTTTCAGCGACAGCGCGATCTTCAACCGGCCGGGGTCGCGTCCCACGGCGTCGGACACGGTTGTCTCCTGCCGGGTATGCAGGTCGCCGGAATGGTTGCCGGCCACGACGTCGAGCAGCAACGCGGCGTCGGCGACCGTGCGTGCCAGGGTTCCGTGCGTGGTCAGGCCCTCGAAGGCTTCCGCGTCGGGCCACATCGAGATGCGGCCGCGCTGCGGCTTGATGCCCACCAGGTTGGACCACGACGCGGGAATACGCACCGACCCGGCACCGTCGGACCCCAGTGCGGCCGGGACGAGACCCGCGGCGACCGCGGCGGCGCTGCCGCCCGAGGAACCGCCGGGCGTGTGCGCACGAGACCACGGACTGCGCGTGTGACCGAACGCGTCGCCGCCGGTCAGCGGCCACTGGCCGAGTTCGGGGGAGTGCGTCTTGCCGACGACGACCGCTCCCGCTCGCCGTAACCGGCGTACCACTTCGGCATCGCGGGTCTTGACATCGAACGTGCCGGCGCATCCGAACATCGTGGTCTCGCCCGCGATGTCGGTGTCGTCCTTGATCGCGACGGGCACACCGAGCAACGGGCGGCGTTCGCCCGCCGCGAGAAGGCGGTCTGCCTCCCGCGCCTCTGCCAGGGCGTTCTCGCGCCGGACGACGCGGAAGGCATTGAGGGAGTCCTGCGACGCGTCGATGCGATCGAGGGCGCCGCGTACGAGGTCGTGCGAGGTGACCGTGCCGCTCGCGAGCGCCCGCGCGGTCTCCACGAGATCGCGTGGACGGGTGGGTGCGCTCATCGTTCTCCCTTACTGTTCGTTCGAACGAACAGTAACGTGTTCTCGTTCCGTCGTCGAGGTTTCCGCACGGGGCCACCCGGCGGCGCGGTGCCGTGTGTCGTCCCGGCGTGAAACACTCGAATGGTGAGGTTGTATCGGGACAACGCGGTGGTGCTTCGCCAGCACAAGCTCGGCGAAGCCGACCGCATCGTCACACTGCTCACCCGCCGTCACGGCCTCGTCCGTGCCGTCGCCAAGGGTGTACGCCGGACGCGCTCGAAGTTCGGGGCGAGGCTCGAACCGTTCGCACACGTCGACGTCCAACTCCACCCCGGCCGCAACCTCGACATCGTCACCCAGGTGCAAACCCTCGACGCCTTCGCCGTCGGGATCGTCGACGACTACTCCCGCTACACCACCGCGTGCGCGATCCTCGAGACCGCCGAGCGCCTCGCCGGCGAAGAGCGGGCACCCGCCCCGCGCCTGCACTCGCTGACCGTGGGGGCGCTGCGCGCAGTGTGCGACCACACCCGCCCACCCGAACTGATCCTCGACGCCTTCCTCCTGCGGGCAATGGCGTACGCCGGATGGGCCCCCGCGATCACCCGGTGCGCGCGGTGCGACCGGCCCGGACCGCACACCGCCTTCCACGTCGCCGCTGGCGGAGCGGTCTGCGTGCACTGCCGCCCGCCGGGCGCGGCGACGCCCGCGCCCGCCGTCTTCGCCCTGCTCGACGCGCTCGCCCACGGTCGATGGGCCGAGACGGAAGAGGTCGGGGCCGGAGTGCGCAGCCAGGCGAGCGGGCTCGTCGCGGCGCACCTCCAATGGCATCTCGAGCGACAACTGCGCTCGCTGCCGCTCGTCGAACGTGGCGGTGCGCACGGGGCCGATCGGGGGGATTCGGGCGTCAGGCAGGATAGGACCCGTGATTCGACGACGCGCCCCACACCCATCGCCTGATCGCGCGATCCGGCCGCCGGACCCCCACCCGTCGGGGGCAAGGCCGCCGATCCTCCAGCCCGAGTTGATCCCCCGGCACGTCGCGCTGGTCATGGACGGAAACGGGCGCTGGGCGCAGGAACGCGGACTGCCCCGCACCGCGGGTCACGAGCGCGGCGAAGAAGTCTTGATGGACACCGTCTGCGGCTGCATCGAGATGGGCGTCAAGTGGTTGTCGGCGTACGCGTTCTCGACCGAGAACTGGAAGCGCAGCCCCGACGAGGTGCGCTTCCTCATGGGCTTCAACCGCGACGTGATCCGTCGTCGCCGCGACGAGATGCACGAGATGGGTGTTCGCGTGCGTTGGGCGGGGCGGCGTCCCCGGCTGTGGACCAGCGTGATCAAAGAACTCGAGGCTGCCGAGGAACTCACCCGCGACAACGACGTGATGACTCTCACGATGTGCGTCAATTACGGCGGCCGTGCCGAGATCGCCGACGCGGCCCGGGAAATCGGGCGACGGGTGGCAGCGGGGGAACTGGACCCCGAACGCATCACGGAGACGACCGTCGCGCGGTACCTCGACGAACCCGACATGCCCGACGTCGACCTGTTTCTCCGGCCGTCCGGTGAGCAGCGCACGTCCAACTTCCTCTTGTGGCAGTCGGCCTACGCCGAAATGGTCTTCCAGGACAAGATGTTCCCCGACTTCGACCGGCGCGACCTGTGGGCGGCGTGCGTGGAGTACGCCTCACGCGACCGCCGGTTCGGGGGCGTGAAATGACCGCGCTGCGCGACCGCGTATCCGCGGCGCTGACCCCGTTCGTCCAGGTGCGCACCGCGGGTGCTGCGGACGACGGCGACGGATCGCTCGGATTCGATTACGGGGCAGTCCCGTTCGCACTCCAGGTGGTCACGCTCACCGAGGGACTCGACGTGGTGTCGCTCACCGGTGTGCTCGCGTGGGACCTCCCACTCGGCGACGAGGTGCGTACCCGTGTCGCGTCCGCGGCCGAGGCACTGCAGTTCGGATCGATACATCTCATCGAGCGAGAGGCCGTGGCGGACGTGATCGCCCGTTACTCGTTCCCCGCCACCGGCCTCGAGGACACACCGCTCACCACCATGCTGCTGCTGGTGCTCGACGGCATCGCCGAAGCGCGCGAGGCGGTCGCGTCCGCACCCGAGGGCGACGCATGACCGGCGCCGGCGAGGAGCAATGGGACATCGCGATCCCGACCGCCGACGACGACGCGCTGCGCGACCTGGTGGTCCGCACGCTGGCTCAGGCCATGGACGAGGCACCCGAACCCGACGAGGAGGGTGACGTCCCGATCTGGATCGACGACGTGCCCACGTTCGCGAGCGTCGACGCGGAGACGGGCGTCGTGCACCTGACGACCTTCGTGGCGGAGGGCGTGACCGACCGTGCCCGCGCCCTCGAGGTGCTCGCCGAGATGCAGTTCGAGTTTCCCGAGTTCACGTTCGTCCTGCACAAGGACCGGGTCACCGCCGAACAGCGCGTCGGGGCGTGCCCCCTCGTGCCGCTGCACCTGTTGCGTGCCGTGGGCGCCGTTGTTCCGCTCACCGCGCAGGTACGCGCGCTGGCGTCGCGACTCGGCGGCGACGCGTGCGTGTTCGACGGACCGGCGGACACGGTGGTGGGTGAGAACCTGCTCGGCGGCGAATGCGGGTGCGGCAACTGCACCTGCGGCTGAACTACCGGCTGCCGCTCACGGCCGCACCACGCAGTCGCGGCACGTGCCGAAGATCTCGACCGTGTGGCTGACCTCTTCGAATCCGTGCGTGTCGGCAACCTCGTGCGACCACTTCTCGACTTCCGGTCCGTCGACCTCCACGGTGAACCCGCAACGGCGGCACACGAGGTGATGGTGGTGTCCTGAGGAGCAGCGACGGAACAGGGATTCGCCGGAGTCGGTGCGCAGCACGTCGACGATTCCCGTCTCGGCGAGGGACTGCAGGGTGCGGTAGACGGTCGTCAGACCGATTCCCTGGCCGGCCTTGCGCAGTTCGTCGTGCAGGTCCTGGGCGGAGCGGAACTCTTCGGTGTTGTCGAGCAGGTCGACGATTGCGCTTCGCTGCCGGGTCGAGCGCACCCCCACCAGGGGCTTGCGTGCGGAGGTCACTGCGGCCGTCATCCTTCCTGAGCGTGCGCGACAGCGTCGACGACGATGTGGGCGAGGTGGTCGTCGGCCAGGCGGTAGAGCACTTCCCGGCCGGTGCGGTCGCCCCGAACCACACCTGCGGTCTTGAGGACGCGCAGGTGCTGGCTGATGAGCGGCTGGGTCACCCCGAGAGCGCCGACGAGCTCGTGGACGCACCGCGCGGATTCGCGTAGTTCCAGCACAATGGCGATGCGGACCGGCGCCGACAGCGCGCGGAGCAGTTCGCCCGCGGCGACCAGCGTGTCGTGCGAGAGGGGAGTGTGGGCCGGCGGGACCTGCCGTGTTGCGTCGTCCGTGTGGCACTCGCGGCGACCGGCGTCGACACTCACGGGACTCCTCGGGCTGTCGGGGGGGCTTATTGCAAACCGATCCCATTTTGATATGCATGGATGTGCATGTCAACCGCCACGAATTCGTCGCGGTGGGCAGGAGCGATAGGCTGGGTAGCTGACGCATGCTGCGAAAACCCCGCATCGAAGATGGAGAGAATCCGAGTGGCACCCAAATCCAAGATCGATACCGTCGCCAACCTCGCCAAGCGCCGAGGCCTGGTCTACCCCTGTGGTGAGATCTACGGCGGCACCAAGTCGGCGTGGGACTACGGGCCGCTCGGGGTCGAACTCAAGGAGAACATCAAGAAGCAGTGGTGGCGCAACATGGTCACCAGCCGCGACGCCGTCGTCGGCCTCGACTCGTCGGTGATCCTGCCGCGTCAGGTGTGGGTCGCATCCGGCCACGTCGGTGTGTTCAACGACCCGCTCGTCGAGTGCCTCAGCTGCCACAAGCGCCACCGCCAGGACCACCTGCAGGAGGCGTACGCCGAGAAGCACAAGGTCGACGATCCCGACACCGTCCTCATGTCCGAGATCGTGTGCCCGGACTGCGGAACCAAGGGGCAGTGGACCGAACCGCGCGACTTCAACATGATGCTCAAGACCTACCTGGGTCCGATCGAGAGCGAAGAGGGTCTGCACTACCTGCGCCCGGAAACCGCTCAGGGCATCTTCGTGAACTTCGCCAACGTCCTCACCACGTCGCGTAAGAAGCCGCCGTTCGGCATCGGCCAGATCGGCAAGAGCTTCCGCAACGAGATCACCCCGGGCAACTTCATCTTCCGCACCCGCGAGTTCGAGCAGATGGAGATGGAGTTCTTCGTCAAGCCCGGTGAGGACGAGGAGTGGCACCAGTACTGGATCGACTACCGGATGGACTGGTACACCGGCCTGGGCATCAGCAAGGACAACCTGCGCCTCTACGAGCACGC
>JAEZDV010000371.1 GCA_023417985.1 Actinomycetes bacterium | reverse complement strand
GCCGTCTTCGGCGGGGCCACTGTAGGTCAGGCGACGTTCGCCCTCGTCCAGACCCTGGGCTCGCAGCACGGCCGGAGCCGGAGCGACCGCCGGCTGGGCCGGTGTCCGCGCCGGAACGGGCTGCCCGACGGGAGGTGCCGTACGCGCCGCCGCGGCGGCAGAGGCCGGTGTCACCGACACTCCGGTGCCCTGGACCGTCTGAGGCAGTGCCGCCTCGACCTTGAGGTTGAAGAGGAATCCGACCGACTCCTCCTTCAGCCCCTCGAGCATGGCCGTGAACATGTCGAAGCCTTCGCGCTGGTACTCCACCAGGGGGTCGCGCTGCGCCATCGCACGCAGCCCGATGCCCTCCTTGAGGTAGTCCATCTCGTACAGGTGCTCACGCCACTTGCGGTCGAGCACGGAGAGCAGCACCCGGCGCTCGAGTTCGCGCATCGCGTTCTCGCCGGCCAGCGACCGGAGTTCGGCCTCGCGGCGCTCGTACGCCGCACGGGCGTCAGCGAGCAGGGCTTCGCGCAGGTCGTCGCGATCGAGGTCCTCGTTCTCGGCGAGCAGCGTCTTGTAGTCGATGCCGACCGGGTAGAGCGTCTTGAGCGCGGTCCAGAGCTGTTCGAGATCCCAGTCCTCGACGTAGCCTTCGGCGGTCGCGCCGTCGACGTAGGCGCTGACCACGTCGGTGAGCATGTGCTGCACCTGGCCCTCGAGGTCCTCGCCACGGAGGATGCGCCGGCGCTCCGCGTAGATCACGGTGCGCTGCTGGTTCATCACCTCGTCGTACTTGAGGACGTTCTTGCGGATCTCGTAGTTCTGCTGCTCGACCTGCGTCTGCGCGCTCTTGATTGCCTTGGAGACCATCTTCGCCTCGATCGGCACATCGTCGGGCAGGTTGAGCCGCGTCATGATCGACTCGAGCGCAGCGCCGTTGAAGCGTCGCATCAACTCGTCGCCGAGCGAGAGGTAGAAACGCGACTCACCGGGATCACCCTGACGTCCGGAGCGGCCGCGCAGCTGGTTGTCGATGCGCCGGGATTCGTGACGCTCGGTGCCCAGCACATACAGGCCGCCGGCCTCGCGCACCCGATCCGCGTCTTCCCTGACCTGCTGCTGGACCGCGGCAAGGGTCTCGTCCCACGCGGCCTCGTACTCCTCCGAGGTCTCGACCGGATCGAGTCCGCGCTTGCGGAGCAGGGTGTCGGTGATGATGTCGGGGTTGCCTCCGAGCACGACGTCGGTGCCGCGACCGGCCATGTTGGTCGCGACGGTGACCGCGCCGGTCCGCCCGGCCTCCGCGATGATCTGCGCTTCCTTCTCGTGGAACTTCGCGTTGAGGACGTTGTGCGGAACGCCGCGCTTGGTGAACTGCTTCGACAGGTATTCCGAACGTTCGACGCTGGTGGTACCGATCAGGACCGGCTGGCCCTTCTCGTGCCGCTCCACGACGTCGTCGACGACGGCGGCGAACTTCGCCTCTTCAGTCTTGTAGATCAGGTCGCCCTGGTCGACACGGACCATCGGGCGGTTCGTCGGGATCGGGATGACGCCGAGGTCGTAGATCTGGTGCAGCTCGGCGGCCTCGGTCTCGGCGGTACCGGTCATGCCCGACAGCTTGTCGTAGAGGCGGAAGTAGTTCTGGAGCGTGATCGTGGCGAGCGTCTGGTTCTCGGCCTTGATCTCGACGTGCTCCTTGGCCTCGATCGACTGGTGCATGCCCTCGTTGTAGCGACGGCCCGAGAGGACGCGGCCGGTGAACTCGTCGACGATGACGACCTCGCCGTTGCGGACGATGTAGTCCTTGTCCCTGGTGTAGAGCTCCTTTGCCTTGATGGCGTTGTTCAGGTAGCTCACCAGCGGCGAGTTGGCCGCCTCGTACAGGTTGTCGATGCCGAGCTGATCCTCGACGAACTCGACGCCCGCTTCGTGCACGCCGATCGTGCGCTTCCGGATGTCGACCTCGTAGTGGACGTCCTTCTTCAGCAGGGGTGCGATGCGCGCGAACTCGGCGTACCACTTGCTCGACGCGTCCGCGGGGCCCGAGATGATGAGCGGGGTACGGGCTTCGTCGATGAGGATCGAGTCGACCTCGTCGACGATCGCGTAGTTGTGGCCGCGCTGCACGAGATCGTCGAGCGAGTGCGTCATGTTGTCGCGCAGGTAGTCGAAGCCGAACTCGTTGTTCGTGCCGTAGGTGATGTCGGCGTTGTAGGCGGCACGGCGCTCGGCCGGGGTCATGCCGGACAGGATCACGTCGGTCTCGAGTCCGAGGAAGCGGTGCACACGCCCCATCCACTCGGAGTCGCGCTTGGCGAGGTAGTCGTTGACCGTGACGACGTGGACGCCGTCGCCCGAGATCGCGTTGAGGTACGCGGGCAGCACACAGGTCAGGGTCTTGCCCTCACCGGTCTTCATCTCGGCGATGTTGCCGAAGTGCAGCGCGGCACCACCCATGATCTGAACGCCGTAGTGTTTCTGGCCGAGCACGCGGAACGACGCCTCGCGCGCGGTCGCGAAGGCCTCGGGAAGCAGCTCGTCGAGCGATTCCCCGTCCTGGTAGCGGCGACGGAACTCGTCCGTCTTGGCCCGCAGTTCGGCGTCGGTCAGGGTATCGAACTCCGGGGAGAGGGATTCGACATGCTCGGCGATGTGCTTGAGCCGCTTGACCATGCGACCTTCACCGATCCGGAGCAGCTTCGTCAGCGACAGCACTGGTGTGTTCGTCCTCAATCTCGGGTACCTGCACGGACAAGAAAATCCGGCCGAGGCCTTGCGGACCCCGGCCGGATTCCATGGTAGGCGTTCTACCGGAGTTGCTGCGACGGTGTTGCGCCGCGGCCGCTCCTGGCACTGCTCACACGAGCTTGATCAAACCGTAGTCGAAGGCGTGGCGCCGATACACCACGGACGGCTTGTCGGTCTCCTTGTCGTGGAACAGGTAGAAGTCGTGTCCGACCAGTTCCATCTCGTAGAGGGCGTCGTCCACGGTCATGGGCTCGGCCTTGTGTTCCTTGACTCGGACGATCCTGCCGGGACCCTCCGGCTCCTGCTCGTACCCGTCGAACGGCAGGTCCTGCGAGAGCGCCAGATCGTCGTCCTGGGCGAGGCTGGCGGTCGCTTCCGCAACGGAGACCGGGGTCTTGTCCCCGTACGAGACCTTCCGACGTTCCTTCGTCCGCCTCAGACGGGCTTCCAGCTTGGCGATGACCGACTCGAATGCCGCGTAGAAGCTGTCCGCGGAAGCTTCTGCGCGAGCGACCGGTCCCTTGCCTCGTGCCGTGATCTCGACGCGCTGACAGCTCTTCTTCTGACGACGGTTGCGCTCGTGCTGCAACTCCACGTCGAAGTGGAAAATCGTCGGATCGAACCGTTCGATTCGAGCAATTTTCTCGGATACGTAGATCCGGAAGTGATCCGGCACCTCTACGTTGCGGCCTTTCACGACGATCTCGGCCTGGGGGCCTTCCGTGGTGGCGTCTGCTTCGCCGACGGAAACCTGGGTCTTCGAAGGGGTCGTCACAAGTACCTCCCGAGTACGGCCGGCGCCGACTGCACGCCGGCATGTCGATGAGCGCGAAATCGCGCCCGCCCGGAAGCGGAAGAATGAGCGGTTACACCCTTCTACCTTGTCGTTTCCGGGTCTGATGGCGACGGTAGTCGGAATCCCGGACGCATGCCACCCTTGCGGTCGAATTCACTTTTTCGACCCCCGGCGTTCCCCCGGGGGCATCATGCGTGTGCTGTTACGAGCACCCCGACGGGGTGAAAACCGGCCGCGCGCAGCACCCGGATCGACTCCGTCGCGGTGGCCCCGGTCGTGACGATGTCGTCGACCACCAGTACCTGCCGCGCGCGCGGAACACCGTCCTCCCGTACCCGGATCCGGCCGGCCAGATTGCGGTGCCGCTCCACCGCCGACAGGCCCACCGAGTCACGCACACCACGGGCGTGGGTCAGCAGTGGACGCACGACCATGCTCGGGTCGTGGCCGGCAGCGATGTGAGCGGCGCGCGTCACCGGATCGCCGCCACGCGCCCGGGCGACCCGCGGGCGGGTGGGTGCGGGCACGACAGTCGTCGGCCCGGGGGCCAGATCGCCCCATCGCCGCAACCGGGCCACCGCGACCGCCCAGGCGAGCCCGAGTGGCGCAGCCAGATCGCGCCGGCCCCGTTCCTTCGCCGCGATCACCGCGCGCCTCCGCGGCCCCGCATA
>JAEZDV010000370.1 GCA_023417985.1 Actinomycetes bacterium | reverse complement strand
CCCGAACCGTGTGCGCGACGAGAAGTCGATTTCCGCGTTGTGGGAGCACAGCCGGCTGCAATGTGGGCGCCTGCTGCTCCGATGGGCACGCGACCCTGCGACGTTGATCCAGGCGTTGATCTATCCGGCTCTGACACTGGTGATGTTCCGAATCGTGCTCGGCGACAGCATCACCGCCGCGACCGGCCAGTCGTCGATCTTCGGCACCGTTCCCATGATCGTGCTCGTCGGCGCGATGTTCGGGTCGGTGGTGAGCGCGGTGGGGCTTCGTGGTGAGCGTGACTCCGGGTTGCTGGGACGCTTCTACACCCTGCCGATCCACCGTTCGGCGGGTCTCGTCGGCCGGATGATGGCCGAGACGACACGTGTTTTCGTCACGTCGCTGGTGATCTTTGCCGCGGGCGTGGCAATGGGCTTCCGCTTCACGCAGGGTATCGGCGCATCCCTGCTGATCTTCGTGGTTCCGCTCGTCTTCGGGCTCGGCTTCGCGATGATGGTGACCGTGCTGGCAACGGTTCCGGGCCGGATCCCCCTGGTGGAACTGGTATCGATCATCTGCACGATGCTGATGTTCTTCAACTCGGGATTCGTGCCGGTGATGGCATACCCGACGTGGCTGCAGCCGATCGTGGCGAACCAGCCGATGTCGTGCGCGATCGACACGATGCGCGCGTTGGCGATCGGTGGTCCGGTGGCCGAACCGTTCGTGAAGACGCTTGCGTGGTCGTTCGGGACTGTGGCGGTGTTCCTTGTGCCGGCGATCCGGGGCTACCGGCGCGCAGCGCGGGACGGCTGACACCGCCGGATCGGCCGACAGTGCCCGAACAGGAGCCAGGCAGTCCAGGCGACAGAATGCACTGAAGCCTCCCCCACGGGTGGGAGAGGCTTCACGCGTTCACGATCGTTGTCAGAGGCCGAGGGCCTTCTGCAGGACGGGCCACGAATCCTTCAGGTCGTCCTGCCAATAACGCCACGAATGGGTGCCGGAGTCCCGGAAGTTGTAGGTGGCGGGGATGTCCAGCTCGTCGAGGCGGTTGCGGAGATTGTGGGTGCAGTAGTTCGTCGCCGCCTCGATCACACCGCCGACGACGACCTGGTTGGCGAGCGTGTCGACCTGGCCGTCGATCTCCGGGCCATCCAGGGTGTCGTACGGGCCGGGCAGGCCGTTGCCGTTGGAGATGTACAGCTCGAGGCCGCGGAGCTCCTCGGCGTGGACGTACGGATCCTTCTCGACCCAGGTCGGGTCGTCGGTTTCACCCCACATGTTGCGGGTGTCGCCGCCGCCCCACACCTCGGTGGTGAGCTTGACGAACTCCTGGCCGATCGGATCGGAGGTCTGTGCGCATCCGCTGTATGCGGCCACGCCCTTGTACAGATCTCCGCCTTCGATCGCCAGCTGGAGTACCGACGTACCTGAGGAAGACAGCCCTGCGATCGCGTTGACGCCGTTGGTTCCGAGTGCCGCGTCGATCAGCGGAGGGATCTCCTCGGTGAGGAAGGTTTCCCACTTGTGCACGCCGAGGACGGGGTCTTCGTTCTTCCAGTCGGTGTAGTAGCTCCACTTACCGCCGACCGGCGAGACGACGTTGAGATTCTTGTCCTTGAAGAAGTCGATGGCGTCGGTGCGGTAACGCCACGTCGCGCTGTCTTCTCCGCCCCCGGCACCGTTGAGCAGGTACAGCGTGGGGCGCGGTTCGCTGGTGTCTGCCGGACGCCATACGTCGAGCAGGATCTCCCTGTCCATCGAGGCCGAGTAAACGTAGACCAGCAACTGCTGCTCGTCGTACTTTTCGATGCGGCTGATGTGCGATCCGTTCTCGCTCGTCACCGACTCGAGCGGCTGCAGGGTGTCCGCGACCGGATCAGCCGCTGCCGGGGAGACCAGCAGAGCGGAAGAGAACAACGCGCATGCTGCGCCTGCAGTCAGGACGCGAAGTCGTCCGGATCCTCGTCTCGGATGCTTCATACGGTTCTTTCACCTTTTCGGGTTGGACAGCGTGGTCGACATCAACGGCGCCTCAGCCGAGGCAAGTACGAACGGAACGTACCCGATCGCAGCCTACGTACAGTTACATGCGTCGCATTCCAGCGGCAACTTGTTACACCACATTCCGTCTGAGGTAGTGGTCGAGCACGGGGCCGATCTCGGCGAGCGCCTCGGTCGAGGTCATGTCGTCGTGGCTGCAACCGATCGGTACATCGGTGACATGTCCGGTCACGAGATGAGCCCACCGCTTCGCCGCTCCGTGTCGGGCGGGCGGATGGTCGGCCGCACTGAAATACAGCATGTCACCGTCGAACGTTCCCGGGAGATGCGATGCGATCAGTTGTCCCGATCGGACGGCGCTTCGGTACAAGTTGCGGAAACGCCCGAGGGTGAGCGTGTTGAGCGCAGTCACCTCCTGCGCCATCGTGTCCCAGAGTCTTTGGATGTGTTCGTCGGACAGGGCCGCCACATCGTCCGGGTCCTCGAGCATCACGCCGATCTGTGCGAGGTTGTCGCAAATGGCGCGGCGGAACTCCGCTGCCTCGAGATCCCAGTGGCTGTCCAGCATCACGAGGCTCTCCACGGACTCGCCCTGATTCTGCAACTTCACGGCGACTTCGTGTGCCACCACTCCTCCGAGCGACCATCCCATCAGGTTGTACGGTCCCTCGGGCTGCGCCGTCCTGATCTCCCGGAGATAGTCGTCCGCCATCTCCGCGATGGTCCCGGGAAGGTAGTCGTCGTCCGAAAGCGCGCGCGTCTGTATCCCGTACAGGGGCCGATCGTCCACGAATCCGGTCAGGCCCGAGTAGGTCCAGGCGAGGCCGTACATCGAATGTATGCAGAACAACGGTTTTCCGGAACCCTGCGTGCGGAACGGCAGCAGAACCTGTACGGCGCCGTCCGTGAGCGGATCGAAGTCCTCCCCGCTCCCGGCATCGGTTTCGATGCGGTGCGCGAGGGCAGCCACCGAGGAGTCGGTGAACAGCCACTGGACCCGAACTTCGACCCCCGTCTCCTTCTGCAACCGGCTGGCGACCTGCGTGGCGATCAGGGAGTTACCTCCGAGGGCGAAGAAGTTTTCGTCGAGCCCCACCCGCTCGACACCGAGCACCTCCGAAAACACCGACGCCACAACCTGCTCGACGGCAGTCTGCGGCGCCCGGAACTCCCGAACGTCCACCACCGGAGCAGGCAACGCCTTCCGATCGA
>JAEZDV010000136.1 GCA_023417985.1 Actinomycetes bacterium | reverse complement strand
ACCCGCCCGGGGGGGGGCGCCGGGCGCCGCACTCGCCACGGAACACCTGCCGCTTCGACGTCGCTACGAGCGACCGGCGACGCCCGCACCTGATTCGTCCGCATCCCACGCGCGCAGGGCGGAGACCGTCGTCCTCAGCGAATCCTCGGACGGCACCGAGGTCGTCGGTTCCGCCGGAGCCGAGTCGGGCTTGACACGGCCCGCTACGGGAAACAGCGAAGAAAAGAGCATCGTCGACCTTCCGTCCGTGCCATGCGTCCTCAAAGGGTGTACCACCGGCCACCACGGTTCTGAACGCGACGTAGATCACACTTTCGTACAGCCGCCGAGAAACGGCTCACGACTGCGGGGCGAAGACCCCTTCTGCGAGCCTGTCGGGCGCTTCGACCGCCAGCAGATGTCCGGCGCCCGGAACAACCTGGAGATCGATCGCCATATCCTCGGCGAGCTTGCGGAGGGACGAGAGCGGCACGAGAGGATCCTGTTCACCCACCAGGATCTCGACCGGGCGTCCCCGCCAGCGCTGGAGGACCGAACGGCCGGTCCGGGGCAGGTTGGTCAGCGAGGTGCAGTACGCACCGACGCGACACGACCAGCGAACCGTCGGATCATCGGGCTGATAGCCACTGCCCGCCAGCGCCTGCAGGTATCGCTGGGTGTTCTCGAGATTCGGTTCGTTCCGCCACTGGAGGCCGGGAATGAGGGCGCGATGCCACCGTGCGCGAGGTACCAGTCCCAGGGGCGCGGCAAGAACGAGTTTGTCGACGCGGTCCACGTCCGCGGCAGCCGCCGCAACGGACGCCGACCAGCCCAGCCCGATCACCGGCGCGCTCGGGAGGCCGAGTGCATCGAGCACCTCGACCAGCCAGCGACCGTACGTCGCGTGGATCTCCGACGCGGGCCGGGTCCGCGCACTCCCGCCGGGCAGGCCGGGCAGGTCGACCAGGATCACGCGGGTCGAGTTGTCGAACTCCTCCGCGAGGAGCCGGAGGCCGGCGGCCGGGAGATCTCCGCCGGCGAGCACGACTATCGGTCGTGCTGTGGCCTCGCCGACACTCAGGATGTAGGTTTCGCCCAGCGACGTGCGGGCGATGTGCTCGTCGACCGGCTTGAACCAGTGCGACAGCATGCCCGCGCACGCGGAGTGGATGACACTGTCGTCACCGGGGCAGCGGTAGGGGGATCGGGTGAGCATCCGAGTCACCCGCCGAACCGGGCCGAGCCGGGCGCGACGACATGTTCACAGGTGAACTGCATGGGATGAATCTTCTCTCGTAGGCACGACATCTCTTCGCCGACCTTGCGGCACACCGCACGACACCGTAGCCCACTCCTCCGGCCCACGCCAGCATCCACTCCGGCCTCCGGATCCGCGCGACCCCTCGTACCACTCGCGTCTCACTGCGTCACTCCGAAGCGCCGGTGGATCCCTGTCGCAGATCGTCGACCGAGGACACGACTCTCGGACGATACCCGTCGCCCGCATCGGGGTCGGAAAGCCGTTCGTCGGGGTCTACCAGCACAACCTCGATGTCGTCACGATGAAGTCGCCTGACGACCTCGAGCAACATCCTGCGTCCGACCGGAAGGACGGCCCGCACCAGCGTGAGATCGAACACCACACCCGGTGTTCCGGCGGGATCCTCCACCATCGCGCGCACGATGCCCTCCGCGTTGGTGAAGTGGATGTCGCCGTGGAGTTCGAGGAGGGTGAAGGCCTCGTCACCCTCTCCCACCACCGCGCGGCGCCGCAAGACCGATTGCGACACGATCGGCGCCTCCATGAGGTGGAGATTCATGTCGCGCGACAACCGCTCGAACGCCTCGACACCACGCACGCTGGTGCCGTGCTCGTCCAGTCGGGGCGAATACACCGCAATACCCAACTGGCCGGGCAGAATTCCGATGATTCCGCCCGAGATGCCGCTTTTCGCGGGAATGCCGACGGTGGAGAGCCAATCGCCTGCCGCGTCGTACATCCCGCATGTCGCCATCACCGACAGCACCTGCCGCACCACCGAACGGGAGAAGATCCGCTCGCCGGTGCACGGTTGCACACCGCCGCCGGCCAGCGTGGCCGCCATCATCGCGAGATCGACCGTGGTGACCTTCACGGAGCACTGCCCGACGTATCCGGCGACCACGTCGTCGGGATCGTCGGGGAAGATCTCGTAGTTGCGCAAAAGGTTCGCGATAGCGACATTTCGGTACGACGCGTCGAGTTCGGATGCCGCGATCGCCTGGTCGACTTCGAGTTCACGACCCGCGAGAGACGACAGCAGGCTGCGGATGGCCTCGACCCGGGATTCGGCCGACTCGTTGTCGCCCACCAGTGCATGCGCGGTGAGGGCACCGGCGTTGATCATCGGGTTGAGGGGGCGTCCGGTGTCTCGCTGGAGGGATATCTCGTTGAACGCTTCACCCGACGGTTCCACGCCGATCTTGTCGAGCACCTTCTCGAAGCCCTGTTGCTGGAGTGCGAGTCCGTAGACGAAGGGCTTCGATATCGACTGGATGCTGAACTCGGTCTCGTCGTCACCCACCGAATACGTCACGCCCTCCGCGGTGACCAGCGAAATCGCGAAGCGGTCAGGATCTGCGTTCCGGAGTTCGGGAATATGGTCGGATGTCGCGCCTGCCCCCTTCGAACAGACGGAAAGAACTTCGGTCAGGTAGTCGGGAAGAGGTGAACGCATCGGTCCATCGTCGCTCATTGCCGATGTCTCGTGCCGTGGGCGTCCCCGGGACGAACTGGAAGGCGAATTCGGACACAACTCGTACGCGCTCCGGCACGATGAGACCGGGTCGGGGCGAAGGGACGTTCGAGCAACCCTCTGCAGAAAACTCTGTCCCGAAAAATCTCTCCGAAATGTCGATCGCTGATCGCCCCGTTCGACGAGTAGACAGGAGAGATCGAACAGCGGTCTCCGACAAGAAGGGGAACCCCCATGAAGTACATGCTGGTGATGCGCTCCACCGATGCCGCAATCGAAGCTTCGAAGAACATGGATTTCAACGAGATCGTCAACGCCATGGGCCGGTACAACGAGGACCTGATCAAGGCGGGTGTCCTTCTCGCAGGTGAAGGTCTGTCGGATCCGGAGGAAGGATTCGTCGTCGACTTCGATTCCGATCCACCGTTGGTCACCGACGGCCCGTACGGCGAGACCAAGGAACTGTTCAACGGGTTCTGGATCATCCAGACGTCGAGCAAGGAAGAAGCCGCCGAATGGGCGAAGCGCTGCCCGCTCGGCCCGGGGTCCAAGCTCGAGGTGCGCCGGGTGACCGCAGCGGAGGATTTCGATCAGAACAACGAATACGTCCGCAAGGAAGCCGAATGGCGCGAGCAACTGGGCACCGACAAGCCGGTAGCCGGCTGACCGAGATGAGCGAAACGACGCAGGGCCTCGACGACGCACGCCGCGTTGTCGAGGCCGTGTGGCGCATGGAGGCAGCCAAGATCGTTGCAGCCCTCACGCGCACCGTCGGCGACCTCGATCTTGCAGAAGACCTCGCCGGACAGGCACTGGTGGAGGCACTCGAGCAGTGGCCCGCAACCGGGATCCCGCGCAACCCGGCGGCATGGCTCACGTCGGTGGCCACCCGGCGAGCGATCGACGGCTGGCGTCGCCGGGACCGGCTCGACGAGCGTTACGCGTATCTGGCACGCGAGCTGAGAAACGATGCGTCGGCGTTCGATCGCGATGTCTGGGACCCCGACCGGATCGACGACGACGTGCTGCGGCTGATGTTCGTTGCGTGCCACCCGGTGCTGAACCGCAACGCCCAGGTGGTCCTGACACTCCGGGTCGTCGGTGGCCTGAGCACCGACGAGATCGCGAAAGCGTTTCTGACCCGCACCACCACGGTCCAGCAGCGGATCGTGCGCGCCAAGAAGGCGCTCACCACCGCCCGGGTGCCCTTCGAAGTGCCGGAGCGAGAGGAATTTCCAAGCCGGCTCGGCGCCGTGCTCGGCGTGATCTATCTGATCTTCAACGAAGGCTACGCCGCAAGTTCGGGTGGCGAATGGATCCGCGCCGACCTCGCCGACGAGGCACTGCGCCTGGCTCGCATCCTTGCCGAACTTCTTCCCGACGAACCCGAAGTGCACGGACTGGTCGCACTCATGGAGTTGACAGCGTCGAGGTTCGCCGCCCGCGCGACCCCGTCCGGCGAACCGATCCTTCTCGCCGACCAGGATCGCACCCGATGGAATCGCGCCCAGATCAATCGTGGCCTTGCCGCACTCGCACGCGCCGACGCAATCGGACGAGGCCGGGGACCGTACGGGCTTCAGGCCGCAATAGCCGAATGTCACAGTCGTGCACTTACTTTCGAGGACACCGACTGGGACCGTATCGTGTTGATCTACGAAATGCTGGCCCAAGTAGCGCCGTCGCCGGTCGTCGACCTCAACCATGCTGCCGCACTGTCGATGGCCAAGGGGCCGGCGGTCGCGCTCGAGCATGTGGACCGCATCGCCGAGTCTGGCGCGCTCGCCGGGTACCACCTACTGCCCAGTGTCCGTGGCGAATTGCTGCATCGCCTCGGACGCACCGCGGAGGCGCGCGGCGAACTGCTCGAGGCGGCACGCCTGACCGGAAACGAACGAGAGCGTGCGGTGCTACTCGCAAAGGCGGAGTCAGTCCGCGAGTCCTTCGATCGCTGAGCGAATCAGTCCTGCGGGATCAGTGCGGCAAGCGCCTCGAGTTGATCGACGTAGTGCTCGGCCGAAGTGGCCGCGATCGTCACACCCGCCACGGTGGCGCCCGCATCTGCGATGCGTGCCAGCCGGTCCGCGGTCCGTCCCGGGTCGCCGATGGGATCCACCGGACGACCGGTGCCGAGCACCACATCGAAATCGGCGGGTGGTTCGACCCGCGACAACATCGCGGTGAGGGTCTCGAGGTCGAGTCCGAACGGCACCCATCCGTCACCGAGTTCCACTGCACGCCGAAGCGACCGCGGGGTGCGGCCCCCGACCCAGACGGGCACCTCGGTACGCACGCCGTGCGGATCGACGACCATGTCGGAGAATTCGAAGTGCGCGCCGGAGTACGAGGGGCGTTCGCGTCCCCAGGCCGCGCGCAGAGCGCGAAGTGCATCGTCCGCGATCTCGCCGCGGCCCGCGAATCGAGCGCCGAGAAGCTCGAATTCTTCTGCGAGACTGCCTACTCCGACGCCGAGAACCAATCGTCCACCGCTGACCCGGTCGAGGGTCCCGTAGCGCTTCGCGATCTCGAGCGGGTGGTGGTACCCGAGAACCAGCACTTGCGTGACCAACCGGATGTTCCGGGTGCGTGCTGCCAGGAATCCCAGCGTCGCGAGCGGATCCCAGTAGGTCGAACCTCGTTGTGCCGCTACGTCGACGGGCACGGCCACGTGTTCGCTACAGGTCAGGTGGTCGAAGCCGAGGCGGTCGGCTGTCTCCGCGATCGCGGCGAGATCGTCGATTCCGGCGTTCTGCTCCCAGTCCCCGGCGACTCCGGGTACCCGAGTCACGATGGGGCTCGTGATGCCCAGGCGCAGCGTCATCGGAGGCGTCCGGCGGCCGAGGTCCACGGTCCGCGTCTCACGAGGCGGTCAGGTGTCATACCGGCCACGCTAGCCGAGCGGCAGAGCCCGGCAACGCCGTGTCCCGGTCAACGGTAGCGGTGTCCAGGACTCCGCCCGGACGGCGGTCAGGGCTCGAACCGGTAGCCCCGGCCGGATTCGGTGATCAGATGCCGGGGGCGTGCCGGATCCCGTTCGAGCTTCCGCCGCAACTGCGTCAGATATACACGCAGGTAATGGTTTTGGCCGACGTAGGACGGACCCCACAGCTCGGTGAGGAGTTCGCGCTGTCCCACGAGCTTCCCTCGGTTGCGCACCAGCATTTCGAGCATGCCCCATTCGGTGGGGGTGAGATGCACATCGGCGCCGTCACGCACGACCTTCTTCGCCGCGAGATCGACGGTGAACGCATCGGTGACGACCACCGATTCAGCCACGTCTGGCACCGTTGCCGCGCGCCGTACGGCCGCGCGGATGCGGGCGAGAAACTCCTCCATGCCGAACGGCTTGGTGACGTAGTCGTCGGCTCCGGTGTCGAGGGCGGCAACCTTGTCCGCGGCGTCGGTGCGGGCCGAGAGCACGATGACGGGCGCGGTGTTCCATCCGCGCAGACCTGCCAGCACTTCGATGCCGTCCATATCCGGTAACCCGAGATCGAGGACGATGACGTCCGGATTGTGCCGCGAAGCCGCGAGCAGGGCGGTGCGGCCGTCGGCGGCAGTCGTCACGTCGTATCCCCGTGCCGTCAGATTGATGCGCAAGGCCCGAAGCAGTTGGGGCTCGTCGTCCACGACCAGGATCCGGGTCACCGCTGGTCCTCCTGTGGCGCAGGGAGTTCGACCATCATCGTAGTGCCACCTCCCGGCGTGCCGGCGGCGGTGACGGTCCCGCCCATCGCCTCGACGAGGCCGCGCGCCACCGTCAGCCCCAATCCCGCACCACCGGTCACCCGTTGGTCACCGGACCGCGGAAACAGGGAGAAGACGTCGTCGTGTTCACTGTCGGCGAGTCCCGGACCACAGTCGGCGACCGTCACCGTCACCCGGTCGTTGACACGGGTCGCACCGACGCGAATCGGTCCGGTGGGCGCGTATCGGAGCGCGTTGTCGAGGAGGTTGGCCAGGGCGCGTTCGAGCAGCGCGGAGTCTGCCTTCACCTGCGAGTCGCCGACCTCGACCTCGACGCGGTCGCGGATCCCGCGGGCGGTGTCGGGGCCACTGCTCGTGAGAGTGACCAGTGCTCGATGGACCACCTCGTCCAGATACACCGGTTCCGACGCCGGCGCCACCACGCCCGCGGCGAGCCGGGAGGAATCCAGCAGGTTGGTGACCAATCGCGTGAGCTGATCGGCCGACTCCTCGATGGTCGCCAGCAGTTCTGCGGTGTCGTCGGGGGAGAAGGCGACATCCGTGCTGCGCAGACTCGACACTGCGGCCTTCACCGCCGCGAGCGGTGTCCGCAGGTCGTGGCTCACCGCCGACAGCAACAACCGGCGCATGCGGTCGGTTTCGGTGAGTGTCGCCGCCTGCGCAGCCTCCGCGGCGAGTTCGTCCTGGCGGACCAGGCCGGCCGCCTGCGCTGTCACCGCGGTGAGGATCCTGCGGTCGCGCGCGCGTAGTCGAGGGCCGGACAACAGGAGCGCATACGGTTTGTCGTCGATGCGGCAGACGGTGTCGGCTTCGTCGATCGACAGGGGCGGCGAGGTTCCCGCCGATCCCAGCACCTCCCAGCCGTCTCCCTCGCTCCGTACGAATCCGACACCCTGCTGCGCGTAGGTTTCCCGAACCTTCTCGAGCAGCGCCGCCACATCAGCGCCACGCAGTACGGCACCGGCGAACAACGCGAGGAGTTCGGCCTCCTGAGACGCGAGGCGGGCCTCCCGGGTGCGCGCGGCCGCCGCATCGACGAGGACCGCCACCGCGACGGCGACGACGAGCAGCACCCCGGTGGTGACGAAGTTCCCCGGGTCAGCGACGAGAAGACTGTGCCGCGGGTCGGTGAAGAAGAAGTTCAGCAGCAGACCGGAGAACAGCGCCGCGACGATCGCCGGGCCGATGCCGCCGAACAGCGCGACGGCCAGGACCACGACGAAGAACAGAATGTTCTGGTCGGTGAATCCCGTGAACCGGTCGAACGCAACCATCACGCCTGCGGCTGCGAGCGGGATGAAGAGCGCCGCGAACCACGACAGGAGCCGCCGGTCGTGCCGTCCCGCCAGCGCCAGTCCCGGCGCAGAGGAGGTGTGCTCGTGGGTGACCATGTGCACGTCGATCTTCCCGGAGTCCCGGACCACTGCAGCGCCGATACCCTCGTCGAGGATGCGCGCCCACCTGGGACGGCGAGAGGTGCCGAGCACCAGCTGGGTCGCGTTGACTTCGCGGGCGAAGTCCAGCAGTGCCGTCGGGACGTCGTCGCCGACGATGCTGTGCAAGCTCGCGTCGAGGCTCGCGGCGAGCTCACGGACCTGCCCCATCCGGGGCGCGGACACACCGGCCAGCCCGTCTCCCCGCACGACATGCACCACCATCAGTGCGGCGCTGGATTTCGCAGCGATGCGGCTGGCGCGTCGCACCAGCGTCTCGGATTCCGGGCCACCGGTGACGGCCACGACGACCCGCTCGCGCGCCTCCCACGTGGCGGTGATCGCGTGCTCACCGCGATACTTCGCCAGCGCCAGGTCGACCTGGTCGGCGAGCCACAACAACGCCAGCTCCCGTAAGGCGGTGAGGTTGCCCTCGCGGAAGTAGTTGTGCAGTGCGGCATCGACCCTCTCCGGCGCGTACACGTTTCCGTGCGCGAGCCGCCGCTGCAGTGCCTGCGGCGTGATGTCGACGAGTTCGATCTGGTCGGCGCGGCGGACGACGTCGTCCGGCACGGTTTCGCGCTGCACCACGCCGGTGATCTGCTCGACGACGTCGTTGAGCGACTCGAGGTGCTGGATGTTGACGGTCGAGAGCACGTCGATCCCCGCCGCGAGCAACTCCTCGACGTCCTTCCAGCGCTTGGTATTCCGGCTACCGGGCACGTTGGTGTGAGCAAGTTCGTCGACCAGCGCGACAGCGGGCCGCCGCGCCAGCACCGCGTCGAGATCGAGTTCCTCGAACTCGGTGTCGCGATACGTGATCCGGCGAGGCGGAACGACCTCGAGTCCCTCCAGTTTCTCTGCGGTATGTGCGCGGCCGTGCGTGTCGACGATCGCGACCACCACGTCGCCACCGCGAGCGAGACGCCGATGCGCTTCGTCGAGCATGGCGTAGGTCTTCCCGGCGCCTGGGGCGGCACCGAGGTAGATCCGCAGCATTCCCCGCCGCGATGCGCCGGGGAATGCTGCGTGGTCGGAACCGGTCATCTCGCCATCATCCACCCGAGGTGTCACCGGCACAGTCCGGGGAGGTCGCGCCCAACGCGACGTTGAGAGCGGGGACGTCGACGCGCTCGGCGCCGAGGAACCCGAGTTGACGTCCCTGAGTGTGGTCGGCGACGACGCGGAGGACATCATCCTCCGGAATACCGAGCGTTCGGGCGACCCGCGGTACCTGGATTGCGGCGTACGCGGGAGAGATGTGCGGATCGATGCCCGAACCCGAGCCCGTGACCGCGTCGACGGGGACATCCTCGGGAGGAACACCCTCCCGGACCGCGATCGCGGCGCGCCGTTCGTCCACGAAGTGGGCCAGCACCTCGCTGCTGGGCCCCTGGTTGGACGGCAGAGCCGTGGCCGGATCGCCGGGAGTGAACGGATCGCCGTCCGCGACCGAACCGGGGACACGCAGGTGGAAGAAGGGATCGGGTTCCCCGGCAGCCACCTGAGGATCGACTCCGACGAGTTCGCTGCCGACGAGGCACCCGGCCGAATCGACCAGCGGCGATCCTTCCGCCGCGGGGGTGTCGATCCGGCTCACGGCCCACACCGCCGCCGGATATGCGAAGCCGACGATGGCCGTGAGCGCCAGCAGCACGATCACACCCGCCTCGAGCTGCCGCACGAATCCGAGCACGAAATTTCCTTGACTCATGACATTCACCCGATTCCCGGAACGAGACGCACAACGAGGTCGATCAGCCAGATGCCCACGAAGGGCGTCACCACGCCGCCGACGCCGTAGATCAGCAGATTGCGCCCCAGCAACGACGACGCAGCGGCGGGTCGGTACCGCACACCTTTGAGCGCGAGCGGAAAGAGCGCGACGATGACGAGTGCATTGAAGATCACCGCCGAGAGGATCGCGGAGCGGGGTGTTGCGAGGCCCATGATGTTGAGCGCAGCCAGTTGCGGATAGATGCCGCTGAACAGCGCCGGCAGGATGGCGAAGTACTTCGCGAGGTCGTTGGCCAGTGAGAACGTCGTCAGTGCACCACGGGTGATGAGCAGTTGCTTGCCGATCTCGACGATCTCGATCAGTTTGGTGGGATCGGAGTCGAGGTCGACCATGTTCCCCGCTTCCTTGGCCGCAGAAGTGCCGGTGTTCATCGCCACGCCCACGTCGGCCTGGGCGAGCGCAGGAGCATCGTTGGTGCCGTCGCCCGTCATCGCGACGAGTCGGCCACCCTCTTGTTCCGAACGGATCAGGGCGAGTTTGTCCTCCGGAGTCGCTTCGGCAAGGTAGTCGTCGACACCTGCTTCTGCTGCAATGGATTTCGCGGTGAGCGGGTTGTCCCCGGTGACCATCACGGTCCGGATACCCATCGCGCGGAGTTGCGCGAACCGTTGCGACATCCCCGGTTTGACCACGTCGGTGAGTTCTACGACCCCCAGTACCGATGCGGTCGTGCCCGACGCCCGGGCAACCACCAGAGGGGTGCCGCCCCTGCGCGCGATCTCCGTCACGAGACCGGTGACCGCGGCCGGCATCGCCGTCCCGAATTGCGCGGTCCACCGGCCGACAGCGTCGGCGGCGCCCTTGCGGACACATACCGCCGTGCCCTCCGCGTCGGTGAGGTCGAGACCGCTCATCCTGGTGTGCGCGCTGAACGGCACGAACTCCGCCTCGCCACCGACGCCGGCGGATTCGGGATCGAGGTGGTACCGCTCGGCGCACAGTTCGACGATGCTGCGTCCCTCCGGCGTCGTGTCGGCAAGGCTCGACAAGCGCACAGCGCCCGCCACCTCGGCTTCCGGCACCCCGGGCGCGGGATGCAGGGCGGTCGCCCGGCGGTTGCCGAAGGTGATCGTCCCGGTCTTGTCCAGAAGCAGGGTGTCGATATCTCCTGCGGCCTCGACGGCGCGTCCGGACATCGCCAGCACGTTGCGCTGCACCAGTCGGTCCATTCCCGCGATACCGATCGCCGACAGGAGGGCACCGATCGTGGTGGGGATCAGGCAGACCAGCAATGCGATCAACTCGACCGGGCCCTGCTCTGCGCCGGCGTACGCGCTCATCGGCCCGATGGCGACGACGGCGAACAGGAACACGATCGTCAGTGCCGCGAGAAGGATGTTCAGTGCGATCTCGTTCGGAGTCTTGCGCCGGGACGCACCCTCCACCAGCGCGATCATGCGGTCCACGAACGTGTGGCCCGCGGGAGCGGTGATCCGCACCACGATACGGTCCGACAACACGGTGGTACCTCCGGTGACCGCACAGCGATCCCCACCGGACTCGCGGATGACCGGAGCGGATTCGCCGGTGATCGCGGACTCGTCCACGGTCGCAATTCCTTCGACGACGTCACCGTCGCCCGGAACCGTCTCACCTCCCTCCACGACGACGAGATCCCCCACCTTCAATTCGGTGGCAGGTACGGCTTCTTCCGAGCCCGACGGCAGCAAGCGACGGGAAACGGTGTTCTGCTTGGTCTTCCGGAGGCTCGCCGCTTGCGCTTTACCCCGGCCCTCGGCGACGGACTCGGCAAGGTTCGCGAACAGCACCGTGAACCACAACCACAGCGCGATCAGCCAGGAGAACACGGTGGGTTCCACGATCGCCGCACCGGTCGCGATCACCGAGCCGACCAGCACAACGAACATCACCGGGTTGCGTGCCATGTGCCGGGGATCGAGTTTGCGTACTGCGCCGGGCAGCGACTCGATCAATTGCCGGGGCGAGAACACACCGCCGGAAACGCGTGGGGCGGGTGCGGTGACGTCCTCTCGAGGGCGTCGAAGTTCGATGGTCACCGAGACATCTCCAAGGTGTAAGTGCCTGCGAAGCACGCTGAATGGGACGCCGACCTCATTGCAGTGCCTCGGCGAGGGGTCCCAGCGCAAGCGCGGGGAAGAAGGTCAGCGCCGCGACGAGGACTACCGTGCCGGTGAGCAGGCCCGCGAACGCGACACCGGTGGTGGGAAGCGTTCCCGCTCCCGCCGGAATCCGGCGTTGCGACGAGAACGACCCGGCCAGAGCAAGGACGAACACGATCGGCAGGAATCGCCCGAAGAGCATGCACATACCGAGCGATGCCTGGAACCAGTCGCTGGTCACGGTGAGACCGCCGAAGGCACTGCCGTTGTTGTTCGCGGCAGATGCGTAGGCGTACAACACTTCACCGAATCCGTGGATCGCACCCGGTGTGCCCGGTTCACCCGAGTTCCCCATGAAGCCGGTGGTGGACGACAGGATGACGGCGACAGCGGTGCCGGTCAGAACCAACGCCGGCATCACCAGCACCGTCAGAGCAGCGAGAGTGATCTCGCGCCTACGGAGTTTCTTGCCGAGGAACTCCGGCGTGCGGCCGACGAGCAACCCGCCGACGAAGACGGCGATGACCGCGAGGACGAGGATCCCGTAGAGACCACTGCCCACCCCACCCGGGGCGATCTCCCCGAGCAGCATGTTCAGCAGCACGGTGCCGCCTCCGAGAGGAGACATGCTGTCGTGGGCCGAATTGACCGCGCCGGTACTGGTACCGGTCGTCGAGACCGCGAACAGTACGGATCCGGGGATACCGAACCGGACCTCTTTGCCTTCCATCATTGCGCCGGCTGCGGTGGCAGCCACCCCGCGGGTACCGGACTCGGCGGCCGAAGCCAAAGCGAGCATCGCCGCGAACAGCAGCGCCATCACGCCCAGGACCGTCAGTCCCTGGCGCCGATTCCCGACCATGGTGCCGAAGGTGCGGGTGAGCGCCACCGGGATCAACAGGATGGCGATGATCTGGACGACATTGCTGATCGGAGTCGGGTTTTCGAAGGGATGGGCGGAGTTCGCCGCGAGTACGCCCCCGCCGTTGGTACCCAGAAGTTTGATCGCTTCCTGCGATGCGACGGGGGCGAGCGCGGTGGTGAACCCGTTGCCGTCCACGCCGACCGCGTCGAACCCGGACCGGTAGGACTGGATGACGCCCTGGCTGAGCAGAATCAGAGCGAAGACGAAGGCGAGCGGCAGCAGAATTCGAAGCGTGCCTCGCGTGAGGTCGACCCAGAAGTTCCCGATCTCGCCGCCTCGGGCCACGCGCGCGATGCCGCGGATGAGAGCAATCGCGACGGCCATACCCACTGCTGCCGACACGAAGTTCTGCACGGCGAGCCCGACCGACTGAGTCAGGTGGCTCATCGTGGTTTCCGGAACGTAGGACTGCCAGTTGGTGTTCGTGACGAAAGAAATAGCGGTATTGAACGCGACTGCGGGGCTGACCCCGGAAAGGCCGTGGTCCAGCGGCAACACACCTTGGATGCGTTGCAGCAAATACAAGCCCAGCACACTCGCCAGCGAGAACCCGAGCACGCTGCCGGCGTACCCGTACCAGGTCTGCTCGGCGCGCGGATCGATCCGGCCCAACCGGTAGATCAGCGACTCCAGCCTTCCGTCTCCGGAACGCAGGTCGGGATCGGTGGTGTACACCCGCGCCATGTAGTCACCGAGCGGAACGTATGCCAGTGCAAGAACACCCACGACGAGGGCGATCTGAAGCCCAGCGGCAACAGCAGGATTCATCGGACGGTCAGAACCTCTCGGGATCGAGCAGCGCGGCAAGCAGATAGATCACCAGTGCGGCGACGATCAGGACGAGCACGACGCTCGTCGCTCCTGCCCAGGTCATCGGCTCTCACCATCCGACCGCAGTGCGCGCAGCACCAGCGCGCACGCCACGAATCCCGCGAGGATCAGCACCACATACGCGGTGTCTGCCATGTCGTCTTCCCTTGTCGTCGGCGCGATCAGCGCCGGTCGGCGCTCGTAGGCAACGCTGGCACTCCTCCGGGGTGCCGACGCCGATCCATGCGGAATCCTGACGCGGCGAGTACCGTTCCTGACGTTTTCCTTACGGCGTGCGCCCGGCCGCTCGACGACCGCGCAGTCGAACGCCGGACACCACCCGCGAGAGGGGGAGAGCGTGCCCGAGGCAGAAGGCGGCCCACCGAAGAACTGGTTCGACCGGGGCGACGAGGCGTACGCACGGTTCCGTCCCGGCTATCCCGCCGCCCTGGCGGACTTTTTGACCTCCCTTGTTCCGTCGCACGGGCTCGCGGTCGACGTCGGCTGCGGAAACGGCCAGCTGACAACACAACTCAGCCCACACTTCGAGACAGTCGTCGGCGCGGACCCCAGCGGCGACCAAATCCGCAACACGCATGTGGCCGACGGTGTTCGATATGTCGTCGCTGCCGCGGAGAACCTGCCGATTCGCGACCGGAGCACCACACTGATCACCGCGGCGCAGGCAGTTCACTGGTTCGATCGTCCTGCGTTCTATTCCGAAGTGCGCCGGATCGCACCGGACGACGCGGTACTCGCGCTCGTCAGCTACGGCGTGATGCAGCTCGAACCGGACCTCGCCACGCGCTTCCTGGATTTCTACCGGTTCGAGATCGGACCGTACTGGCCTCCGGAACGCCGACTCGTCGACAGCGGATACACCGACATCGACTTCCCGTTCGAGGAGATCCCGGCACCTCCGATGGAGATCCACAGAGAGTGGACCCTGGATCAGACACTCGGCTATATCTCGACGTGGTCTGCCGTGCGCGCCGCCGAAGCAGCCCAGCGGACGTCGATGCTTTTCTCGTTCGGGGAAGACCTGCGCAGTATGTGGGGGGAGCCGGTCAGGACCAGACGGATCGTCTGGCCGCTGACCATGCGCCTGGGGGCGCTGTGATCGGTGCGAACTGTGTGGTTACTGCGAAAGAGATGCCTCGCCCAGCGGATCCGACTTCGGAGCGACGATCTGGATGAGATTGCCGCACGTGTCGTCGAAGACCGCGACAACCACCATGCCGATATCTGTCGGCGGCTGCGTGAACACGACCCCCTTCTCGGTCAGCCGGGCATACTCGGCATCGACATCGTCGACGGCGAACTGTGCCAGGGGAATTCCGTCCTCGACCAGGGCGTCCCGATAGGGCTTCACGGCGGGGTGATGGGACGGCTCGAGCAGCAGTTCGGGACCGTCCGGAGCATCGGGAGAGACGACGGTGAGCCACCAGTCGTCGCCGAGGGGAATCTCCTGGTGTTTCCTGAAACCCAGCACCTCGGTATAGAACGCGAGGGCTGCCTGCTGGTCGTCGACGTACACGCTCGTCATTTCGAGTCTCATGGTTCTCATCCTTCGCCGATGGGCCATCGCCGTGTGATCTCGGTGAGTGGCTCCGAATTGAAGTAGTGGAACTTGGACCGCCCCCGTCGCTCGGTCACGACGAGTCCGGCCGCTTCGAGAACGCCGAGGTGCTGCGAGATCGCCTGGCGCGTAAGGCCGAGTCCGTGCTCCATCGTGAGCCGGGAACAGATTTCGAACAGTGTCTTGCCGTCGCTCGCCGCCAATTCGTCGAGAATGATGCGCCTCGTCTCGTCGTCGAGCGCACGATAGACGGTGACCACGTCCCCACTATAGGCAAGTACTCACTTGCATATCAATACTTTCCGCCAGAGAATCCACGCTGGGTGACGACACCCGAACGAAAGGTCCGACATGCCCCGCACAGCTACCGCCGACAAGGTCGATCGCGACGAACTCCGGGAGTTCCTCCGTTCGCGACACCGAGCGGTACTCACCACGTTCCGAGCGGACGGAAGTCCCCAGATGTCGCCCGTGACCTGCGGCCTCGACTCCGAGGGGAACATCGTCGTCTCCACGTATCCGCAACGAGCCAAGTCGCACAATGTCCGGCGGGATCCCCGGGTGTCGGTGTGCGTGCTGTCGGACGATTGGGACGGTCCGTACGTGCAGGTCGATGGCCGTGCCGAGGTGCTGGACATGCCGGAGGCGCTCGACGGACTGGTCGAGTACTACCGCGGCATCGCGGGGGAACACCCGGATTGGGCCGAGTATCGCGAGGCCATGGCTCGTCAGAACAAGTCGCTGATCCGCATTCGGATCGAGCGCTGGGGACCCGTCGCCACCGGCGGGTTTCCGCCGTCCGGATAGGTCCGGCAGGCGGCCACCAGGACCGGCGCAGCGGCGTTACGAGGACGCGGGGTCGCCGAGCCATTGGGACCGGGTCCGCGGGAGGCCGCTGCTTCCGTCGTCTGCGGGGCGCACGGCCAGGACCTGGTGGATGGTGAGCCTGCCGGGCTCCTCGAATCCGAGTGCGCTGGCCACGAGGTAGAGCAGCCACGTGCGAGCGCGTTCCGCACCTGCCGCAGCGACGGCGTCGTCCCAGGAATTCTGCAGACCGCGCACCCACTCGCGGAGAGTCGACGCATAGTGCTCTCGCAATGCCTCGCTGTCGCGTACTTCGAGACCGGCCCGCTCGAACGCGTCCAGCGTGTGGCTGAGGGGGAGAATCTCCCCGTCCGGGAAGATGTAGTTCTGGATCAGGCCGGGCTTGTCGTTGCCGCCGGGATCCCGTGTTCGGACCGCGGCGATCGCGTGGTTCAGCAACCGTCCCTGCGGCCGCAGCAGTCGGTGCAATGCCGCCGCGTAGGTGGGTAGCGCGGCATCGCCGACGTGTTCCGACATGCCGATGCTCGAGATCGCGTCGAACGGGCCGTCGTCGACATCGCGGTAATCCTGGACCCGGAACTCGAGCCGATCCGACAGGCCCGCCTCCGCCGCTGCTTTGCGTGCCCACGCCGCCTGCTCGCGGCTCAGCGTGATTCCGACGACCTCGACGCCGTAGTGGCGGGCAGCGTGAATCGCCATCGATCCCCATCCGCAGCCGACGTCGAGCAGGCGCATTCCGGGCCGCAGACCCAGCTTGCGACAGACGAGGTCGAGTTTGGCGTGCTGCGCGGCGTCGAGACCGTCTGCGTTCTCGTCCCAGTACGCACACGAATACACCATGCTCGGGCCGAGAAAGATTCTGTAGAAGCTGTTTCCGACGTCGTAGTGGTGCGACACCGACGACGCGTCACGGGCGATACTGTGTTTGATGCCGCGCCGCCGAGACACCTCGACCGCAGGCGGTCGCGGGCGCAACCCGACGCCACCGAGCCGGGCCAACTCCCACACGCCGCCGAGCGCCCGGCGTGCGTCGCGGAGGTCGAACGCCCCGAGCCGGTTCACGAGCCCGGGCAGCGACAACAGCGCGTACACGTCGCCGTCGATCTCGAGGTCGCCGGCGATGTAGGCGCGCACGAGACCGAGTTCCCCCGGCGACCACAGCACTCTGCGGATCGCGCGGCGGTTGCGGAACACCACTGTCGCCGATGACTCCGGCCCGTCGACAGAGCCGTCCCAACACCGAACCCGCACGGGCACTGGAATACCCAGGATCTTCTCGAATGCATCCCGGACCCGGACGGCAGCGGACCGTTTGGTGTCGGCGTTCATCGCTCGACGGTAAACGATCCGGCGTCAGCGGTCGCCTCGATCGGGAAAGTGAATCGGAACTCGGGCACGGCTCTCCTCGGATCGCGCGCCTTCCTCCCGTTCGGCAGTCCCGAGTCGGCCGAGCCTGCTCGCGATCCGCGCGAAATCCAGGGGAAGCCGAGCGTCCGCGGTGAGGGCGTCGACAGATGTTGCGGCAAGGAAGACCGGCGTCACGTCGCGGTCGTACAGCACGTCGACCAAATTGGCGAAGCGCTGCGCCGCTTCCCGTCCTGCGGTGCGAAGGTCGGGCACCGCGTCGATCACCCATGCGGAATGGCGTCTCGCGAGCGCGAGATAGTCGACGGGCGCGGTGGTTGTTCCGCAGAGTTCGCCGAAATCGAACCAGAGTGAATGGTCCGCGACGCGGCGGACGTGCACGGGATGGCCCGCCGGGGTGAGAATTCTCCGCTCGTCGGGGTGTGGTGAGCTGAGCCCGAGACGCGCACGTTGTTCGGCCGTGCCCGGCGAGACCCACCACCCGGCGGCGAATCCGCCCTCGTGCCCAGACGTAGTGCGGTAGTCGAGCGCACCGTCGACCGCGACGACCGTCAGGGAACGCTCGATCAGATCGATCGTGGGGACGAAGTCGTCGTGGAACAAGGGGTTGGGGAGCAGGGCTCGGGGCGGATAATTGGACGTCAGGACCACCCGGATGTGCCGTTCGAGAAGCGCGGGCACCAACCGAGCGATGAACTTTCCGTCTGCCGGGTCATGGACGTGGAATTCGTCGAAGCACAGCAGGTCCACGTCGCTCAGCAGTTCGTCCAGGGCAGTCGATAGGTTGCTGCGATGTCGCCGGATGGCGAGATGCAGATCGCGGAAGAACTCGTGGAAGTGGACGCGCTTCTTCCGGTCGGTCGGCACTGCGGCGAAATACGTTGCCATCAGCCAACTCTTGCCCCGGCCTACCGGACCCCACAGATACACATTCCGATCGGAGTCCGCGAGGACTGCGGCCGCACGCTGTTGTGCGGCGTCGAGAGCGAAGCCCGATTCTTGTGCAGTCGTGTCGAACACCGACATGGTCACCCCGAGCGCACAAGGGAGCGGCAACGTTCCGAATCTCCTGCGCACGGGCGAACCCTAACGCGTGCAGGCGGCGGAAAGGCAGAGACTTCACTCACGCTTGTCGCGAGTGGCCTCCGGGGACAAGGTGGGTTATCGTCCGTCCGCGTCCGCGAGCAACCGGACGGTGAGTTCGTCGACGCGCGCAGCGATGTCGTCACGGACCAGACGCATGCGCTCGAGCCCTTCGATACCGCGGTCCGACGGTTCGTCGGTGTTCCAGTTCTCCACGACGACAGTGGCAGGCGCGTCGACGCGGGCTTCACCGCCCAGAGTGACGACCAGGTCAACCTCGCTCAGGAGGTGCGGATCGATCGGCTTGGGGTATTCACCGTCGGTCGGTGCACCGACCTCGTCGAGTACTTGCACCGACAAGGTGTTGAGGGACGATCCGGGTGCCGTTCCGGCCGAATGAACGGCCACTCGGTCACCGGCGGACTTGCGCATGAGCGCGGCGGCCATCTGGGACTTGCCGCCGTTCTTCACGCAGACGAACAGCACCGAAGGAATTGACAAGGTGGATCATCCTTACCGGTGAGGCGCATTTGACGCGTTGTATCGACGAGAGTCAATATAGACGCATGTCGAATCAGCTGTCGAGCGGGGTCGCGCCGTGCTGCCCACCGATCGGGCGTGAGCCGTTGTCCGCCGAGCGGGCGGCGGACCTGAGCCGGGTGTTCAGAGCCCTAGGTGATCCGGTGCGCTTGCGAATGCTCAGCATTGTCGCGGGCCATCAAGGCGGCGAGGCATGCGTCTGCGACATCAGCCCCGCATTCGATCTGGCGCAGCCCACCATCTCGCACCACCTCAAAGTGCTACGAGAGGCCGGGTTGCTCCGCTCCGAGCGCCGCGGCACCTGGGTGTACTACCGAGTTATCCCCGCCGTTCTCGAAGAACTGTCCACGGTGCTGGCGATCGAATGCGGAGTGCTGCCCGCCTCGTACTGTGCCCCGAACGAAACTCCCCAGGAGACACTCTCGTGACCGCCACCTCCGACCATCCGGCAGTCATCGGCAAGATGTCGACCCTCGACAGATTCCTGCCGGTATGGATCGGCGTCGCCATGGTCGCCGGCCTTCTCCTGGGCCGCATGATCCCCGGACTCGGGGACGCGTTGAGTGTCATCGAGATCGACGGCATCTCGTTGCCGATCGCGCTGGGTTTGCTGATCATGATGTATCCGGTGCTGGCGAAGGTCCGCTACGACCGCCTCGACACCGTCACCGGCGACCGCAAGCTGCTGATCTCGTCATTGGTCCTCAACTGGGTGCTCGGCCCGGCCCTGATGTTCACACTTGCGTGGTTACTGCTCCCGGATCTGCCCGAGTACCGCACGGGCCTGATCATCGTCGGACTGGCGCGGTGTATCGCGATGGTGATCATCTGGAACGACCTCGCCTGCGGTGATCGTGAGGCCGCGGCCGTGCTGGTCGCGATCAACTCCGTCTTCCAGGTGGTCATGTTCGCCGTACTCGGCTGGTTCTATCTGTCGGTGCTGCCCGGGTGGCTCGGACTCGAGCAGACCACTCTCGATGTCTCGCCGTGGCAGATCGCCAAGTCGGTATTGATCTTCCTCGGCATCCCACTGGTCGCCGGTTTCCTGACGCGACACTTCGGCGAGAAGGCCAAGGGCCGCGAATGGTACGAGGACACCTTCATCCCGAAGATCGGCCCGTGGGCACTGTACGGCCTTCTGTTCACGATCGTGATTCTGTTTGCGCTCCAGGGTGATCGGATCACGTCACAGCCCTGGGATGTCGGGCGGATCGCATTGCCGCTGCTGGCGTACTTCGCTCTCATGTGGGGCGGTGGCTACCTGTTCGGTGCCGCGGTGGGCCTGGGCTACGAGCGCACCACGACCCTGGCGTTCACCGCCGCCGGAAACAACTTCGAGCTGGCGATCGCGGTGGCAATCGCGACGTTCGGCGTCACCTCGGGACAGGCTCTGGCCGGAGTGGTGGGCCCGCTGATCGAGGTGCCCGCACTCGTTGCGCTCGTGTACGTCTCGCTCGCGCTGCGCAAGCGGTTCGCCAGGGCGTCCACCTCCACCGCATCCTGAGCGGCGACGGAAATCGGTAGTTCACCGAGCCACGTCCTCCCGGATATGCGCCCGGGAGGACGGGACTCGAGGCGTCGGAACCAGGAAGTCGATTACTCCGCAGCCGTGCGGTCGGCGGCCGTCCCGCAACACGCTGCGCCACCGGAGTTTTCGTCCACGAGCAGCGTGGGGGTCGTGCCGAAGGTGTCGCTGTCGGCGAGAACGGTGTAGACCTCCCACTTCTCTCCGTCGGGTGCGGTGGCCCATACCTTGTCCTGCGTGGCGAAACAGCACGTGGTGCCGATCTCCTCGTCGGTGAACAACCCGGCGTCAGTGAGCCTGGCGATCTCCTCGTGCACCTTCTCGCTGGATTCGACCTCGACGCCCAGGTGATTGAGCGAGCCGCCCTTGCCGGGATTCTCGAGGAGCACCAACTTGAGAGGCGGTTCCGACAGGGCGAAGTTCGCGTAACCCGGCTCGAGCTTGTTCGGTTCGGCACCGAACAACTTCGAATAGAAGGCGACGGCCTCGGACAGGTCGTCGACGTTGAGGGCTAGCTGAGCGCGGGACATGAGAACCTCCACGTGTGAGACATACATCGAATCAGAGGATTCCAGTGTGATCCACCATTTTGACATATGTCAAGGAGGTCGTCAGAATAGTCCCATGCCCAAGGCTCTGCCCGTCGTCGACATCACCACACCGATTTGCTGCGACCCGGTGGCCGCTGCCCCGATGAACGCCGAAGCCGCACTCGAAGTGGCACTGCGCCTCAAGGCCTTGGCCGATCCGACCCGCATCCAGCTGATCTCCATCCTGCTCACCGACGCCACCGGCGAAGTCTGTACATGCGACCTCGCCACGGCCGTGGACCTGGCGGAATCCACCGTCAGTCACCATCTGGGGCAGCTGCGCAAGGCGGGGATGGTGGAATCCACCCGCAACGGAATGAACGTCTACCACCGGGTCCGGACAGACGCGCTCGAGGCACTGCGCGTCGTGCTGGACCCGAACTGCTGCACCTGACGCCGGCGAACCCCCGGGCTCAGATGACGGCGCCCTCGAAGATGACGCTGTACAG
>JAEZDV010000166.1 GCA_023417985.1 Actinomycetes bacterium | reverse complement strand
GGTGCGCCCCGCGCGCCCGATCTCCACTACGCTGGACACATGGGCGAACGTCCCGAGGTCCGTATCGGAACGGCCGAACGCGAGGAAGCCGTGCACCTGCTCGGTGAGCACTTCGCCGCCGGGCGGCTGACTCTCGACGAATTCGACGAGCGGGTGACCCGCGCGACGCAAGCTCGTACCCGCGGCGACCTCGTCCCCCTGTTCCGTGACCTGCCGTCGGCACCGCCCGCGCTGCAACCGCCCGAGCCCCGCGAGAACATCTATCTCAACCTCGTGATGCTGGTGCCGCTCGTGCTCGTCGCGTTGCTGCTCCTGCTGGCGATCCGGCATCCGATCGCGATCCTCCTCGCGCTCGTCGCACTGTGGATGCTCGGGCGCCGGGCCTACCGGCTCGTCACCGAGTGGCGGACACCGGGCTGACGGGGTTCGCCGACCGCAATTCGGCGCCGACTAGTGTTGCGGCCATGCCCCGTTTCACCTGGCGGCGCCTGCTGCCGCTCGTGGTCGCCGTCGTCGTCATCACGGTGATGCTTCTGCTACCCGGAGATACCACTCCTTCGGGGCCGCCGCACGCCGACAAGGTGACCCACGCGCTGATGTTCGCGGTGCTCGCGTTCTGCTCCCGTTATGCGCACTTCTCGCCCGCGATCACGCTGGCGGGCCTTGCGGCGTACGGAGTCCTCACCGAGGTCTTGCAGGCGACGGTCGCGGTGCGACGATCCGGATCGTTCTGGGACTGGTGCGCGGACCTCGCCGGCATCCTCGTCGGCCTGGTGGTCTTCGAGGTGCTCCGCCGCCGTGCCCGCGTGGCGCGCTCGGGCTGAGTGCGCCACGCGCGGCGCTCCGGCCCGTGTGCGCTCAGCTCGCCGGATCCGCCGGTGCGACGAGGCGGTCGCGCAGTGCCTGCAATTGCTCGTCGTCCAGGCCGAGACCGGACGCGAAATAGTCGTCGATGGTGCCGTACCGCGTCAGTGCCTCGTCGATGGCGGTTTCGAGGTACTCGCGTCGCACTCCGAGGATGGGAATCAGGATCTCCGGGTCGCCCCCTCGCTCCGCGAAGCGGGAGAACATGGTCTCGAAGGCGGGGAGCAGCATGTCGTTGGTACGCAGGTAGTCGTCGAACACCGCGTCCTGGTCGGCGCCCGCGAACATGAGCAGCGACGCTGCCGCCCATCCCGTCCGGTCCTTCCCCGCGGTGCAGTGGACGAGAGCCGGAACATCGCCGCGCGCAAGGTCTTCCGCCAGAACCCGGTACGACGCGGCGGCACTCGGCAACGTCACGAAGTCGCGGTAGCTTCCGCGCAGGTACTCCGCGGCGCGGCCGTCACCGAACGCCTGGGCGGCCAGTGCCGGATCGGCGACGATGTCGGGGAGCGCCGCCGCGATGGAACCCTTGTGCCGGTCCGCAAGCACGTCCAGCGCGACGTGACGTGCCCGCGCCGGGAGCCTGTCCGGGCGGAGTTCCTGTTCGGCCGTCGTCCGAAGGTCGAACACGGTCGCGATGCGCAGCGCCGCGAGCGTATCCAGATCTGTCTCGGTGATCCGGCTCAGATCGGTCGACCGGTACACCACCCCGGTACGGACCACACCGCCGAAGGAACTCGGGTGCCCGCCGATGTCTCGGAGATTGGCCAGCGAGGGGATAGCGAAGGTGGCGGTGTCTGCGGCCGGATCGTTGCCGAGTGCTTCGGTCATACCCGACAACCTACGGCGTCACCGATCCGAGTACTCGTGCACGGTTCGGTCGTGCTGCGCCACCACACGGTCGAGCGCGGCGAGTGCCTCGTCGAGTTCGGCCGTCGTCACCGTCAGGGGTGGCCGGAAGCGGATTCCCCGGGCACCGGTGCCGATCATGAGGACGTGCTCGTCGCGGTACAGCGCAGCGAGCACCTCGTCGCGCACAGCAGGCGACGGGAGGGTGATCGCACACATCAACCCGCGACCGCGTGGTTCGGTGACCGCGGGGTGGCGTGCGGCAAGTTGCTGCAAACCGGTCAGCAGATGGGTTCCGCACCGACGGGCGTGCTCCACCAGACCATCGCGTTCCACGACCTCGAGGATGCGCCGGGCACGGACCATATCGGTGAGGTTGCCGCCCCAGGTGGAGTTGAGTCGTGAACCGACTGCGAACACGTTGTCGGGCACCTCGTCGATTCGCCCGCCCGCCATGATCCCGCACACCTGGGTCTTCTTGCCGAAGGCCACGATGTCGGGAGTCACGCCGAACTGCTGATAGGCCCAGGTGGTTCCGGTGAGGCCCACTCCGGTCTGAACCTCGTCGAAGACGAGCAGTGCGTCGTTCGCGCGACACAGGTCCGCCATCGCACGGAAGAACTCCGGACGGAAATGATGGTCGCCGCCCTCACCCTGCACGGGTTCGGCGATGAAGCAAGCGATGTCGTGCGGGCGCTCGGCGAACGCAGCGCGCGCCTGGTCGAGTGCGCGGTTCTCGGCGTCGGCGATGTCGCGTCCGTCGCACAGATAGGGCGCGTCGATGCGCGGCCAGTCGAACTTCGGGAAGCGATCGGTCTTGATCGGGTCGGTGTTGGTGAGCGACATCGTGTATCCGCTCCGACCGTGGAACGCCTCGGTCAGATGCAGCACCGAGCCTCCGAGGCCGGGGTCGAGGCCGCGGGACTCGTTGAGCCGGCTCTTCCAGTCGAAGGCGGTCTTGAGGGCGTTTTCGACGGCGAGTGCACCGCCGTCGACGAAGAACAGGTGCGGCAGGTCAGGGTCCCCGAGCACCCGGGCGAACGTGTCGACGAACCGAGCCATCGGCACGGTGTAGATATCGGAGTTGCTCGGCTTGTTCGGAGCGACCCTGGCGAATTCCTCTGCCGCGCCGGGATCATCGGCGAGAGCGGGATGGTTCATGCCGAGCGCCGACGACGCGAAGAACCCGAACATGTCGAGGTAGGTGGTGCCGTCCCGCTGATCGACGAGCCGCACGCCGCGTGAGCGTTCGAGGTCGAGAACGAGGTCTGCGCCGTCGGTGAGCAGGTGTCGGCGCAGAACGTCGTGCACGCGTCCGGGCAAAAGTGATTCGGCACTGCCCGAGTGCCGGAATGCCGTGCTCATGCGCTCAAAGTACGCGCATTTTCCATCCACATGCCCTTGTTTCAGGAAATTTACCGAAATAATCGCCTAACGTTCGTAAAAGGTTTGGAGGATGACGGTGCTGCGGGTGGCTACATTCGCGGTGGCCCGGATCTCCCGAAGGAGGTTCTCGAGCTCCCGCGGCGAGGCGACGCGCACGAGAAGGATGTAACTTTCGTCCCCGGCCACGGAGTGACAGGATTCGATGGCGTCGATGTGGCGCAATCGCGCCGGGGCGTCGTCCGGCTGAGACGGATCGAGAGGGGTGATGGCGACGAACGCCGAAAGCGCGAGACCGAGCGCTTCCGGGTCGATCCGTGCGCTGTACCCCCGAATCACGTTGCGCGACTCGAGTCTGCGCACGCGAGACTGGACGGCGGACACAGACAAGCCCGCCCTGTCGGCCAGCGCCGCCAAGGTTGCCCGGCCGTCGGCTCCCAGCTCGCGCAGCAGCAGTCGATCGATGTCGTCGAGCCCGTCTTTAGTGGATTCCGGCACTCGCGCAGATTATCCGAGCACGAAAGGACGACATCGATGAATGCCACCTCCGATCTCCGCACCCGCGCCGCCGCCGCACTGGACCGGTGTGGGGCCGAACTCGCGGACGGCGGCGCACTGGTCGTCACGAGCCCCGTCGACGGCACCGAACTCGCCCGGCTGCCACTCCATTCGGCCGCGGACGTCGATATCGCGATCGCGCATGCCGCGCGCGCCTTCGAGCAGTGGCGTGACGTGCCCGCACCGGTTCGCGGCCGCCTCGTCCGCCGGCTCGGTGAACTCCTCGTCGAGCACAAGAGCGATCTGGCCGAACTCGTCACCCTCGAGGTCGGCAAGATTCCGTCCGAGGCCGCGGGCGAGGTCCAGGAGATGATCGACGTCTGCGACTTCGCAGTCGGGTTGTCGCGCCAGCTCTACGGACGCACGATGCCGTCCGAGCGCCCCGGACATCGCCTCATGGAAACGTGGCATCCGCTGGGCGTGGTCGGGGTGATCTCGGCCTTCAACTTCCCGGTCGCGGTGTGGTCGTGGAACACCGCAATCGCGCTCGTGTGCGGTGATCCTGTGGTGTGGAAGCCGTCCGAGACCACGCCGCTCACCGCGCTCGCCTGCGCCGCGCTCCTGCGCCGCGCCGCCGAGGACGTGGGCGCACCGGACGGTCTGCACCACGTCGTGCTCGGGGACGCCACCGTCGGGGAATCGCTGGTCGACGACCCGCGGATCGCACTGGTGAGTGCCACCGGCTCGGTACGCATGGGACGACTCGTCGCTCCACGTGTGGCAGCGAGGTTCGGCCGGTGCCTGCTCGAACTCGGAGGTAACAACGCCGCGATCGTCACCCCGTCGGCAGACCTCGACCTCACCGTGCGAGGCGTGGTGTTCTCCGCCGCCGGCACCGCAGGGCAGCGGTGCACCTCGCTGCGCCGGTTGATTGTGCACCGGTCGATCGTCGACACGGTCGTCGAGCGGATCGGTAAGGCGTATTCCGGTTTGCGGGTCGGGAACCCGTTCGACGAAGGGGTTCTCGTCGGGCCGCTGGTATCGGAGAAGTCGTACGAGGCCATGCGCGGCGCGCTCGAGAGCGCCGAGGCCGACGGCGGAACCATCGTCACCGGCGGCGAACGAGTCGACGTGCCGGGCGGAGGGGTCTACGTCTCCCCCGCTCTCGTGCGCATGCCGGACCAGACCGACGTGGTGCGGAAGGAAACGTTCGCGCCCATTCTCTACGTCCTCACCTACGACGACCTCGACGAGGCGATGACACTGCACAACGCCGTGCCGCAGGGCTTGTCGTCGTCGATCTTCACGCTCGACCAGCGGGAAGCCGAACAGTTCCTCTCCCGTTCCGACTGCGGCATCGCGAACGTCAACATCGGCACGTCGGGCGCGGAGATCGGTGGCGCATTCGGTGGTGAGAAGGAAACCGGTGGAGGTCGCGAGTCCGGTTCGGATTCCTGGAAGGCGTACATGCGGCGGGCGACCAATACCGTGAACTACTCGACCGAACTCCCGCTCGCGCAGGGTGTCGAATTCGGCTGAGGCCGCGCGCCCGCGTGTTGAAGTTTCCTCCCCGTCAGTGGTTACGCAATGCGTCCACGAGTTCGCTCTTGCGCATGCTGGAGTAACCGCTCAAACCGAGTTCCTTCGCTCGCTTCTTCAGGTCACCGACGGTCCAGTCGTCGTACGAGCCGGATTGTCCGCCGCGCTTTCCGACCTTCGACTTCCCCTCGGCAGCGGCAGCGTTGGAGATGCGGGCAGCTTTCTCCTTCGACGCGCCGTCCTCCCGCAACTCCTGGTACATCTTTTCGTTCTTGATCGAGTTCGGCATCGCGCTCTCCTCTCGGGGTGTGTGGTGGTGTACCCGCCCGACCTCGCACCGACACGTCCGGTGACTGCCCGCCGCAACCGGACGCGCTGCCGCGAAGTCCACCCAGAAATGTGTCCTACGCCACACCTGTGGTAGACCGGGGACCATGTACCCAGGGAACTTCGTCGCCACCACTCCCGACAAGCCGGCCATCATCCGGCCCGCGACAGGCGAGTCGCTCACCTACCGGGAACTCGACGAACGCTCGATCCGGTTGGCGAAGCATCTGCGCGCCGCCGGACTCGAGCCGGGCGCCCATCTCGCACTGATATCCGACAACGATCTCCGGGTCATGGAGGTCTACTGGGCCGCCCTGCGTTCCGGTCTCTACATCACCGTCGTCAACCGGCATCTCACCCCCGAAGAGGCCGCGTACATCGTCTCCGACTGCGATGCCGAGGCGCTCGTCGTGTCGGCCGGGGCTACGTCCGCCGTCGACACCTCACCCGATGCCTACCCGGGTGTGACCCACCGACTCGCGTTCGGCGGGCCGGTGCCGGGCTTCGACGACTACGAGGAGGCCCTCGCACGACACGACGCCTCCCCGCTCGAGGACCAGCCACGTGGCCGGGACATGCTGTACTCGTCCGGCACCACGGGCCGGCCGAAGGGAATCGAACCTGCGCTGGCCGTGGGACAGGTGCAGGACGTTCCCGACCCGTACACCGCGGTCTTCGCGCCGATGTACGGGTTCGACGACACCACCGTCTATCTTTGTCCAGCACCGCTGTATCACGCTGCCCCACTGCGGTTCTGCGGCACCATTCAGTCCGTGGGCGGAACCGTGGTGCTCATGGACCGCTTCGATGCCGAGGAAGCGCTCGCCCTGATCGAGGAGTACTCGGTGACCGCTTCCCAGTGGGTTCCGACGATGTTCGTGCGGATGCTGAAACTGCCCGAGGAGACGCGGGCGAAGTACGACGTGTCGAGCATGAAGGTCGCGATCCACGCCGCGGCGCCGTGCCCGCCCGAGATCAAGCGGGCGATGATCGAGTGGTGGGGTCCGGTGATCCACGAGTACTACGCCTCCACCGAAGGCGCGGGTGCGACGTTCATCGACTCCGAGCAGGCACTCTCCCATCCCGGATCCGTGGGCCGCGACGGCATCATGGGCATCGTTCACATCTGCGACGACGACGGTGACGAAGTCCCTGCGGGCTCGATCGGGACGGTGTGGTGGGAGCGCGAGGAACATCCGTTCCGCTACCACAACGACCCCGAGAAGACCGCAAAGGCAACACATCCCGCGCATCCGACGTGGACGACGAGCGGGGACATCGGATATCTCGACGACGAGCGCTTCCTCTACCTGACCGATCGCGCCGCATTCATGATCATTTCCGGCGGCGTGAACATCTACCCACAGGAATCGGAGAACGTTCTCACCCTGCACCCGAAGGTCTACGACGTCGCGGTGATCGGCGTGCCCGACCCCGAGATGGGTGAACAGGTCAAGGCCGTCGTGCAACTCGCCGACGGGATCGTCCCGAGCCCGGAGCTCGAGCAGGAGCTGCTCGAATACGTCCGCGGTCGGGTGTCGCACTTCAAGGCACCGCGCAGTATCGACTTCTCCGACGACCTCCCCCGGACACCGACCGGCAAGCTGGTCAAACACAAGTTGCGGGCCCGCTACGTTCCGGCGGTGAGCTGATCGTGTCCACCCACGAAGGAACCGAGCCGTCTGTGACCTCCTTCGCCGATCTGGCCGTCGAACTGCCGGAGGGCGTACTCGTCACCGACCCGGACATCCTCGCCGGGTACCGCCAGGACCGTGCGCAGGACCCGGATGCAGCCGTGCCCGCCGCCCTGGTGCGCGCCACGTCGACCGCAGACGTGCAGGCCACCCTGCGGTGGGCGAATTCCCATCGCGTTCCGGTGGTCCCGCGCGGCGCCGGAACGAGCCTGTCGGGCGGGTCGGGAGGCATCGCCGGCTGCATCGTGCTGAGCACCGAGAGGATGCGCTCGATCACGGTGGACACCTCGACCCGGACTGCCGTCGCACAGCCGGGACTGTTCAATGCCGAGGTGAAGCGGGCCGCCGCCGAGCACGGCCTGTGGTATCCCCCGGACCCGTCGTCGTTCGAGATCTGCACGATCGGAGGCAACGCAGCGACCAACGCCGGTGGCCTGTGTTGCGTGAAGTACGGCGTCACCTCCGACTACGTTCTCGGCCTCGAAGTGGTGCTGGCCGACGGCACTGCCGTGCGGTTGGGTGGCCCACGGCTCAAGGACGTCGCGGGTTTGTCCCTGACGAAACTGTTCGTCGGAAGCGAAGGAACGCTCGGTGTCATCACGGAAGTGACCCTGCGACTGCTCCCGCCGCAACCTCCCGCGTCGACGATTGTCGCCACATTCGGTTCGGTCCAGGCTGCCGCCGATGCGGTCGTCGCGATCACGGGCACCCTGCGCCCCGCAATGCTCGAGTTCATGGATCGAACCACCATCGGAGCCGTGGAGGACATGCTCCGGATGGGCCTCGATCGCTCGACCGAGGGGATGCTCATCGCGCGTTCGGACGCACCGGGCGCGGCCGCGGCCGAGGAGGTCGCGATGATGGCGCAGGCCTGCCGTGACGCCGGTGCCGACGAGGTGTTCACCACCGACGACCCCGCCGAGGGGGAAGCGTTCGCGGCGGCCCGCCGGATGGCGATCCCCGCGGTGGAGCGGACCGGGAGTCTGCTGCTCGAGGATGTAGGGGTGCCACTGCCGGCGCTTCCCGCGCTCGTCGAGGGGATCGCCGCGCTCGCGGCCGAGCACACCGTCACGGTCGCGGTGATCGCGCATGCCGGGGACGGCAACACCCATCCGCTGATCGTGTACGACCCCACCGACGACGAGATGACGGCGCGGGCCGCACTCGTGTTCGGGAAGATCATGGATCTCGCGATCGAACTCGGTGGCACGATCACCGGTGAGCACGGGGTGGGCCGGCTCAAGAAGGCGTGGCTTCCCGACCAGGTCGGCTCCGACGTCATGGCTCTGACCAGGCAAATCAAGGACGCACTGGACCCTCGATCGATCCTCAACCCGGGCGTGGTGCTGTGACGACACCACAACGGATCGGGCGTGCGGCGCCGCCGAGTGCGACCCCGCACCCGCGGCTGCCCGTGAACAGCCATAATCGTCGCGTGAACACGCCTGCGCCCGACTCCGTATCCGAGCTTCCCCTGCGCGACACCAAGTACCGCGAACTCGCGCGCTACCCCGAATTCGGCGTCGTCACAGCATGGTTACGCGACTACGTCCGGTCGAGCGTGCCGAACGCGCGGATGAGCGAGCGGGAGTACTGGTCGGTGTCCTGCCTTCCCGACACCTCAACGTCGCCCGAGGGCCACCGACTGATCACTGTCTACGCGGGAGACCTCGAAGTAGCGGGTCTGCACCTCGACACCCCGGGACCCGGCCTCCGGAACGTCCGAGGGTGGATCACGGTTACCCGCAAGGATCTCGAAGAAGCATGCGGGGCACCTCTCGACCGGGTTGCAGCGGCGTCTCCGGCCCTGCGCATCACGGAAAGCGGCGCCACCGCCACGATCGGATGGACGGAGACACCGGAGAGCAGGGCTCAGTTCGACGCCCTGCCGTGGCGGGTTCCGGCGCGTGCCCTCGTCACGGAATTGGTGAGGACGGGACGCAGCCGCTGGGCGGACCTGCATTCGCCTCAGATCGCCCAATTCGCGTTCGAGGACTGAGACTGTCGGGGGTCGGGTGCACGATGAACAGGTGAGCTCTGTCCTCGACCGCTTTTCCGCGCCGACCCGTGAATGGTTCGGCGGAGCGTTCGACGCCCCGACTCCCGCACAACTCGGTGCCTGGGACGCGATCTCGTCCGGCGCCCACACCCTGGTGGTCGCACCCACGGGTTCCGGCAAGACGCTGTCGGCATTCCTGTGGTCGCTCGACCGACTGGCCTCCACACCGGCCGAGGAGACGGTCGCACGTGAACAGCGCACACGGGTGCTGTACGTCTCGCCCCTCAAAGCACTCGCAGTCGACGTCGAGCGCAACCTCCGCTCGCCGCTCGTCGGAATCACCCAGACCGCCAAACGGCTCGGTCTCACCCCGCCCGACATCTCCGTGGGGGTCCGCTCCGGTGACACCTCGCAGGCCGACCGGCGCAAACTGGCGCGCACCCCGCCCGACATCCTCATCACCACGCCCGAATCGCTGTTCCTCATGCTCACCTCGTCGGCGCGCGAGAACCTGGCCGGCGTCGAAACGGTCATCGTCGACGAGGTACATGCCGTCGCAGGCACCAAACGAGGAAGTCATCTCGCACTGTCCCTCGAACGCCTCGACCTCCTGCTGCGTGCGCCGGCCCAACGCGTCGGGCTGTCCGCGACGGTGCGGCCGCACGAAGAAGTCGGCCGATTCCTCGCCGGAAGTGCGCCGATCCGGATCGTCGCGCCGCCGGCCGTGAAGACCTGGGACCTGACCGTTCGGGTGCCGGTGGAGGACATGACCGAACTGGGCGTCGCCGAACCCGACGAGGATTCAGCGTCCCCGACCCCACAGGCCGGGTCGATCTGGCCGCACGTCGAGGAACAGATCGTCGACCTGATCACCGCGCACAGTTCGACCATCGTCTTCGCGAACTCGCGTCGTCTGGCCGAGCGGCTCACCGCCCGCCTCAACGAGGTTTACGCCGAACGCACCGGGGCCGAGATCGAGCGCGCGGGCAAACCACCGGCGCAGATCGGGGCACCCACCGAAGTTACGTACGGCGTCGAACCGGTGCTCGCCCGCGCGCACCACGGCTCCGTCAGCAAGGATCAGCGCGCCCTCATCGAGGACGACCTCAAAACAGGTCGCCTGCGGTGTGTCGTCGCGACGTCGAGCCTCGAACTCGGCATCGACATGGGCGCAGTGGATCTCGTGATCCAGGTGGAGGCACCTCCGTCGGTCGCGAGCGGCCTGCAGCGGGTCGGCCGCGCTGGGCACCAGGTGGGTGAGACATCGCGGGGCGTGCTATTCCCCAAGCATCGCACCGATCTCATCCACTGCGCGGTCACCGTGGAGCGCATGGTCGCCGGACAGATCGAAGCACTCCAGGTGCCGTCGAACCCGCTCGACGTGCTGGCCCAGCAAACGGTGGCCGCCACGGCGCTCGAACGTCTCGACGTGGACGACTGGTTCGACACCGTACGGCGCAGCGGATCGTTCGCGTCGCTGTCGCGGCCGGTGTTCGAATCGGTACTCGACCTGATCGCGGGGCGCTACCCGTCCGACGAATTCTCCGAACTCCGTCCGCGCGTCGTGTGGGACCGCACCACCGGCACGCTCACCGGGCGCCCGGGAGCGCAACGACTCGCGGTGACCTCCGGCGGCACCATCCCCGACCGCGGATTGTTCACCGTGTTCATGGTGGGCGAGAAGAACACCCGGGTCGGCGAACTCGACGAGGAGATGGTGTACGAGTCGAGGGTCGGCGATGTGTTCGCCCTCGGCGCCACAAGTTGGAGGATCGAGGAGATCACGTTCGACCGCGTGCTGGTATCCCCCGCGTACGGCCGTCCCGGCCGCTTACCGTTCTGGCACGGCGACAGCCAGGGCCGCCCCGCAGAACTCGGGGCCGCGCTGGGTGCCTTCATCCGCGAGCTGGGCCACGCCGAGCCCGCTGAGGCCGAATCACGCTGCCGCAAAGGCGGACTCGACGACAACGCGACGGCCAACCTGATCGCGCTGCTCGCCGAGCAACGTACCGCCACCGGGCAGCTCCCCACCGACCGCACGCTGGTCGTCGAGCGGTTCCGCGACGAACTCGGCGACTGGCGGCTGGTGTTGCACTCCCCGTTCGGGTTGCGGGTGCACGCGCCGTGGGCGCTCGCGGTGGGCGCTCGGCTGCTCGAGCGACACGGCGTCGAATCCCATCCGACCGCGTCCGACGACGGCATCATCGTGCGGCTTCCGGACACCGACGACGCTCCTCCGGGGTCGGACATCTTCGTCTTCGACCCCGACGAGATCGACGAGATCGTCACCGAGCAGGTGGGTGGTTCGGCGTTGTTCGCGTCCAGGTTCCGGGAGTGTGCGGCACGTGCGCTGCTGTTGCCGCGCCGCAACCCCGGCAAGCGGGCACCCCTGTGGCAGCAACGGCAGCGCTCGGCGCAGTTGCTCGATGTCGCCCAGCGTTATCCGACCTTCCCGATCCTCCTCGAGACCGTCCGGGAATGCCTCCAGGACGTCTACGACCTGCCCGCATTCCACGACCTGCTCGGCCGCATCGCCCGGCGGCAGATCCGGCTCGTCGAGGTCGAAACGCCCACGGCCTCCCCTTTCGCGTCGTCGCTGTTGTTCAATTACGTCGGCGAGTTCCTGTACGAGGGAGACAGCCCCCTCGCCGAGCGTCGGGCGGCCGCGTTGTCCCTGGATTCGACGTTGCTCGCCGAACTGCTCGGCCGGGTCGAGTTGCGCGAACTGCTCGACGCCGACGTCATCACCGAAGCCGAGCACCAACTCCAGCGGCTGGCACCTGACCGGCGCGCGCACGACGCCGAAGGTGTCGCCGACCTGCTGCGGCTGGTCGGTCCGCTCACCGACGCCGAGTTGCGCGAACGCACCACCGACGACCCCACCGAGTGGATCGCCGGCCTCGCCCGCCAGCGGCGAGCACTCCGAGTCTCGTACGCGGGTGAACAGTGGTGGGCCGCGATCGAGGACGCGTCCCGGTTACGCGACGCGCTCGGGGTGCCGTTGCCGATCGGTGTGCCGACGGCGTTCGTCGAGCCGGTCGCCGATCCGCTCGGCGATCTCGTGGGTCGTTATGCGCGCACCCACGGTCCGTTCACGACGGCCGAGCTTGCTGCCCGGTTCGGCCTCGGCACGGCGGTCGTCGAGTCGGTTCTGCAGCGACTGGCCGCCGACAGACGCGTCACGTCGGGCGAATTCCGGCCGGGCTCGACCGGATCCGAATGGTGCGACTCCGAGGTGCTGCGCCGGTTGCGGCGACGGTCGCTCGCGGCGGCGCGCCAGGATGTCGAACCGGTCAGCACCGCCACGCTCGGCCGTTTCCTTCCCGACTGGCACCATCTCGGCCGGGGTGCCGGGGGCAGCGCCCTCTACGGTCTCGACGGCGTGCTCACCGTGGTGGAACAACTCGCCGGGGTGCCGCTCCCCGCGAGCGCCCTCGAACCGCTCGTCCTCGCTCCCCGCGTGCGCGACTACGCACCGACGATGCTCGACGAGTTGACGTCGACGGGCGAGGTGGTGTGGTCCGGTGCCGGCTCGATCTCCGGCAAGGACGGCTGGGTGTTGCTGCATCCCGCCGACCTCGTACCGGTGACGCTCGCGCCCGCAGGAGAACTCGACCTCTCGCCCGTCCACCGAGCGATTCTCGACTCTCTCGACGGCGGGGGCGCATACTTCTTCCGTCAGCTCACCGATGCGGTGTCCGCCCGCGAATCGACCGCCACCGACACGAATGTTGCTGCGGCACTGTGGGATCTGGTGTGGGGCGGATACATCTCGGGCGACACCCTCGCACCGTTGCGCGCACTGATCGGCGACACCTCCCGTGCGACACCCGCCCACCGGACCCCGCGGCGTGCACCCCGGGCCCGGATGTATCGGGCGGCACGCCCGGCGATGCCCTCGCGTACCGGTCCGCCCACCGTGGCCGGCCGGTGGTCACTGCTTCCCGAACGCGAGACCGACACGACGGTCCGTGCGCACAGCACCGCCGAACTGCTGCTCGAGCGGTACGGGGTCGTCACCCGCGGTGTCGTGGTGAGCGAGGGCGTACCCGGGGGATTCGCCACGATGTACAAGGTGCTCAGCCGGTTCGAGGAGCGAGGTCGCTGCCGACGCGGATACTTCGTCGACTCGCTGGGCGGGGCGCAGTTCTCGACACCCGCGGTCGTCGACCGCCTGCGCTCGTTCGCCGATTCGATCGAGGGGCGCCACGACGAGACCGCCGCGATCACTCTTGCGGCATGCGACCCGGCCAACCCGTACGGCGCGGCCCTCCCGTGGCCGAAGTCCGCGGCCCCGGACGACGCACCTCGTCACCGGCCGGGCCGTAAGGCCGGCGGCCTGGTGGTCCTCGTGGACGGCGACCTCGTACTGTTCATCGAACGTGGCGGCCGCACGATGCTCACATTCGACGACGATCCCGGACGGTTGCGCAATGCGTGCGCGTCCCTGGCCGCTACCGTCAAGCGCGGCGGGGTCGACAAGATCGTCGTCGAAAAGGTCGACGGCGCATCCATTCACGGTCATCCCTTCGCCGAATTGCTGGCCGAAGAGGGATTCTCGGCGACGCCACGCGGCTACCGGATCAGGTTCTGACGATGCCCGAAGGAGATACCGTGTACCGGGCGGCGTCCCGGCTGAATGCCGCTCTGGCCGGGAGAACGCTCACCGAGACAGATTTTCGCGTACCTCGTTTCGCCACAGCCGATTTCAGGGGATGTGTCGTCGACGAGGTGGTATCGCGGGGCAAGCACATCTTGGTCCGGTTGCCCGAATACACGATCCATTCGCATCTGAAGATGGAAGGCGAGTGGCACGTGTACGAGCGGGGCACGCGGTGGCGTAAGCCAGGCTTCAAGGCTCGCGTCGTGCTGGGTACCGAAGAACTCCAGGCGGTCGGATTCGAACTGGGCATCCTCGAAGTTCTCCCCCGCGACCGCGAAGACGCAGCGGTCGGTCACCTCGGACCCGATCTGCTCGGAGCCGACTGGGACGCGGTGCGCGCCGCGGAGAACCTGTCCCGCGACCCCTCCCGGCCCATCGGGACCGCACTGCTCGACCAGCGGGTCATGGCGGGTGTCGGGAACGTGTACCGCTCCGAGTTGTGCTTCCTGCGCGGCGTCGATCCCCGGGAGCCGGTGGGTTCGGCGGGGGATCCCCGCGGGTGGGTGGACCTTGCCCACCGGATCCTCACCGCGAACCGGAACCGGACGGTGCGGATCACCACGGGTGATCGTCGCCGTGGACGGAACCTGTGGGTGTACGGCAGGCGCGGCGCCCCGTGCCGCCGCTGTGGTGCGCCGATCGAATCCTGGGAACTGGGCACCGCCGCCGACCCGGAACGGGTGGTCTACCGGTGTCCGCACTGTCAGACGCGAGGGCCGGGGGTGTAGGCCTCGGCAGCGTGTTCGATCAGGGACACACAGTGCGCGACCAGCGTTTCCCGCGGAACCGTGACGTCCCCCTCGAGGTATGCCATGAACATGCTGGTGAAGGCACCGACCAACCCCACCGCGGCGAGGTGCCGATACGCCGCGTCCTCGACGCCGCCCAGTTGACCTTCCACCAGCGCGACGAATGCCGGTGCCAGTTCGACGCCGCGCCGGTTGAGCGCAGTCTCCCGCAGCGGAGCGAGCAGCAGCACGCGCCCCTTGGCCGGTTCATCGACTACGAGTTCGACGAACGCACGCACCGCCGCCTCGGCGATGCCGGTAGGCGGTGCCGAGGCGACCGCCGCCTCCAGTGCCTCGCGCGCTTGTTCGGCGACGTGGGCGTAGACCTCGCGAACGAAGCTGTCCCGATCGGCGAAGCTCTCGTAGAAGTACCGCTCGGTCAGTTCGGCCGCGCGGCACACGGCACGCACGTTCGCGGTCGATCCGTCAGGTGTTCCGATCAGATCGGTTCCGGCTGCGAGGAGACGTTCCCTGCGTACCCGTCGGCGTTCTTCGATGCCGACCCCGGCCCAACTGCGGCGCGTGGTGCCCAAATCCTGATTCCCGTCGTTGACTACGTGCCGGACAGATCCTACTCTGACAACATGCGTAGTCAGCACTCCGGTGGGCCCGGCCTCCAGCGGCCGAGCGCCGCCGATCCGTCCACCCCCGCCGGTGAGTCGACGCGCCCGGCATCCGTTCCCGGACCGCTCGGTCCCGATTCGTTGACGTGGAAGTACTTCGGCGGATGGCGCGGCATGCTGTTCGGGCCGTGGGCAGGATCCATGCAGAACATGCATCCGGGGCTCGGTGCGGGCGTCGAGGAGCACTCGGAGTTCTTCGACGAGCGCTGGGAACGCCTGTACCGGTCGCTGTACCCGATCTACGGGGTCGTATTCGACGGCCCCCGTGCACTGGAGACCGCGACGCAGGTACGCGGGTATCACAACACCATCAAGGGCGTCGACAAGAAGGGCCGTAAGTACAACGCCCTCGACCCCGGCACCTTCTACTGGGCGCACGCGACGTTCTTCTACAGCCTCATGGTCTCGATCGAGTGGTTCGACGGGCCGCTGACCCTCGAGCAGAAACACAGACTGTTCGACGAACACGTGCAGTGGTACCGCCTGTACGGGATGCCCATGCATTCGGTACCCGAGTCGTGGGAGGCGTTCCTCGAATACTGGGACGACATG
>JAEZDV010000155.1 GCA_023417985.1 Actinomycetes bacterium | reverse complement strand
ATGCTGCCCTCGTCGAGGGCGGTGCGGACGCGGCCGGGGGTGACGTCGATGATCTTCGCGTTGCCGTGGCTGCCCGTGGTGATCACGCCGGCCTGCGAGCCGGTGAAGGAGCGGGCCTCGGCACCGAGGGAGTGAATGGCCATCGCGACCAAGGAATTCGAGATTCGCTCACCCGAGGTCAGGAGCATGTCCATCTCCCGCGCCGGGGGTACCGGGCACACCTGCTGGGCGAGGTCGAGCAGTTCGTCGGTGGTGTCACCCATCGCCGACACCACGACGACGACGTCGTTGCCCGCCTTCTTGGTCTCGACGATCCTTTCAGCGACGCGCCGGATCCTCTCGGCCGTCGCGACCGAGGATCCTCCGTACTTCTGGACGACGAGTGCCACGTGTCGAACCTCCGGGTTGGGAACAAGTCCAGTGGCCAAGCTTACCGATGGGGATATCGGGGCCGGTCGGGCCCATCGGGAAAGTGTCGTGCGCAACATCACGCGACCGGCCGGCGGCGTCACACATCGCCTCGGGCACCCTCTGGAGAGACGACGAACAGCCGGAGTCGCTCGGACAAATGCGGGGGCTGCGGCACGATGCGGCGTCGTCGCGTTACACTGCTTGGCATGCAGCGCGCGCTTCTCCTCGGCCGCCGCGGCGGGATCTGACCAGACCGGCTTCCCGTCGCGGGGTTTCTACGCGCCGGTCGATATCCTGATCTGGACCCACCGGTCCCACCTCTTTGGAGATACGTCATGTCACCCGCCGACGCTTTCACCTCCGGTTCGCGCACCATCACGCCGCCGAGCAAGCCCGCGCCCGCCGATCAGCCCGCGTGGAACACCCAGAAGAACTCCTCGATGCCGACGTACCGGTACCGGCCGTTCGCCGAGGAAGTCGAACCGGTGTCGCTGCCCGACCGCACCTGGCCCGACAAGATCATCGACCGCGCTCCCGGTTGGTGTGCCGTCGACCTGCGTGACGGGAACCAGGCGCTCATCGATCCGATGAGCCCCGCCCGCAAGCGCCGCATGTTCGATCTGCTGGTGCGCATGGGGTACAAGGAGATCGAGGTCGGCTTCCCGTCCGCGAGCCAGACCGACTTCGACTTCGTTCGAGAAATCATCGAGGACAACGCGATTCCCGACGACGTCACCATTCAGGTGCTGACGCAGTCGCGTCCGGAACTGATCCGCCGCACGTTCGAGGCATGTGTCGGCGCACAGAACGTGATCGTGCACTTCTACAACTCGACGTCGATCCTGCAGCGCCGCGTGGTGTTCCGCGCCGACAAGGACGCCGTCAAGAAGATCGCGACCGACGCCGCCGAACTCGTGATCGAGACCGCGAAGGACTACCCCGACACCAACTGGCGGTGGGAATACTCCCCCGAGTCCTACACCGGCACCGAACTGTCCTATGCCAAGGAAGTGTGCGACGCCGTCGTCGAGACCTTGGGTGCCACCCCCGAGCACCCGGTGATCATCAACCTGCCGGCGACCGTCGAGATGGCCACCCCGAACGTGTACGCCGACTCGATCGAGTGGATGCACCGCAACCTGGCCAAGCGCGACTCGATCATCCTGTCGCTGCACCCCCACAACGACCGCGGAACCGGCGTCGCGGCAGCCGAGCTGGGCTACCAGGCCGGCGCCGACCGCATCGAGGGCTGCCTGTTCGGCAACGGCGAGCGCACCGGCAACGTGTGCCTGGTGACCCTGGGCCTGAACATGTTCAGCCGCGGCGTCGATCCGCAGATCGACTTCTCGAACATCGACGAGATCCGCCGCACCGTCGAGTACTGCAACCAGTTGCCCGTTCCCGAGCGGCACCCGTACGGCGGCGATCTGGTCTACACCGCCTTCTCCGGTAGCCACCAGGACGCCATCAACAAGGGCATGGACGTCATGAAGGCGGACGCCGACGCAGCCGGCCTCGACGTCGACGACATCACGTGGGCCGTGCCGTACCTGCCGATCGACCCGAAGGATGTCGGCCGCAGCTACGAGGCCGTGATCCGCGTGAACTCGCAGTCCGGCAAGGGCGGCATCGCGTACATCATGAAGCACGACCACGGACTGAACCTGCCGCGGCGCCTGCAGATCGAGTTCTCGCAGTCCGTGCAGGCCGTCACCGACGGCGAGGGTGGCGAAGTCAGCCCCAAGGAGATGTGGGACATCTTCCACGAGGAGTACCTGGCTCCGATCAGCCCGCTCGAGCGGATCCGCCAGAAGGTCACCGCTGCCGAGACCGACGACGGTGAGGACACCGTCACCGCGGTACTGAAGGTGAACGGCGTCGAGAAGGAGATCACGGGCACCGGCAACGGCCCGCTCGCCGCATTCGTCGACGGGCTCGAGACGCTGGGTTACCGCGTGGCGGTTCGCGGATACTCCGAGCACGCCATGTCGGCCGGCGACGACGCGAATGCCGCGGCCTACGTCGAGGCGGACGTGACCCGGCCCGACGGCACCACCACCCTCGTATGGGGTGTCGGTATCGCCTCGTCCATCACCGTTGCGTCGCTGCGCGCGGTCGTCTCGGCGGTCAACCGGGCAAGCTGATCTTTCTGCCGATTCGGCACAAGTCACGTTCTGCGCGGCGGTACTCTCGGAAAGTTCCCGGGGTACCGCCGCGCAGTTCTCGGTACGCGACCCGGACCACTGAACTCAACCTTCGGGCAAGGGGATCACCGTGGAATTCTGGGACATAATCTGGTTCATAATTGTGAGCTTCGCGTTCATCGCGTACCTGATCATGCTGTGGATGATCATCAGCGACATGTTCTCCAACCGCGAGCAGTCCGGGTGGGTGAAAGCGATCTGGATCGTCTTCCTCTTCGTGTTCCCGCTCATCACGGGGTTGGTCTACCTGGTGGTGCACGGACGCGGCATGGCCGAGCGCTCGGCACGCCAGGCCGCACAGATCAAGGCCGCGCAGGACAGCTACATCCGGGACGTCGCCGGTAAGTCCCCGGCCGAACAGATCGCGGACGCGAAGAGCCTGCTCGACGCGGGCACCATCGACGAGGACGAGTACCAGGCGCTGAAGTCGAAAGCGCTGGCCTGATCCCCGGCGTGATACAGCCCACCCGTCGTTCCCGACACACTCGGCACGCCGCCGTCGGCCTGTCCGGTAGGGCTGTGGAACACTCGCCGACGTGGGAACTAGCACTGAAATCACCGCGCGGGGCAGGTTCGCCCTCCGCGCCGCGAAAGCTGCCGCATGGGCTTCCCAGAAAGCCGGACGCGGCAAGGGGTCGATGATCGGCGGGCTCATCGCGCTGAAGATCGAGCCGACGCTGATGAAGCAGGTCGGTCACGGCCGCCGCACGGTGCTCGTCACCGGCACCAACGGCAAGTCGACCACGACCCGGATGACGGCCGCCGCCCTGGAAACCGTCGACAAAACCGTCACGCAGGCGGACGGCGCGAACATGGATGCGGGCATCGTGGCCGCGCTCGCGTCCGATCTCCACGCGCCTCTCGCCGCAATCGAGGTCGATGAACTCCACACCCCGCACGTGGCCGATGCCCTCGAGCCCGAGGCGATCGTGCTGCTCAACCTCAGCCGCGACCAGCTCGACCGCGTCGGCGAGATCAACATGATCGAACGCAAGTTGCGGGCCGGCCTGCAACGGCACCCGAATGCCGTGATCGTCGCGAACTGTGACGACGTGCTCGTCACCTCGGCCGCGTACGACAACCCCAACGTCGTGTGGGTCGCGGCCGGGGCGGGGTGGGCGAACGATTCGGTGAGTTGCCCGCGCACCGGCGAACCCATCGTTCGTGAGGGCGCCCACTGGTACAGCACGGGCTCCGATTTCGCTCGGCCGCAACCGGATTGGTGGGTCGACGACGACAACCTGTACGGGCCGGACGGTCTGGTGCTGCCGTTGAAGCTGACACTGCCCGGCAAGGCCAACCGCGGCAACGCCGCCCAGGCGGTCGCCGCAGCCGTCGCATTGGGCGCCGATCCCGCCGAAGCGGTCGCCGCAGCAGCAGTCGTCGACGAGGTCGCGGGCCGGTACAAGACCGTGCAGGTCGGCCCGCACTCGGTGCACATGCTGCTGGCCAAGAACCCCGCGGGCTGGCAGGAAGCGCTGTCGATGATCGATCCGACCGTCGACGGACTCGTCATCGCCGTCAACGGCCAGGTACCCGACGGCGAGGATCTGTCCTGGCTGTGGGACGTGCGGTTCGAGCACTTCGAAGGAATCCAGGTGGTCGCGGCAGGCGAACGCGGCACCGATCTCGCGGTACGCCTCACCTACGCGGGCGTCGACCACACGCTCGTCCCGGACCCGCTGAAAGCGATCGCTTCGTGCCCGCCCGGCCGGGTGGAGGTCCTGGCCAACTACACCGCGTTCCGGGACCTCAACACCGAAATCTCCAGGAGGACGGCCCATGTCTGACTCGACCGTTCGGATCGGGCTGGTACTGCCCGACGTCATGGGCACCTACGGCGACGGCGGAAACGCCCTCGTGCTGCGCCAGCGCCTGCGCATGCGCGGTTACGATGCCGAGGTCGTCGAGATCGGGTTGAGCGACCCGGTGCCCGAATCGCTCGACATCTACACGCTCGGCGGCGCCGAAGATGCGGCACAGCGACTCGCGACGCGGCACCTCCAGCGCTACCCCGGTCTGCAGCAGGCTGCCGGCCGCGGGGCACCCGTCCTCGCGATCTGCGCGGCCATCCAGGTGCTCGGCCACTGGTACGAGACCTCGTCGGGTGAGCGCGTCGACGGCGTCGGCCTCCTCGACGTGACGACTGCACCGCAGGAGATCCGTTCGATCGGAGAGATCGTCACCCAGCCTGTCGCCTACGGGCTCACGCAACCCCTGACCGGTTTCGAAAACCACCGGGGTGGAACGACTCTCGGCCCGGACGCCACCGGACTCGGCCGCGTCTCGCGTGGCGTGGGCAACGGTGTCGGCGACGGGCTCGAAGGTGCTGTCCAGGGTTCGGTGATCGGCACCTACCTGCACGGACCGGTGCTGGCCCGCAATCCCGAGCTCGCCGACCGGCTGCTCGCCCGGGCGCTGGGCGTGGACTCCCTGCCACCGCTGGATCTTCCGGAGGTCGAACTGCTCAGGCGCGAACGCCTGCGCGCCTGACGTTCACGAGCGCGCATCGGTCGCGGCCGACGCGTGCTCGACCACGAGACGGGCCAGTTCATCGGGCACCTCGTCGGGAATCCAGTGGCTGACACCGGCGAGTGTCTCGGATCGGTACGGACCCGAGACGTAGCGCGCCGTGGCGTCCACCCCGGCCGGCCCGACGGCAATGTCCCGGTCGCTCCACACCATCAGGGTGGGCACGGTGACGCGGCCGAGTGTCGCCCTCGGGTGCGCCCACGGCATCGCCCGGTACCAGTTCACCCCACCCCGCACGGCCGACCGGTCGGCCAGACGCGCGGCGTCGCGCGTCGCGGCGGCGGGCGATTGCCCCGATCCGAGGAGAACGGATCGGGAGATCCGCCGGTTGCTCAGCAGGAACTCGGGGATCCACGGGAACTGGAACACCAGCATGTACCAGGACCTGAGCAGTTGTGCGCTGGTGACGAAGGCACGGAGGAATGCGGCGGGGTGGGGCACCGATACCGCCGTGAGCGATCGGATCAGGTCGGGGCGCCGGGAGGCCACGGTCCACGCGATCACAGAACCCCAGTCGTGCCCGACGAGATGCACGGGAGACCGCCCTGCGACCGTCTCGACGAGGTCGACGACGTCATCGGTGAGCAGTGGAATGCTGTAGTCGCGGCGCCGCGGTGGGCGCGCCCGCGGTGAACAGCCTCGCTGGTCGGGAGCGATCGTACGGAATCCGGCGTCGTGCAGTATCGGCGCGACGCCGTCCCACGACCGGGAATCCTGCGGAAAACCGTGGAGCAACACGACGATTTCACCACCGATCGGCCCCTCGTCCCGGACGTCGAACGTCAGCCCGGCGCGGTCGACGGTCGTGATGCGTTCCCCCACCTGATCCCCCTGTTGTACGGACCTTGCACGGACCCCACACAGGGGTTCGGCCCGGAACCGCTTTCGCGCTGCCGGGCCGGATCTCTGCTTCACGAGCGCTCCTCTGTCGTCCGCGGAC
>JAEZDV010000135.1 GCA_023417985.1 Actinomycetes bacterium | reverse complement strand
GCCCTACCCACTGGGCACCCCGCACTAGGCTGGCACCCATGAGTGCTGCTGCAGATCCCGTATCGAGCATCTACATCGCAGCTCCGGAAGGTGACACCGGAAAGTCGACGGTGGCCCTGGGGTTGCTTCAGACGTTGTGCGCTTCCACCGCCCGCGTCGGCGTCTTCCGCCCGATCGCCCGATCCGACAGCGACACCGACCACATCCTGGAACTGCTGCTCGAACGCACCACCGCCGATCTCGGTTACGACGACTGCGTCGGCGTGACGTACGACGAGGTACACGCCGACCCCGAGGCGGCGCTCAGCGACATCGTGACCAAGTACCACGCCGTCGCCGACCGGTGCGATGCCGTGGTGGTCGTCGGCAGCGACTTCACCGAAATCGCCAACCCGAGCGAGCTCGCCTACAACGCGCGTATCGCCGCCAACCTCGACGCGCCCGTGCTCCTGGTGCTCCGGGGCGCGCGCCGCACTCCTGAGGAGATCGCCCACCTCGCCGACCTGTGCGCGATGGAGCTGGCGTCCCACCACGCGCACCTGAGCGCTGTCGTCGTGAACCGGTGTCCGCCGGAGGCGCTCGAGGAGGTCGCCGCCGAACTGTCCGGCCGGAAGGAACCGGTGTGGACCCTGCCGGAAGTGCCGGTTCTCAACGCCCCGACCGTCGCCGAACTGCAGACCGCGATCGGTGGCAAGCTCTACAGCGGCGATCCCGACCTGCTGCAGCGGGAAGCGCTGCGCATCATGGTCGGCGGTATGACCGCCGAACGCATTCTCGAACGCATCACCGAGGGTGTCGTTGTCATCGTCCCGGCCGACCGGTCCGACGTCATCCTGACACTCCTCAATGCCAATGCTGCAGAAGGCTTTCCGACTCTATCGGGCATCATCATGAACGGTGGGCTGCTTCCGCACCCCGCCATCGCCCAGCTCCTGTCCGGTCTCGGATCGAACCTGCCGATCCTTACCACCGATCTCGGCACGTTCGACACCGCGTCGGCCGCGGACCGCACACGCGGACGCATGGCACTCGGCGCGCAGCGGAAGATCGATACAGCACTCGCCATCGTGGAACAGCACGTCGACACCGCCGCAGTGCTCGACCGGTTGCGTCTGCCCCGCCTGTCGGTGACCACCCCGCAGATGTTCGAGTACCAGCTCATCGACCGGGCTCGCAGTTCGCCGCGGCACATCGTGCTGCCGGAAGGGGAGGACGACCGGGTCCTGCGGGCCGCGGGACGGGTGCTGCAACGGCACATCGCGGACCTGACGATTCTCGGCGACGAGGCCGCGGTCCGACAGCGCGCATCCCAGCTGGGTGTGGATATCTCGCGCGCCCAGATCATCGACCCGCGGACGTCCGACTACGGTGATCGGTTCGCCGCGGAATACCAGCGGCTCCGCGAGCACAAGGGCATGACGCTCGACCGCGCAACCGAGATCATGCGCGACGTCTCGTATTTCGGCACGATGATGGTCCATCTAGGGCTCGCCGACGGAATGGTGTCGGGTGCCGCGCACACCACGGCGCACACCATCCGCCCCTCCTTCGAGATCATCAAGACCGAACCCGGAGTGTCGACGGTGTCGAGCATCTTCCTGATGTGCCTGTCCGACCGGGTACTCGCGTACGGCGATTGCGCTGTCGTGCCCACACCCACCGCCGATCAACTCGCAGACATCGCCATCTCGTCGTCCGCGACGGCCTCGAAGTTCGGGATCGAACCGCGCATCGCGATGCTGTCGTATTCGACCGGGGAATCCGGTTCGGGTGCGGGCGTCGACAAGGTCCGTGAAGCCACCGCACTCGTCCGGGAACGCCGTCCCGATCTCGCGGTGGAAGGACCGATCCAATACGACGCCGCGATCGAACCGACGGTGGCGAGCGCCAAGCTTCCGGAGTCGGAGGTGGCCGGTCGCGCGACGGTGTTCATCTTCCCGGACCTCAACACGGGCAACAACACGTACAAGGCGGTGCAGCGCAGCGCCGGCGCGGTGGCGATCGGCCCAGTGCTTCAGGGGCTGAACAAGCCGGTCAACGACCTGTCGCGCGGGGCGTTGGTCCAGGACATCGTCAACACCATCGCGATCACGGCAATCCAGGCGCAGGGAGAAGAATCGTGAGCACGTCCACCTCGTTGACCGCGGGGGCCGTCTTGGTACTCAATTCGGGTTCGTCGTCGATCAAGTTCCAGCTCATACACCCCGAAACCGGAGAAGCTGTAGCGCACGGACTCATCGAGCGGATCGGTGAGCCGGAGGGGCGGATCATCTTCCATCACACCACCGGAACCGAGGAACGGGTGGGCGAGATCCCCGACCATCGGACCGGTTTGCGCGCGGTGCTGGACATGCTCGAGACGCTGGGCCGACCACTGCAGGAAGCCGGCGTCGCAGCCGTCGGGCACCGGGTTGTTCACGGCGGCACCGTGTTCCACGAACCTACTCTCGTCGACGACGAGGTGGTGAAGACCGTCGCCGAGTTGTCCATCCTTGCGCCCCTGCACAATCCGGCGAATGCCATCGGGATGGAGGTCGCGCGCGAGGAACTGCCCGACATCCCGCACGTCGCGGTCTTCGATACTGCATTCTTCCACGCGTTGCCCGCAGCAGCCGCAACATACGCACTCGAACGCACCATCGCGCGCGAGCACGACATCCGGCGGTACGGGTTCCACGGAACGTCGCACGAATTCGTCTCACAGCGCGCTGCAGAGTTCGCCGGCCGCGACCAGTCCGAGCTGAATCAGGTTGTGCTGCACCTCGGCAACGGAGCCTCCGCATCGGCGATCGAGGGCGGCCGTCCCCTCGACACGTCGATGGGGCTGACTCCGCTCGAAGGTCTGGTGATGGGCACGCGGACCGGTGACATCGATGCCGGTGTGGTGATGCACCTCAATCGTGTCGCGGGGATGAAGGTCGATGCGATCGACGACCTGCTCAACAGAAGATCCGGTCTGCGTGGACTCTCGGGTGTCAACGACTTCCGGGCCCTGTTGAGCCTCATCGAAGAAGGCGACGAGGACGCGAAGGTCGCATACGACGTCTACGTGCACCGGCTGCGGAGATACATCGGCGCGTACGTCTTCGAGTTGGGCGGAGCGGATCAGATCGTATTCACCGCGGGCGTGGGGGAGAACAACGCCGATGTCCGACGTGACGCGCTGGCAGGACTGGAGCGGCTCGGCATCGTGATCGACGCCGAACGCAACGAACGCTCCGGCGGCGGGGAGCGGCGGATCTCCGCCGACGATTCGGCCGTAGACGTTCTCGTGATCCCGACCAACGAGGAGCTCGCAATCGCCCGCGCGGCAGCGCAGTTCGCGTAGCGTCCTGTTGGTTGCTAGTCGGGTACCGTGGACTGCCGCACGACGAGCCGGGGCGTCAGGGCGACCGAGGACACAGGTAAGCCGTGCGTGAGTGCGAGGAGCATCTCGGCCGCATGCATGCCGATCTCCCGGTGCGGGCTGTGAACCGTCGTGAGCGGAATCGTCAGTTCGCTGCAGATGGGAATGTCGTTGTAGCCCACCACCGCGATGTCCCGTCCCGGTTGCAGTGAACGTTCACGCAGAACCCCGAGTACGCCGATCGCGCTGAAATCGTTGGCCGCGAAGATCGCGGTCGGCGGCTCGGGTAGCGACATCAGCGCTTCGGCGCCGCGTCTGCCGGCGGCGGCATCGAATCCCTCTTCGCGTACATAGGAGGCGGGCACCGCGATGCCGGCTTCCTCGAGGGCCGCGATGCAGCCTTCCAGCCGGTCGATGCCTGTGCTGGCCCACCTGGGGCCGGAGACGATTCCGACCCGCGTGTGCCCGAGCCTGGCGAGGTGCTCACCGACGAGCCGGCCGCCGAGGCGGTCGTCACAGGTCGCCGACAGCGCGCCGGGGTAGCGGCGGCTGACGAGGACGAATGCCACCCCGCGCCGGGCGAGTTCGTCGAGATTGGCGTTGTCGAGCCGGGCGTCTCCGACGATGAGGCCGTCGACGTTGCGTCCGAGGAGCAGATCGATGCGCCGACGTTGCCGGGCGGCGTCGTCGTGAGTGTTCGCGACGAAGGTTTCGTACCCTGCCCGGTTGGCGGTGTCTTCGATCGCGTCGTACATCGCCGAGAGCACGATGTCGGTGAGGTGGGGCACGAGCACACCGAAGGCTGTCGATTTCTTCGTCGTCAGGCTTGCGGCGTTGGGGTTCGGGACGTATCCCAGTTCCTGCGCGAGCCGGGACAGCCGGAGGTCGCGCTCGGCGGCGGATCGAGGGTCTGCCGCCACCCGTCGCAACGCCCGTGACACAGTCGAAATGTGTACGCCCGCAGCTTCGGCGACCGTTTTCAACGTCACGTTTCCCGACGTCCTGTTCACCAGGGTCCCTCCCTCCGCCGATCCGCCAGTGCTGCCGTGGTCTTGCTCGGCCCATAAGCTAGCACCTGTGTGCAAACGATTGCGCAACACATTGCTACGACAGAGGAGCAACAAGTGACCGGTCTCGGAGGCCTCAATCCGTCCCCATCGTCGCTGACTTTGGGCCTCGTGCAGCAACAGGTTCCGCTGGTCGGAACTCCGGCCGATGTCGATGCGGCCACCGACCGCGTGGTCGCGGCACTGCGCGCCGCCAAGGAAGGTTTCGCCGGACTCGACCTCGTGGTGTTCCCCGAGTATTCGTTGCACGGACTTCGCAAGTCCGCGTGGGCCCGTGACGAACTCATGTGCGACCTCGACGGTCCGCAGGTCGAACGGTTGCGAGTCGCGTGCAGGGACGCGGGCGTGTGGGGGTGCTTCAGCGTGATGGAGCGCAATCCGAACGGGGCACCCTTCAACTCGGGGATCATCGTCGACAGCGACGGAGAGATCGCGCTCTATGTGCGCAAACTGCACCCGTGGACGCCGAAGGAACCGTGGGAACCCGGCGACATCGGTGTGCCGGTGTGCCGGGGACCGAAGGGTTCGGTGCTCGCGCTGCTGATCTGCCACGACGGGATGTTCCCCGAGGTCGCGCGCGAGGCGAGTTACCGCGGGGCCAACGTCCTCCTACGGACTGCTGGATATAAGTTCCCCCTGAAGCAGTCCTGGCGGATCACCAACGAAGCCAATGCGTTCCACAACCTCGCCTACACCGCGTCGGTGTGCTTGGCGGGGCACGACGGTAACGGCATTCCTTCGATGGGCGAGGCGATGGTCTGCGACTTCGAGGGAACCGTCGTCGAACGCGGCGACTCCACTCCCGACCGTGTCGTCACAGCGACGATCGAGCCCGCACGTGCCGATGCTGCCCGGCGCGAATGGGGCGTGGAGAACAACATCTACCAATTGGGTCACCGCGGATACACCGCTCTCGCGGGTGGGGCGACGGATTGTCCCTACACGTACATGAACGACCTCGTCGCCGGTCGTTACCGGGTGCCTTGGGAGGGCGATGTGCAGATCGTCGACGGGACGGGTGAAGGTTACGGCCCGCCTCGCACCGCGGGTTCCCGCGTGGACACCGCCCGGGGTGGGTTCGGGTACCGGTGAAACGGGTCTGCCGGGGCGCATTGTGACACGCATGTAACGGCGATGTGAAAGCTTTCGGAATTTGCGGGAAAAGCTCGACAATTAGTCCGGGCTGCATCTATCTTCAGCGGGTACGCAATCGGTTGCACAATCTATTGCGCATCTCGAAGAGAGGTTTCCCGTATGACAACCCAGAGCGGAGACCGCGCATCGATCGCGGATCGGACCCGCTACGACGTCGGCGCGATGACCGAGGGCGACGTATACAAGTTGCTGTCGTGTGCGGTGCAGCCCCGGCCGATCGCGTGGGTCTCGACCGTCTCGGCCGCCGGGGTCCGGAATCTCGCACCGTTCAGTTTCTTCACCGTCGCCTCGCGTAATCCCGCCACGCTGATGATCTCCATCGGCGAGCGCATCGGGGCACCGGGCACGCCGAAGGACACGCTGGTCAACATTCGGGAGACGGGCGATTTCGTCGTCAACATTCCTTCCGCCGACACACGCGAAGCGGTCACCGCATCGTTCGCCACCGTCGAACCGGACGTCGACGAGTTCACTCTCTCGGGAGCGACACCGATAGATTCGCAGTCCGTTTCGGCGCCGTCGGTGTCGGAGTCACTCATCTCGCTCGAGTGCGAACTGCTCCGCGAAATCGACCTCGGGACCGACACGCTGGTCCTCGGGACCGTCACCACCGTCACGTCGCGGCACGGTGTGCTGTCGGAGAGTCTCCACGTGGACACTCTGGAGCACCACTTCCTCGGCCGGCTCGCCGGCCCGTTCTACACAACCGATATGAACAGGGTCGCGCAGTGACCGCGGCGGGCGAGTTGGACGCGCCGCAAGCGCCCTCCGGCCTCGACTCCTTCAATATCGCTGTGGTGCAGACGGAGTCGCGTCCCGGACAGTGGCAGCGCAACATCGACGAGGTGGCGGTGACGGTTCGCCGTCTCGCGGACGAGGGCTCCGACATCATCGTCCTCCCCGAGTTCTTCGCCACCGGGTACGACCTCGACGGCGACATGCCGTCCATCGCGGAAGAGGTGCCCGGCAGGACCTCCGACGCCCTGGCCGAGCTGTCCGCGGAGACAGGCGCCGTGCTCGTCACCGCGCTCCCGCACCGCACACCGGATGGAACGATCACGGACAGTTCCCTGGTGGTCGGTCCGGACGGTCTGCTCGCACTCGGGCAGAAACGTTTCCTGTGGGGACAGGAGAATTCGGTATTCACCCCGGGCGCGCAGAGCGGGCTCCTCGTGCCCACCCCGTTCGGAACGATCGGCGTGGTCATCTGCTACGAGGCGGGATTCCCCGAAACCGTGCGGGACCTGGCGCGACGCGGAGCCGACGTCATCGCGATCCCGTCGGCGTTCGGTCATCCCCGCCTGCACGTGTGGAAGCTGCTGACGCGATCGCGGGCACTGGAGAACGGTGTCGTCGTCGCTGCGGCCGGCCTCACCGGCCGCACGGGCGCCGGCCCGCGGTTCGCCGGGCACAGCGTGATCGTCGGCCCGCGCGGCCACACGATCGCCGAACTGGACGAGAGCGCCGGTGCCGTTGCGGCAGTCGTCGCCCGCGACGCGCTTTCCGAAGCCCGCCGGGAAGTCCCCTACCTGACGGACCTGCAGCGCCTCGGCGGAATAGCCGAGAGCACGAGCACCACCGAGAAGACACTGGAGAGGAACTGAGATGTTCGACCTGAGATCAGCCGATCTGCTGCGCGCGTTCACGCGACAGCTCGAACTGTGCAAGGTCCGGCCCGGCGAACAAGTGGTGATCCTGGCAGAGCCCGCCAGCCGCGGCGACTACGTTGCCGCAGCGTTCGGTGCGGCCCAGAGCCTCGGCGCACAGGTGCTGTCGGCCACCGTTCCCGGTGGAAGCGCCGCGCCGATGCCCAGCACGCATACCGGAGCCGGTCCCGGCTTGGTCTCCGTGATGAACAGTGTGGCGACGCAGAACCTGCTCAAGGCAGCCGATCTCGTCGTCGACCTCACCAGTGAGGGGTTCATCCATGCGCCCATCCAGCAGGAGATCCTTGCTTCGGGCACCCGCATCATCTTCGTCTGCGACGCCCCGGACGTCCTGATCCGCAACATGCCCCAGGAAGGCGACAAGGAGCGCGTCCAGGCAGGCGTCGATCTGGTCCGGCAGGGATCGATCATGCGCATCACCAGCAGCGCGGGTACCGATCTCACGGTGGAACTGCGTAATTCGCAGCCCGAGTTCCAGGTGGGCTTCGCCGACGACAAAGGCCGGTGGGATCACTGGCCCAGCACCATGGTGTTGTGCTGGCCCGAGATCTCCAACGGCCGGATCGTGCTGTCCGAGGGCGACATTCTCCTGCCCTTCAAGGAGTACGTCCGAGAGCCGACGATCCTGACCGTGACGAACGGGCACATCGACGAGGTGACGGGCGGGGCCGAGGCGGCCTTGCTGAACATGTTCTTCGAAGACTCCAACGACAAGTGGGCTCGCTACCTCTCGCACATGGGCTGGGGCCTGATGAAGTCGGGCGATTGGTTCGCCGCAGCGATGTACGGCAAGGACGACATCATGGGCATGGATGCCCGGGCGTTCGCCGGGAGTTTCCTGTGGTCGACCGGACCCCACCCCGTGCTCGGGCGTGATTCCTACGCGCATCTCGACATCGGGATGCGCTCGTGCACCGTGTCCATCGACGGCATCGATGTCGTCACCGAAGGCCGATTGGTGGAGAACTGACATGGCACCCATCCAAGTAGTGATTGCGGGCGGTGGGCTCGGCGGGCTCACGGCAGCACTCGCGCTGCGTCATCGCGGCCTGCAGGTCACCGTGCTGGAGGCGGCGTCCGAACTCGGTGAGGTCGGTGCCGGCATCCAGACGGCCCCGAACGCGAGCCGGATTCTCATCGCGCTCGGAATGCGAAAGCAACTCGAGGCCATCAAGACCGAACCCATGGACCAGGTCCGGCGGCGATGGGAGAACGGCAAGGTTGTCGCGCTCACCTCGCTCGGCGAGTACTGCAAGGAGAAGTTCAACGCGCCGTACTGGCACTACCACCGTGCGGACCTGCACTCGGCCATCCACGTCAAGTGCCTCGACCCCGAGGGCCCCGGGCCCATCGTGGAGTTCGTGACCGACGCCAAGGTTGTCGACGTCGATCGCACGAATCCTGCGCGCCCGGCGGCGGTCACGTCGAACGGCGGGCGGTACGAGGCCGACGTGGTGATCGGGGCCGACGGCATCCGCTCGACCGTGCGCGACGCCATCGGCCTGCCGGACACCTTGGTCTTCTCCGGTGAAATGGCCTTTCGTGCACTGGTTCCCGGAGATCGCATCGTCAAGGATCCGGCGACCCGCTGGCTTGTCGACCGTTACCAGAGCACGATCTGGTACGGCCCCGACCGCCACCTCGTCCATTACATGATCCGGGACGGGGAGTACCTCAACATCGTCGCGCTGGTCCCGTGCACCGACGAGGTGCGCGACGGCGGGCCGAGGCTGGTGGGGCCGGAAGAGCTGATGGCAGCCTTCCCCGGCTGGGACGATCGCGCGCTCGCCATGATGTCCAAAGCGGACGAGAACGTGCTGTGCCAGGCCCTGTACTACCGGAGGCCCGACCCGAGGTGGGTCGAAGGCCGGGTCGCCCTCTTGGGCGATGCGTGCCATGCCATGCTGCCCTACCAGGCCCAGGGCGCATCGCAGGCCATGGAGGACGCTGCAGTCCTCGCCGAGGAACTCGGCCGAGTGACGGTGAACGGGATCGACGAGGCGCTGGCGCGCTACGTATCCCGCCGGGCCCGCCACGCTCGCATGGTGCAGGATGCGAGCCTGCAGAACAAGACCTTCTATCACCTACCCGACGGACCCGAACAACAGCTTCGGGACGCGACACTGGCGTCGTTCTCTGGGGAATCCGATATCTCGTACGACTGGCTCTGGAGCGGTACACCGCTCGACGACAGCGACGACGAGAAGTTCCACTACGCGTTCGTCCGATAGCGAATTCGGATGCAGCGCTCACTTATCCGCGCCGGAGGTTGCGATGAAAACAGGTGATCAAGTAGTACAGGAGCTCCCCTGGAAATGGGGAGTACAAGGAAAAATCTTCATCATCGGCGGACTCGGGTACATGTTCGATGCCTGGGATGTCGCGCTCAACGGGTTCCTGACGCCGCTGCTCGGCACCTACTGGGACCTGACCACGGCCGAGAAGGGCCTGGTCGCGACCGGAAACCTGGTGGGCATGGCAGTCGGCGCGGTGGTGTGGGGCACCCTCGCCGACCGGATGGGCCGCAAGCGTGCCTTCTCCCTGACGCTGCTGATCTTCGCACTGTTCTCGGTCCTGGGCGCATTCTCGCCGAACTTCGAGCTCTTCGTTCTGCTCCGCTTCCTCGCGGGCTTCGGACTCGGCGGTTGTATCCCCGTCGACTACGCGCTGGTGAGCGAGTTCTCGCCACGGAAGATCCGCGGCAAGGTGCTCTCCGCGATGGATGTGTGGTGGCCCATCGGTGCCACCGTGTGCGGCGTGGTCGCCACGCTTCTCGTGCCGATCGACGGTGACGTGCGCTGGCGCTACATGCTGCTGTTCATGGTTCTGCCTGCACTGCTTCTCTTCTGGGTGCGACGGGGCATCCCGGAATCACCCATCTATCTCGCCAAGGTCGGCCGCGAGGCAGAAGCACGTGCGGTCATCGACGACATGGTCGAGCGAACCGGGGCACCGGTGGTCGAGTACGCCATCGTCCCGGAAGCCGAATCGCGCGGCCCCGGCGGCCTGAAAGCCGGCTGGACGCAGCTCAAGTCCGTCTGGACCTACAGTCCCGGCATCACCGCCACCGCCTGGATGCTGTTCGTCTCGATCATGCTGCTCTACTACGCCGCACTCAGCTGGATGCCCTCGATTCTGCGGGAAGAGGGCTACGGGGAATTCGCTGCCTTCGCGGGCACCACCCTGATGACCGGTGTGGGAATCGTCGGCGTGCTCACCTCTGCGCTCCTGGTCGAGGTGTTCGGGCGCAAATGGGTCATCGGGTTGTCCGGCCCCATCGCCGGTACCGCGCTGGTGCTGTTCGCCATGATGCTCGACGTGCAGACCGCTGCCCTGATCTGGCTCGGCATCTTCGGCTTCGTCATCCAGCTCACGATTCCCGTGCTGTACTGCTACGTCTCCGAGCTGTACCCGACGACGATCCGCGCATCCGGGTTCGGTTACGCCTCCTCCGTCAGCCGTGTCGCAACCGGGTTCGCGCCGTTGCTGTTCGGCTCGGTCATGTGGCCGATCCTCGGCCTGCCGCTCACCTTCGGCATCGTCACCGTATTCGTGTTGTTCGCGGTGCTCTGGATGTCGTACTTCGCACCCGAGACCAAGGATCGTGAACTCGACACGCTCGTAGGTGATTCCGCTGTCGGTGGCGGCACCCCCGGCAACGTGGGTGGAGAGGTCCGGGTCTGATGAAGCCCGCGCGATTCGACTATCACCGCGCACGCGACGTACGGGGTGCACTCCGGTTGCTGTCCGACCTGGGTGAGGACGCGAAGATCATCGCGGGTGGCCAGTCGCTGGTCGCCATGATGAACTTCCGTCTCGCCCGGCCCGCTCACCTCGTCGACGTCGGCGCACTCGATGCGCTGCGTTACGTTCGCCGGGAAGACGACGGGCTCCACATCGGAGCGCTCACCACACATCTCGACGTGGAGTCGGGCGGTCTCGACGCCGACTTCGCGGTGCTGAGCGACGCGATGCGCTGGGTCGGCCACTACCCGATCCGGACACGTGGAACGGTGGGTGGGAGCATCGCGCACGCCGATGCCACAGCGGAATGGTGTCTTCTCGCAGTCCTTCTCGACGCCGTGATCGTCGTCGAGAGCGTGCGCGGACGTAGGTCGATCGATGCAGGCTCGTTCTTCTTCGGTTACTACTCGACCGAATTGGCATTCGACGAGATGATCGTCGAGATCGTCTTCCCGAATCCGGCTCCCCACGCCGCGATAACGGAATTCGCGGAACGGCAGGGGGACTTCGCGATCGTCGCCGCCGCCGTTTCGCTGGACCTCCGTGGCGTCGAGGTCGTGGGGGGGAGGGTCGCACTGGGTGGTGTCGGGGCCACACCGGTGCGATCACCCGAGGCCGAGCGAGTACTGGCCGCAGGCGGCACGTTCGAGGACTGCGCCGACGCCGCCGCCGACGCGCTCGAACTCGAGGACGACGGCGCGTACACCGCCGAGTACCGCCGTACCCTCGTCCGCACGCTGGTGACCCGAGCGTGCGAAGACGCACTGGCCTCTCGAGGAGTTATGTCATGACCACAGTTGCACCCAGCCACGGAAAGGGCGCCCAGGGCAAGTTCGTAGGTACCTCCGTGGCGCGCCGGGAAGACCCGCGGTTGCTCACCGGCCGTGGCAGGTTCGTGGACGACATCTCGATGCCCGGCATGCTGCACGCCCAGTTCGTTCGCAGCACGGTCGCTGCCGGAGCGGTGACCACACTCGACGTCTCGGATGTGCTCGGCGTCGACGGTGTGCGCGCGGTGTTCACTGCCGCCGATCTCGCCCTGAAACCGATCCGGGCCGAGCTGAGCAGGTCGCTCGAGGAGTTCGTTCCGACCGATATGCCGATCCTGAGCAGTGACCGGGTCCGGTACGTCGGGGAACCGCTGGCACTCGTCGTCGCCGACGACGCCTACACGGTCGAGGACGGACTCGAAGCGGCCCGGGTGGCGTACGAAACCGTCCCTGCCGTGACGTCCGCGGACCAGGCCCTTACACCGGGTGTTCCGCTGGTGCACGACGAGGCCGCGAACAACACCGTCGTCGACGTGCAGATGTTCGCCACCGAGGGGATCGACGAGATCTTCGCCGCCGCTCACACGGTCGTCTCGGTGCAGTCGCGCACCGGGCGGCAGAACGCGCTGCCCCTCGAGACCCGGGGCTGCATCGCTCACTGGGACGACCGCGACGAGCAGTTGGTCATCCATATCTGCACACAGATTCCCCACCAGGTCCGCACTGTGACCGCGCACTCTCTCGGACTCGACGAGCGTCAGGTCCGGGTGATCGTTCCCGACATGGGCGGCGGATTCGGCCAGAAGTGTGTGGTCGGGCGCGAGGAGATCGCGGTTGCGGCCGCCGCATTGAAGTTGCGGCGTCCGGTCAAATGGATCGAGGACCGCAAGGATGCGCTCACGGCGTCCTTCCTCGCCCGTGAACAGCAGTACGACGTGCGGGCCGCGTTCGACTCCGACGGCCACATCCTCGGGCTCGACGCCGACGTCATCTGTGACATGGGTGCGTACTCCTGCTATCCCTTCACCGCCGGCATCGAACCGCTCATGGCCTCGGCGGAAATGCCCGGTGTGTACAAGGTGCCCGCCTACCGCGTCCGGGGTCGTTCGGTCTTCAGCAACAAAACCCCCACCGCCCCGTACCGCGGGGTGAGCCGGCCGCAGTACGTGATGGTCATGGAGCGGTTGTTCGAGAGGGCCGCCCGGGAACTCGGTCTCGATGCGGTGGAGATCCGGCGTCGCAACGTCATCACGAGCTTCCCGTACACCGGCATCAACAACGTCACCTATGATCCCGGCTCCTACCTCGAAGCGCTCGACGAGTGCGAGAGGGTTCTGCGCGACGAGGGCTGGTACGCGTTCAAGGAACGCGCCGAAGCGGAGGGCCGGCACATCGGCATCGGCTACTCGTGCTTCAGCGAACGAACCGGCTACGGAAGCACTGCGTTTGCAGCACGAAAGATGAACGTGGTACCCGGGTTCGACCTCTCCGAGGTGCGCATGGACGTGTCGGGGACGGTGTCGGCGACCAGCGGCACCATGAATCACGGGCAGAGCCACGAGACGACCATGGCCCAGATCGTCGCGGACCGCCTCCAGCTCGGGGTCGAACAGGTCAAGATCGTCCAGGGTGACACCGACCGGATCACCTACGGATTCGGGTCGTTCGCGTCCCGTTCCATCACCATCGGCGGAAGCGCCGTCTCGGTGGCGGCCGACAAGCTCGGCGACAAGCTCTGCGAGATCGCGGCTCACCTGCTCGAGACACGCAGCGACAACGTCGAACTCGCGCCCGGTCGCGTCCGGCAGATCGACGACCATTCCAAGTTCGTCACCCACCGGGACATCGCGGACGTCGCCTACCTCCGCGCACACCTGCTGCCCAAGGGCATCGATCCGGGATTGTCGGCGACGGCAAGCTTCGACGTGTTCAACGACGGAACGTTCTCCAACGCGACCCACGGTGTCGTGGTGGAACTGCACGAGGGCACCGGAAAAGTGGAAATCCTCAGGTACTTCTGTGTGGAGGACTGCGGCGTGGCCATCAACCCGAAGGTCGTCGAAGGGCAGTGCCGCGGCGGCATCGCGCAGGGTATCGCCGGGGCGTTGTTCGAGCAGGTCTCCTACGACGACAACGGAAACCCGTTGTGCGCGAGCTTCATCGACTACAAGGTTCCGACGGCCTGTGAGATCCCGGAGATCGGGATCCACCACCTCGAAACACCCTGCCTGTTCACCGAATCCGGCGCCAAGGGGGCCGGTGAGGGCGGCACGATCGGCGCCCCCGCCGCGGTGCTCAACGCTGTCAACGACGGACTGCGGGCAACGGGTGTCGAACTGGAGAACACGCCGATCACGCCGGTAGCCGTGCAACGCGCCCTGCGGAAGGAAATCGCATGAGCCACAAACAACTGATCGAACTGAATGTCAACGGTGTCGAGCACGAGGTGATCGCCGAGCCACGTCGAACCCTCGTGGACGTGTTGCGCCACGACCTGCGATTGACGGGTACCCACGTGGGCTGCGAGCACGGAGTGTGCGGAGCCTGCACCGTTCTCATCGACGGCAAACCGGCCCGGGCGTGCCTCACTTTCGCGGCTCAGGTCGAGAACACGGAGATCCGTACCGTCGAGTCGCTGAGCCCCGACGGAACGCTGAGCGATATGCAACAGGCGTTCGCCGATCATCACGGTTTGCAATGCGGCTTCTGTACTCCGGGATTCCTGATGCTCGCCGAGGGCTACCTCGCCGAGAACCCGAACGCGACCAAAGATGAGATCCGCGAGGTCGTCGCCTCGAACTACTGCCGCTGCACCGGCTATCAGACCATCGTGGAGGCGATCGACTCGTGCGCCGAGCAACGCCGGTGCGCCGCCTGCCCGAAGTCCTGATACTTTGCCTCGAAACGGAGAATTGCTGTGCTACTGACCAATACGCTCGACATCGAGGCATCTGCCGACGACGTTTTCCGGTTGATCAACGACGACGTCGAAAGGGTCGCCACCTGCGTGCCGGGCGCTGCGATCACCGGCAAGGACGGCGACACCTTCCTCGGGGGAGTGAAGGTCAAGGTCGGGCCGATCAGTGCCTCGTACTCCGGCACGATCCGTTTTCTCGAGATCGATCCGGATGCGAAGACGCTGAAGTTGGCCGCAAAGGGAGCCGACTCGCACGGCAACGGCGACGCCGAGGCGGAAGTCGCGATCACCATCGAGCCCAGGGGCGCGGGTTCACGCTTGACGCTCCGGACCGATCTGGTGATCAGCGGCAAGATCGTCTCCTTCGGCAAGGGTGCGATCGTGGCCGTGTCGAACAAGGTGCTGCAGCAGTTCGCCGTCAACCTCGGTGCCATGCTGGCGGGCGGCCCCCAGGCGACACCGGTCGCGGCGGCAACCGCCCCTGTCCCCGGCGCTCCTGCCGGCGTGTACGCCACTCCGGCGGCGGCTCCGCTCGCGGCCGGCGAGTTCGACGCGATGGCGCTGCTTCCCGCGCCTGCACGCAAGTACGGGCTCGTCACCGCAGTATTCCTCGCCGGCATGGTGGAGGGCTGGCTGGTCACACGCGCCTTCGGGCGGCGGTAGGCATCAGACCAGACTGCGGGGCCGGATGGCGTTCGCGAGATCGACCAGGGTGTAGCGGTGGGTGCGCGCGGGACACTTGCGGGCGAGTTCCCGTAGCGCGGCTTCGGTACCGCGGCGCAGGCCGTTCTCCGTGAATCGGCTGCCGAGGAGGCGATCGTGGTCCCGCCGCGGGGAGTGCCCGGCGCGCACCCACTCGAGGGCAGTCCCGAGCACCAGAGCGCGCATCTGCAGCGCGCGGCCCTCGTCGGCGGGAAGCGACGCCACCCGGTGAGCGGCGTCGAGCAGGTCGGCATCCGTCAGTTCGTCGACCTTGCCGTCGCGCAACAGGGTCAGGGCCGCGGTCATGTTCGCGACGTTGTGGTGGCGTGAGGTGTGCGGAACCTCGTCGAGGACTTGCACGGCGTCACCGGTCTCGCCTCGACGCGCGAGCTGACGGGCGAGACCGAAGGCTGCGCTGACCACACTGTGATCGGTGCCCCACACCGTGCGGTAGGAGTTCTCGCAGAAGGATCGCCAGGCTGCCGGGTCGTCGCTCTCCCAGTGGTCGAGCGTCAGTTCTGCGGTTGCGGCCAGCGCGAGTTTGGGTGCGAGCTCTCCAGGAAGTGCTTGCAGCACCCGATCGAAACGCGTGAAAGCGGCTTCGTAATCTTCCTGGAGCAGTGCGGCATTGCCCGCATACCAGTCGATGCGCCAGTCCGCTCCGGTCTCCCGTTCGAGCCGGTCGAGGATCTCGGTGGCCTGTTCGCCCCGCCCCAGATCCAGATTTGCGCGTACCTCGGCGAGGGTGATCTCACGGGAGAAGGCGACGTCGGTGGTCCCTGCGACACGCTCGAGTCCGTTGTCGCGGGCATGCCGCAGCGAGTCGAGTGTCTGCTGGGGTTCGCTGTGCACGGCCGCGGTGAGCAGTGCTGCACTCGGATCGGCGGGATCGAGCAGTGGTACGGGCAGTGCGGCGGTGACGTCGCGGGCAGAGAGCATCACCACCCGGTCGACGCCGTCGGCGAGCACATCGGTGCGGGCCACCGCCTCGTCGGTGCCGAAGGTCGTGCGTTGCGGACTGAACATCGTGGAGAATCCGGGGTGTTCGGTGCGGGTCTGCCGCGACAGGATCTCGCGGAGCACACCCGTCAGCTGGCCCGCGACCTCGTCTGCCGACGAGAAGCGTTGAGCCGGATCCTCGTTCGTCGCCCGTAGCAGCAGGCGATGGTACGAGTCGTACTCCGCGAGCAGCGGGGCCTGCGCGGGAGTGGGTATTCCGTCGAGATAGCGCCCCTTCTCCGAAGGCATGTCCAGAGTGAGCACCGCAAGTGTCCGGCCCACGGTGTAGATGTCGCTCGACACGGTGGGTCCGGTCCGGACGATCTCGGGTGCCTGGTACCCGGGAGTTCCGTAGAGGTAGCCGTAGTCCTCGATACCTGCGACGGCGCCGAGGTCGATCAGTTCGAGCTTCTCGTCGGTCACCATGATGTTCTCGGGCTTGAGGTCGTTGTAGACCAGCCCGATGTCGTGCAGATACTGAAGTGCCGGAAGGACTTCCAGCATGTACGCGATCGCACGCTCCACCGGCATGCGCTGCGGCTTCGGGTAGGTGTCGAGGACTTCCCGCAAGGTGTGCCCGCCGACATATTCCATGACGATGTAACCCATGGGTGTGCCGTCGGGGAGGGGATGTTCGACGAAGTTGTAGATCCTGACGATGCTCGGGTGGCTGACCTCCGCCAGGAACTGCTGCTCGGCAACGGCGATGGCATGAGCCTCGGCGTCACCCGAATGCAGCAGACCCTTGAGCACCACCCAGCGGTCGCTGACGTTGCGGTCCACAGCGAGGTAGATCCAGCCGAGCCCACCGTGGGCGAGGCACCCCTGGATCTCGTACTGACCCGCCACGAGGTCGCCACGCTCCAGCGCGGGAGTGAACGAGAAGGACGACCCGCAGCGTGGGCAGGTGCCGGCGGTGGGCCCCGGTCCGGACGGGGTGCTGCGGCCCACCGGTTCCCCGCACTTCCAGCAGAACCGCTTGCCCTCGGCGACATGCGGATTGCGCAGAACGGCCTGCATCGGATCCTGTGGGGCGGCGACCGGGACATCGACGAGCCCTGCGATCCGGCGGCGACCGGTGCCCCGCGCGCGGCTGCGACGGCTCGCCGTTCGCTGCGAGGGAACCGATCGTTCGGACGGGCCGGTGACCGGGAGCGGAGCCCGCTGCGTGCCCTGGCCGGGTGCCGTGTCGCCCGGCGCGTTCGCCGGAGCGGGTTCGGCGTCGTCGGGCGGGCGGTTACCGGACATCACTTCCCTCAATCCACGTACGTGGGGGCCGGAGGCTCCGGCGCAGGCCCCAGTACCGAAAGGTACCTGTCGTACAGCCGGGTCCACGTGCCGTCGGCGCGGATCCGGTCCAGCGTGCCGTTTACGAAACGGACGAGATCGTCGTGACCGCGCGTGATACCGATTCCGTACGACTCCGTGCCCAGCGATCCACCGACTACTTCGAGGTACGGGTCCTGGGCTGCGAATCCGGCGAGGATCGTGTCGTCGGTGCTCACGGCGTCGACCTGACCCTGCTGCAGCACGACGAGACAGTCCGCCCACGACGGGACCGTCAGAATCGACGCGGCGGGCTGCACCTCGCGCATCCGTTCCAGCGACGTGGTGCCGTCGACGATGCACACACGGCGCCCGACGAGGTCCGAGACGTTGCGGATTCCGGAATTCCGCACCACCAGCACGCGCTGGTCGGCGCGCAGGTAGGTCGTCGAGAAGTCCACCAGTTCGCGTCGTGCGCACGTGATGCTCATCGTCTTCGCGACGATGTCGACCGTCGAACTCTGCAGCGCCTCCTCGCGTTCGGCGGAACTGAGGATCCGGAAATCGACGCGGTCGGGGCTGCCCAGGAGATCACGGGCGATCTCCCGAGCGATGTCCACGTCGAAGCCGGTGATCTCCCCCGTCGCGGGGTCGCGATAACTGAGCAGGTTGCTCCCGGCGTCGAGTCCGACGATCAGCCGCCCCCGGGCGCGGATCGCGTCGAGGTTGGGTCCGGTGGTGACGCCGTCCGGACGAAGGCTCGCGGTGGGGTCGCCGCAGGAGTCGGACGTCGGCGTCGGGGCCGACGGTTCGGCGATCTCGGCACCCTCCGGAAGCGGAAAGGTGTTCTCGGATGTCTCGACTACGGAGGTTGCGGACGGAGGCTGGGTGGCACACGCCGGCAGCACTGCGGCGACGGCACAGAGTGCAGTGGCGATAACTGAGGCGCGCCGGGACGTCATTGGTACTCCTTGATTCGTCGCCACAGACCGAAACCCGTGCCCGCAAGTGCGACGACGACCAGGATCACCGCCGCCGGCACGAGCCCCGACAACGTGCGCGAAGCACGGGACTCGTTGTCCCGGAGCTCGGTACGGGATTCCTCGATGGCAGTCGAGAGGGCATCGTCGAGTGCGGTGAACTGGGCTGTGGATTCGTCCGGTCCCGGCCCGATCACGAGGACCACCGCCGCGGCGTAGTCGCCGCGCTCGAGCGCGTCGGTCGTGCGGGCGTGCGAGTTCATCCACGCCTCGCGGGCAGCCTGGGCGCGATCCACCGCTCCGGCTTCCGCGTCGCTCGTGCCGGGCCCGCCGTATCCTTCGAGAAGTTCGCCGAGGCGGGTGATCCTCTCCTCGTATGTTCCGTCGTACGCGCTGGTGGTGTGGCGTTGCGCAAGCAGGAGTGTTTCTGCGGTGCGCGACTGCTGGGCGAGGATCCGGCTCTCGGTGAGCACGGCGAGGGGCCGGGCGCCCTGTTCGAGCGCGCGTTGCGTCGCGTCGGAGGACACCAGGCCGGCGACCAGCAACCATGCGAGCAGCAGCCCGGCGGCGGCGATGGCCACGAGCAGGCCGGGGTTGAACGTGCGGCGCGTCTTCCGGCTGACGAGAACGTGGACGGCGACGAGTGCGGCGACGGTGACGAGCAGCAGCCCGATCGCCACCCAGGGCGGCCGCACCGCCGCCCGCTGGGTGGCCTCGACCGCGGCGACGCCTTCGGTCTGAAGTTCCTGCGCCGCGGGCAGCAACACCGATTGCATCATGTACGACGCCTCGGCGAGATACGCGGAGCCGACCGGATTGCCGACGCGGGAGTTCGCGCGCGCCGTCTCGATCAGCCCGGTGTAGACGGGCAACATGCGCCCGATCTCGGTGAGGTTGCGGGTGCTGTCGGCGTCGTCCGCGGTGAGACCGGTCGCGGCGATCACCAGATGATCGGAGGCCTCGGTGAGCGCTGTCAGGTAGCGCTCGCGAACGTCGGCGGGCTCGATGCCCCCGGAGATGAAGCCCGTCACTGCCGCGGCGTCCGCGACGGACAGCGCGCTGTAGAGGTTCTGGGATGCGTTCGCGAGGGGCTCGATTGTCGCCAGCAGCCGGCCGTGGGTGTCCTGCCGCGCCGCCACCAGCTGCACCGTCACCACGCAGGACGCGACGAGCAGGACGGCGAGCACCCCCGCGAGTACCACGAACAGGACCGGCGTGGACCGGAGCAGGCCCCGCCACCGGGCCGCGCGCACAACCGGATTCTTCCGATTCTCGGTACGCTGGGCACGGCTCTCGACCGGCATGATTGTGGGGGTCAGGCGAATATCCACCGCATAACCCTCCTTCTCCAGGTTGCCGGTTTGTGGAGCATATAAGCAGTACGGGAAACAATGTTGCCGACCACGGACACGGGATTTCGCCGCCCGGACCACCTCCGTGACGGCCGGGAGCAGGGAGACGGACACGATGCGCGGTGACGGGGACGGCTGGGCCGTCGGGCCGGACGGTGACAAGCGGTGGGGACGGCACGGTGCCGCCGGGTTGTTGCTGCGCGCGCCGCTACCCGACGGGACGCCCGCAGTTCTCCTCCAGCACCGCGCGGCCTGGAGTCATCAGGGCGGGACGTGGGCGCTGCCCGGCGGTGCCCGCGACTCGCACGAGAGCACGGTCGACGCGGCCGTCCGCGAAGCGCACGAGGAAGCCGGCATCGAGGTCGCCGCTGTCGCCGTCCGGGCCGTACGCATCACCTCGGGGACGGCCGACAGCTGGACCTACACCACGGTTGTCGCCGACGCCGCTGCTCCGCTCGCAACCACTCTCAACGGAGAGAGCACCGAACTCCGGTGGGTGCCCGAAGACCAGGTCGAGGAGATGCCGTTGCATGCGGGTTTCGCCGAAGCCTGGCCCAACCTGCGCACCCGTCCCGTCCGAATGTTCCTCGACACCGCCAACGTCCTCGGCTCGACCGGGCCGACAGGCTGGTGGCGGGATCGGCCGGGTGCGACGACCACTCTGCTCGCGAATCTCGCCGCTGTCCTACCGCGGACCGTCGAGCTTCCGGACGGCGTGTTCGGATGGGTTCCGCGCGTCGAGGTGGTTCTCGAAGGATCTGCGCGCACGGCGACCACGGACGACGCCCGCATCCCCGTGCACACCGCGGACGGGAGCGGGGACGACGAACTGGCCCGCCTCGCGGCGAGCACCGCGACCGCGGTCGATCCCTCGGTGACGGTCGTGGTGACCGCCGACCGCGGGCTGCGCGACCGTCTCCCGGGCGACACGGTGGCGCTGCCCCCGTCGGCCGTGCTCGCCTGGCTCCCGTAGGTCTCGTCCGCTAGTCGGGCAGTGCGGCCTTCAGCGCCGCTGCGGCGGCACGCGGATCGGCGGCCTCGGTGATGGCCCGCACGACAGCGATCCGGGTGGCGCCTGCCTCGAGCACCTGCGGCAGACGTTCGAGGTCGATGCCACCGATCGCGAACCACGGCCTGCGGGGATGCGAGTTGTGGACCTCGCGCAGCACGTTCAGGCCGGCGGCGGGGCGGCCGGGTTTGGTCGGGGTGTCCCACACCGGGCCCGACGCGAAGTAGTCGACGCCTTCTTCGATGTCCGCGAGCGACGCCTGCCCGCGGCTTCCGGTGGAGCGGCCGATCACGATGTCGTCGCCGAGGATGTTCCGCGCGTGCTCGACCGGCAGGTCGCCCTGGCCGAGGTGCAGGATGTCGGCGCCGGCCGCGAGAGCGATGTCCGCGCGGTCGTTGACCGCGAGCAATGCGCCGTGCCGCGCGCAGGCGTCGGCCAGGATCGCGAGGGCGGCGAGTTCGTCGCGGGCCTCGAGCCGGCCGAACTTCTTCTCGCCCGCCGAACCCTTGTCGCGCAGCTGGACGATGTCGACCCCACCGGTCAGCGCCTCGTCGATGAATCGGGCGAGGTCGCCGGTGTCGCGCCGCGCGTCGGTGCACAGATACAGCCGGGCAGTCGCGAGACGGCCGCGAGGATCGGGATGGTTGCCGCGGTAGGTGGTCACGGTCAAGACGGTAACCTCTCGGGTAGACGAGATACGACACGGGAGTCCCGAGGTACACGGGGCTGAGAGGGGGCCTGCCGGCCCCGACCGTTATGACCTGAACCGGATCATGCCGGCGCAGGGAGTGAGGTGGACCGATGACAACAGTGGCAGTCGTGGGTGGCGGCGTGATCGGTCTGTCGATCGCATGGCGCGCGGCGCGATCGGGGTACAGCGTCACCGTCCACGACCCGAATCCCGGTGCGGGTGCGTCGTGGGTGGCAGGCGGCATGCTCGCCCCGTTGTCGGAAGGGTGGCCAGGCGAAGGGGAAGTCCTCGAACTCGGCGCGGCGTCGCTGCAGCGCTGGCCTGAATTCGCCGCCCTGCTCCACGCCGAGACCGGCACCGACCTGGTGACCTCCACGGCGTCGATGACCGTCGCACTCGACGCGGCGGACGCCGCGGACCTGCGCACGATCGCCGAATGGGTGCAGGCGCAGGGTCACGAGATGCGGGTGCTGTCCCGCGCCGAGGTGCGAGAACTCGAGCCCTCGCTGGGTCCGCGCATCAGGCTCGCCCTGCTGGCGTCGGAGGAACTGTCCGTGGACAACCGGGCACTCGTCGTCGCCCTTCGCGATGCCGCCGCCGACGCCGGCGTCCGGTTCTCCACCGAGCCGGTCACCGACCTCGCCGACCTCGCCGCCGATCGCGTGGTTCTCGCCGCCGGCTCCGCCTCGTCGCAACTGTGGCCGGGGCTGCCGGTGCGGCCCGTCAAAGGCGAGATTCTGAGGCTGAGGATGCGGCCCGGTGCGACTCCGCTGCCTCGACGCACGATCCGCGGCAGCGTCCACGGCAGGCCCTCCTACCTGGTGCCGCGCCACGACGGCCTCGTCGTCGGTGCCACCCAGTACGAAGCCGCCGACACCCGGGTGACGGTCGCGGGGGTGCGAGATCTGATCGCCGACGCCGAGGCGCTGTTTCCCGCGATCGGTGAGTACGAAATGTACGAAGCGAGCGCGGGGTTGCGCCCGATGACCCCGGACAACCTGCCGCTCATCGGGCGGTTGTCGGAGCGGGTGATCGCAGCGACCGGGCACGGCCGGAACGGTGTACTGCTCACGCCGCTCACCGCTGACGCGGTGCTCGCAGAGTTGTCCGAAGATCCCTTGATCGAGGTGAAGTCGGCTTCCCCTCGACGATTCACGGAAGTGAGTGCGCAATGACGAACCGAACCCCGGTGGGTGTCACGGTCAACGGCGAGGACATGGACTTCGCGGTCGCCCCGACGATGTCGGAGCTTCTGGCGGAGAGGGGATTGCCGGAGAAAGGCATTGCTGTCGCTGTCGACGGCGTGGTGTTCCCGCGCAGCCGCTGGGCCGAACAGGTGGCCCCGGGTACCCGGATCGAGATTCTCACCGCGGTCCAAGGTGGGTGAGTTCCCGGTGGCTGCATCCGTCGACCCGGCGGCCGGTCTACCCCCGTTGACCATCGCCGGCCGCACGTTCGGTTCCCGGCTGATCACCGGAACCGGCGGAGCGGCGAGCCTGGACGCGCTCGAGGAAGCACTGGTCGCGTCCGGCACCGAACTGACGACGGTCGCGATGCGCCGCGTCGACGCGACGTCGGGCACCGGCGTGCTCGATCTGGTGCGACGACTGGGCATCGCCCTGCTGCCCAATACCGCCGGATGCCGTGGTGCGAAGGAAGCTGTCCTCACCGCGCAGCTCGGCCGGGAGGCGCTCGAAACCGACTGGGTCAAGCTCGAAGTCATCGCCGACGAGCGCACGCTGCTGCCCGACGCGATCGAATTGGTCGCGGCCGCAGAACAACTCGTCGACGACGGATTCGTCGTCCTGCCGTACACCACCGACGATCCGGTGCTCGCGCGCCGTCTCGAGGACGTCGGCTGTGCAGCAGTGATGCCACTCGGTTCTCCCATCGGCACCGGACTGGGCATCGCGAACCCGCACCATATCGAGATGATCGTCGAAGCAGCCGGGGTCCCGGTGATCCTGGACGCCGGAATCGGCACCGCATCCGATGCCGCTCTGGCGATGGAGTTGGGTTGCGACGCTGTGCTGCTCGCTACCGCCGTCACGCGCGCGAAGGATCCGGCGCTGATGGCCTCGGCGATGCGGCACGCGGTCGAAGCGGGATTCCGTGCACGACATGCGGGCCGCATCCCGAAACGATTCTGGGCACAGGCATCGTCACCCCTCGAGCCCTGACCCGGGGCGGCGGCTGCGCACACGATCATGATCGGGCAGAGTATGGCCCATGATCGAAGTGACCGGACTGACCAAGACCTTCGGGTCCACTACCGCGGTCGACGATGTGACGTTCACGGTCCGCCCGGGAATCGTCACCGGATTCCTCGGCCCCAACGGCGCCGGGAAATCCACGACGATGCGCATGATCCTCGGGCTCGACCGGCCGACGTCCGGTAGCGCCCTCATCGGAGGCAAGCCGTACCGGAACCTGACGCGGCCGCTGCAGACGGTGGGAGCGCTCCTCGACGCGAAGTGGGTCCACCCCAACCGCTCGGCACGTGCGCACCTGCGGTGGATGGCGGCGTCCAACGGCTTGCCCACCTCGCGCGTCGACGAGGTGCTGCGCCAGGTCGGTCTCACCGAGGTCGCCGGGAAACGTGCCGGGGGTTTCTCCCTCGGCATGTCGCAGCGGCTCGGTCTCGCCGCGGCGTTACTGGGTGATCCGCAGGTGCTGCTCTTCGACGAACCCGTGAACGGGCTCGACCCCGAGGGCATCATGTGGATCCGGCGTTTCATGCACGCGCTGGCCGCGGAGGGCCGGACCGTGCTGGTGTCGAGCCACCTGTTGTCGGAGATGGCGCAGACCGCCGACCATCTGATCGTCATCGGGCGCGGACGCCTGATCGCGGACACCTCGGTGAAGGACTTCGTCGACCGCGCCTCCGAGTCGGTCGTCGTGGTGCGCAGTCCGTCGGCCGGCGAGTTGCGCACTGCGCTCACCGAGCGCGGGCACACCGTCCGCGAGGAGGACGGTGCACTTCTGGTCACGGGCGTGAGCATCGCGGAGGTCGGTGAACTGGCCGCGTCGCGATCGATCGTGCTGCACGAACTGTCCGGCCGCAACGCGTCGCTCGAGGACGCATTCCTGAAACTCACCGGTGGAGACGTGGAGTTCCACGGCAGCGGTATCGACGACGTCATGAAAGGCGGGCTGTGATGGCCGGGACCGTGATGGACACCTTGCGGGCGGAACGGATCAAACTCACTACGGTGCAGTCGCCCCTGTGGTGCACGGTGGCGATCGTCGCGCTCGGCCTGGGCCTGGCGGCGATTCTCGGATCGGTCGCTCGCAGTTCGCTGACCATGCAGGACGAAGTGGGGCAGTTCTATCCCACCGTGGACGTCGCGGTCAGCGGGATCACCGGGTTCGGCGTGATGGTGCTGATGATCCTGGCCGCTTTGTCGGTCACCAGCGAGTACCGCTTCGGGGTCATCCGCACGACCTTCCAGGCCACCCCGAACCGCACGATGCTCCTGATCGTCAAAGCGGCACTCATCGGCGTACTCGGCGCCATCCTCACCGGCGTGCTCGGTATCGCATCGTTCCTGCTGGCGAAGGCTCTTGCTGGGCCGGATGCGGGACGCGACCTCGTGCTCAGTGGTGAATCGGCGTGGCGGGCGCTCTACGGCATCCCCCTCTACGCGTTCTTCTGCGTCGTACTCGCGGTCGGTGTGGGGACACTGCTGCGGCAGTCCGCGGGGACGATCGCGCTGCTGCTCCTGTGGCCGCTGCTCGTCGAATCGTTGTTCGGCTTGTTCGGGTCGGTCGGGCGGGAGATTCAGCCCTTCCTGCCCTTCGGCAACGCCAACCATTTCCTCGGAACGGCGCAGGGTGTCGAGTTCCACTGGGGGCCATGGGGTTCGATGGTCTACTTCGCCGTCTTCACCGTGGCGGTTTTCGCGGCCTCGATCGTGGTGGTGAACAGGCGCGACGCCTGACCGACGCGCGCTGTCGTCGTCGGTGGACTACCCTCTGGCCATGATGCGGGGACTGTGGGGGCAGGCCGGGGCGGCGATCGCGGTTGCGCTGGCGCTGGTGACGGGATGTGCGGCGGAAGGTAATTCGCAAAGCGTCGAACCCGGAGGCGGGTCGGGGGTGTCTCTCCCCGACCCGTCCGCGTTTTCGGACACGGTGCAGATCGACGCGGTCACGGCACATCTGACCGAACTCGAACGGATCGCCGACGAGAACGACGGAAACCGCGCTCTCGGAACCTCCGGGTACGACGCGAGCGTGGATTATGTCGCGGGCCTGTTACGCGACGCCGGATTCGACGTGCAGACACCCGAATTCGAGGTGAACGCATTCGAGGTGGTGACGGAGAGCCTCGACGCGGGTGACCGCTCCCTGGACGTGCGCGCACTGGCCTTCTCGCCGTCGACCGGGCCGGACGGACTGACCGCTCGGCCCGTGCGGGTTCCTGCCGACGAGACGCCCGGGTGCGAGCCGGAGGACTACGACGGCGTCGAAGGAGTCGCCGGATCGGTGGTGCTCGTCGACCGTGGTGCGTGCACCTTCTCGGTGAAGGAGCAGGTCGCGGCCGATCGCGGAGCGGCGGCACTGCTGGTGGTCAACAACGAAGACGGCCCGCTCGCCGACGCGGGACTGTCCGAAGGCGACGATCCGCGAATCCCCGTGGGCGGACTCGCCACCGGGGACGCCGACACGGTCGCGCAGGCGCCGACGCTCACACTCGTCCTCGACACCACGACCGAGAGTCGCATGTCGCGCAACGTCATCGCCGAAACCACCACCGGATCACCCGACAACGTGGTGGTCGTAGGCGCGCACCTCGACAGCGTGCCGGAGGGGCCGGGCATCAACGACAACGGCACCGGGGTCGCAGCGGTGCTCGAAACCGCCCGGCAACTCGGTGCGGACCCGGCCGTCACGAACAAGGTGCGCTTCGCGTTCTGGGGTGCGGAAGAAGTCGGGCTCGTCGGGTCCACCCGGTACGTCGAAGGTTTGTCCGACGACGAACGTCGCGCCGTCGCGCTGTACCTCAACTTCGACATGCTCGGCTCCCCGAATCCCGGGTACCTCGTCTTCGACGGCGACGACTCCGACGGCGAGGGAGCAGGGCCGGGACCGGAGGGTTCGGCCGGGATCGAGCGGACATTCGCCCGGTTCTTCGACGAACGTGGCATCGCCGTCTCCGGCACCGACTTCGACGGCAGGTCCGACTACGGGCCGTTCGTCGCCGCCGGAATCCCCGCCGGCGGGGTGTTCAGCGGAGCCGACGAGGTCAAGAGCGACGAACAGGCCGAACTGTGGGGCGGTACGGCGGGGGAGACCTTCGACCCGAACTACCACACCGCGCAGGACGACACCGCGAACGTGGACCGCGCTGCGCTCGCCGCTGCCGCCGCAGCGGTGGGGTACGGCACCGCCTTCTACGCGCATTCGGTGGACGGGCCGGACGGAGTGCCCGTCGGCGACGCGCGGGTGCAGGCGCGCGAGACCTTCACCGAGTGAAGACACGTCCGCGTCCGGCGGTGCTCACTGTTCGTGAAGCCGCCACAGCGGGTTGACCGGTCCGTGGCCGTGCCCCAGGTCGTAGGACCACTCGAGGCACTTGGTGATCCACTCCTTCGCGAACGCCACGGCCTCGGGCACCGAACGGCCGTGTGCGAGCGCGGAGGCGATCGCGGCGGCGAGGGTGTCGCCGCCACCGTGGTCGTTGCCCGTGTCGATCCGCGGCGTGCTGAACTCGAGGAAGCGGTCGCCGTCGAACAAGAGATCGGTGCTCGACGAGGACGTACGCAGATGCCCGCCCTTGACGATGGACCACTGCGCGCCGAGTGCGTGAAGGGCTTCGGCCGCGCGGCGCGCCGACGGATCGTCCACAACATCGATCCCGGTGATGAGGCGGATTTCGTCCAGGTTCGGGGTGACGACGGTGGCCCGCGGGATCAGCACGGAACGGATCGCGTCGAGGGCGTCCGCATGGACCAATGGGTCGCCGTGCATCGAGGCGCACACCGGATCGACGACGAGAGGCACCGTCAGATCCCGGCCGATTCCCACCTCGGTGCACACCTCGGCGACGGCCTCGATGATCGCGGTGGAGGCGAGCATGCCGGTCTTGGCGGCCGAGACGCCGATGTCGCCCACCACGCAGCGGACCTGTGCGGCGACCGTCTCCGGCGGGATCTCGTGAAAGCCCTCGACTCCCACCGAGTTCTGGACCGTGACCGCGGCGACCGCGACGCACGCGTGCACGCCGCACATCGCCATGGTGCGGGTGTCGGCTTGAATTCCGGCCCCGCCCCCGGAGTCGGTACCTGCGATGGTGAGCGCGCGAACCGGGGTTTCACCGGCACGTGACAAGGGCAGAAGTTCCACGGCGTTCACCCTACCGAGGCTGTGGATACTCACCCCCGGCAGCGGTTCCCCGGCGGGCTTGTCACGAAATATCGGGAGCGTCGGCGATCCGGACGAATGGTGTCCTATAGTGGTCCAGGTCACAGTTCGATCAAGGAAAGCCGCGGGGAGATTCACTTGGACACCAGTACGTCGATCGCCGATGTGTCCGACAACGCCGGCCAGAACCGCTTCGAATTGCGGCTCAACGGAGACCTCGTCGGCATTCTCGGGTACTACGACACCAACTGTCCGTCCGGCGTGCCCGGGCCGTGCAATCCCACAGTCGACTTCATGCACACGGTGATCGTCGAGGACTTCGGTCACCGCGGACTCGCGGCCGTTCTCGTCGGAGGGGCCCTCGACATCGCGCGGCAGCGCGGCTGGCGGGTCCGGCCGGTCTGCACCTACGTCCAGCGCTTCCTCGACGGTCATGCCGGCTACGAGAGCGTCGTGGTACCCGATTCGTCCGGTCGCGCGCAGAGCAGTCGCGCGCAGAGCAGTCGCGGGCAGAGCAAAGGCCTGACCGCGTCGGCTACCCGGTCTCGTCCGCGAGATCGACGATGACGGGTGCGTGGTCGCTCGCGCCCTTACCCTTCCGTTCGTTGCGATCGATCTCGGCACCGGTGACCCGTGCGGCGAACGCCGGGGAACCCAGAACGAAGTCGATGCGCATGCCCTGCTTCTTGGGGAACCGCAACTGCGTGTAGTCCCAGTAGGTGTACACGCCCGGGCCGGGTGCGTGCGGGCGCACCACGTCGGTGAAGCCGGCTTCGGCGAATGCGTCGAAGGCGTCGCGCTCGGGCTGCGAGGTGTGGGTCTTGCCTTCGAAGAACGCGGGATCCCACACGTCGTCGTCGGTGGGCGCGACATTCCAGTCGCCGACCAGGGCGATTTGCTGATCAGGGTTCGCGGAGAGCCAGGTCTGTGCGTCGGCCCGCAGTTTCGCGAGCCAGTCGAGTTTGTAGGCGTAGTGAGGATCGTCGAGCGCACGACCGTTGGGGACGTACAGGCTCCACACGCGCACACCGCCGCACGTCGCGCCGACAGCCCGTGCCTCGAGGGCGGGTGTGATCTCGGGATCCTTCGAGAAGCCCGGCTGGTCCTCGAAGCCGATCTGCACGTCGTCGAGTCCGACCCGGGACACGATGGCGACGCCGTTCCACTGGCTCAACCCGACGTGCGCCACCTGGTAACCGAGTTCTTCGAAGCGCTCGTGCGGGAACTGCTCGTCCTTGCATTTCGTCTCCTGCATGGCGAGCACGTCGGTGCCCGTTCGCTGCATCCAGTCGACGATCCGGTCGGTTCGAGCCCGGACCGAGTTCACATTCCACGTTGCCAATCGCACGGCTACAACTGTAGGTGAGGGGTCGGACGTGATTCCTACGCCCGATCAGGCGCTCGGTGCACCCACCGGGTCCGTCGCGTAGGTGTAGCGGTGGTGGTCGACGAACCCGAGTTCGCGGTACATCGCACGGGCAGCGATATTCTCCTCGGTGACCTGCAGATATGCGTGGCTTGCGCCCGCGCCGCGCGCCCAGCCCAGCAGCGCACCGCACAGCAGCGTGCCCAGACCGTTGCGACGGTGCTCGGGTGTGACTTCCACCGCGGACAACCCCACCCAGCGTCGTCCGTCCGGAGCGTGGGTCACCACAGCCCGTCCGATGGCGAGGGGCGGTTGCCCGGGCATGCCGATCCGGCCGAAGCCGAGGGTTCCGGCGGCGACGGCACCGAGCACCGCCCTCGCGACCGGCGGCACTGTCCCGCCCCGGTACAGCGAGAGCCAGTCGTCGTCCGGTTCGGCGGCGACGGCGACGGGTACCGGACCCTCCGGTAACGGCACGTTGTCGAGGTCGGCGCCCATCACGACGACACGATCCCCGGTGGGCCAGCCCTCCGGGATCCGGGCCAGTCGCTCGGGGACAAGCAGGCGCAGCGGCAAGCCGCGCGAGGCGAACCAGTCGCGCATCCGGGCGCGCACCTGAGGATCGGCCGGGTCGGCGACGGTGCCGGGTTCCCCGAGCGGGACCGCCGAATTCGCGCGGCGGGTGAACCCGCCTCCCGCGCGCAGAAACCAGCCGTCGATCCATTGCTGTTCCAGGCCCGGCCATCCCGCAGCCGCAGCATGTTCGAGGGAACGAATCTCCGAGGTGCGGATCGGACGGGCGCCGATCGGTTTGAGGGCCACGACGGCACTCGGCGAGACCTGCACGAGTCGCTCGTCGGCGG
>JAEZDV010000367.1 GCA_023417985.1 Actinomycetes bacterium | reverse complement strand
CCGCCCCTAACGGGATTGAACCGTTGACCGCTCGCTTACAAGGCGAGTGCTCTACCGCTGAGCTAAGGAGGCAGCGAACGCCGCCCATCATATAGGGCGTCCTGCCTAGGGTGCACACCGCCCGTTTCGTTACCGTGGAATACATGCGTACCGCCCGACCTGTCTCCGTCCATGCCGGAGGTGGTAGGCGGTGAGCTTGCTGGCCGACGTCCTCGATCGAACTCTCGGTACGCGCCGCGCGACCATCGACGCAGTCATCGCAGCACCCACGCCGCTGCAGCCGATCGACCTTACGGACGATGCTGTGGTCGCCGAAGCTCTCGACGTCGCGGTCCGCGTCGGTGAAGTCCTCCTCGCTTCCGGTACGGGAGCGATCGACACCGCCGAGCAGGTCCGGTTCGTCGCCGCGACGTACGGGCTCGCGCAATGCGACGTCGACGTCACCTACAACTCGATCGTGTTGTCGGCCTACCGGGGGCCGACGATGCCACCGGCAAGCACGATGCGTGTCGTCCACTACCGCTCGATGGACTTCACGCGACTGGCCGCCGTCGATCGGCTGACCAGGCGGATCCGGCGCGACGCCATCTCGCCGGCGCAGGCACATGAGGAACTGCTCGCGATCACCTCGGCCGCCCACCCGTACGACCGGTGGGTGGCGACGATCGCGTGGTCCGGGATGGCCGCGGCGATCTCGGTGCTGCTCGGCGGCGATGCTCTGGTCGCACTCGTCGCCTTCGCGTCGACGTTCGTCATCGACCGCGTCAACCGCTTCCTCAATCACGCCGGTCTGCCGTTCTTCTTCCAGCACCTCGTCGGCGGCATCATCGCCACTGCTCCCGCGATCACCCTGTACGGGCTACGGGAGACACTCGGGTTCGAAGTGTCTCCGGGATTGATCATCGCCGCCGGTGTCACCGTGCTGCTGTCCGGTCTGTCACTGGTCGGTTCGGTACAGGACGCGATCACCGGTGCCCCGATCACGGCGTCGGCCAGATTCTTCGAAGTTCTCATGATGACGGGCGGCATCATCGCCGGCGTGGCGTCGACCCTGCGCATTGCCGAGGTGCTGGGCGCGGAACTGCCGCTGATCAGTTATGCCGCGCTGCCGGACCTGACGCAGCTGCCCACGAAGATCCTCGCGGGTGCCGCGGCAGCCGCGTTCTACGCGCTGGCGTGTTACGCCGAGCGCCGGGCACTGACCGTGGCGGCGGTGGCCGGCGCCACCGGCAGCCTCGGTTATCAGCTTGCGCTCGGCCTGTCGCTCGGCCCCATCATCTCGTCGGCGCTGGCCGCGACCGTCATCGGCTTCGCGGGTGGCCTGATGGCCCGCCGAGCCCTCACTCCCCCGTTGGTCGTCGCGGTCGCCGGCATCACTCCGTTGCTTCCGGGTCTCGCCTTGTACCGCGGCCTGTACGCCATGCTGCGCAACGAGATGAGTATCGGTATGACCGCACTGTTCGCGGCATTCGGCATCGGCTGTGCGCTCGCGGCCGGGGTCACGCTCGGCGAGTGGCTGGCACGGCGCACCCGTAATCCCCGGAGCATCTTCAAGGTGGGATCACTGCGCCGCCCGCAGTTGCGTCGCATCCCGCGGATCCGGCTGGAGAAGAAGCGGGCGGTCCGGCCTGCTCCGTCGCCGGTGACAGGCCCGATCCCCATCACCGATTCGATTCCGATGGTCGATGCCACCTCCACAGAAACGACGAGAGCCACGCTGCGCCTGGGTTGGCGCGGGCGTGACTCTCGCGGTAAGTAGAAGTCTTGGGGTGTCAGCCCTGGCGAGCCTTTTCGTCGGCTTCCATCGCATCGCGGAGGCTCTTCGGACGCATATCGGTCCAGTTCTGCTCGACGTACTCGACGCACGCGGCACGCGACTCTTCGCCGAATACCACTCGCCACCCCTGCGGAACCTCGGAGAAGGTCGGCCACAGCGAGTACTGTTCCTCGTCGTTCACGAGGACGTAGAACCGGCCGTCCTCGTCGTCAAATGGGTTCGTGCTCATCTCGCCTCACTTGTTGCGTAGGTGTGGTGATCCGGAATCCTATCAAGTTCGCCGACGGCTCCCAGGGCTCCGGGCGTCTTCCGTTCCCGGCGCCCGAGGACGGAAGCCAGGATTTCTCCCGCTCGGACAGCCGCATTCGACAGCAGCGACGACGTCAGACCGTGGGTCTTCTCGGTGCCACCCTGAAGGTAGATGTCGGCGTCGATATCCGTCGGGGTCGGCAGCCGGTAATCACGGTGCACCGACACCACCGGGCCGTCGGGAGCGAGGTCGCCGAGGAGCGGAGCGAGCGGCGCGGGTTCGAACCCCGTGGCCAGCACCACCGCGTCGCACGTCAATGTTTCCGTGCTGCCGTCGAGGTTGTTGCGTACCTCGACCTCGATGCCCGTGGCGGTTTCCCTGGACTCGACGATCTCCGACGCGCGGCGCATGAACAACCTGCGACGCCCGCTGACGCGCTCGCGGTACTCGGTGGCGTAGAGCGCCTCGATGAGCTCCGGGGCGACGACGGAATAGTTGGTGCTGCGATGCAGCGTGAGCACCCGCTCCCGCTCCGCCGGCGACGCGCCGTGGAGTTCGTCGACGACTGCGGGATCGAAGATCCGGTTGGCGTACGGGCTGTCATCGGCCGGGCTGTACCCGAAGCGGCTGAAGATGCTGTGGACCTCGGCCTGCGGGTAGTGCGTGTGCAGGTACTGCACCACCTCGGCTGCGCTCTGTCCCGCTCCGAGCACAGCGAATCGTCGATGCGCCGTTTCGGGCATCTTCTCGAGGTGGAACAGGAACTGGTGGTTGTGGAAACACCGCGCCGATTCGGTTGCCCAATGCGGGATCTGCGCCCGGAGGCCGACGCCGACCACGATGCTGCGCGCGTGGACGACGCTGCCGTCGGCCGCGTGGATCGCGAACAGGTCGGCGGTGCCGGTGTGGTTGCGGACGGCGGTCACCGCCGTGACCTCGGTTCCGTACCGGACGTCGGCGGTGACGCGGCCGGCGGCCCATCGCAGGTAGTCCTGGAACTCGTGCCGAGTCGGGAAGAACGTCTGGTGGTTGACGAAGTCCACGAGACGGTCACGCTCGTGCAGGTACGAGAAGAAGCTGTAACTGCTGGTCGGATTCCGGAAGGTGACGAGGTCCTTCGGAAACGCGATCTGCATCGTCGCGCCTTCGAGGAGCATGCCCGGATGCCACGAGAACTCCGACCGGCGTTCGAAGAACGTCGCTCGCAGTTGTGAGTGCGGCTGGGCCGCGTTGTGCTCTTCGACGGCGATGGCCAGAGCCAGGTTTGCGGGGCCGAAACCGATTCCGACGAGGTCGAAGACACCCCCCTGAGGTTCGTCCGGATTCTCCGAGCCACCTGCGACAGCGCTGAATCGGTCGGTCATCACTCAACTTCCGTACTCGGGGGCGTGAGCCCACGGTCAGTAGACGCAGCCCTCGAATGTAGCTCAGGCTAACCTTGGTTTGGGGAGCCTACCAAGGGTTGTGCGTCATTGGGGGACTCCGAACTTCTCCGATTCCGAGGGACTTCCGTTC
>JAEZDV010000180.1 GCA_023417985.1 Actinomycetes bacterium | reverse complement strand
CCGGTCCGGGCTGTAGAGGAGGTAGGCGTAACCGCGTTCACGACTACGTCCGACTCGTCCGCGCAGCTGATGGAGCTGCGAGAGACCGAGGTTCTCGGCGCGGTCGACGATGAGCGTGTTGGCGTTGGAGATGTCGAGACCGGTCTCGATGATGGTCGTACAGACCAGCACGTCGTACTCGCGGTTCCAGAACCCCGACACCGTGCGCTCCAGCTGATCCTCACCCATCTGACCGTGCGCGACAACGACTCTCGCCTCGGGGATCATAGCGGCGATGTCCTTGGCCGTCTTGTCGATGGTCGAGACGCGGTTGTGCACGTAGAAGACCTGGCCGTCGCGGAGCAACTCACGACGGATCGCCGCGGCCACCTGTTTCGGCGCGTAGGCGCCGACATAGGTCAGCACCGGGTGGCGCTCCTCGGGTGGGGTGAGGATCGTCGACATCTCGCGGATGCCGGCCATGCTCATCTCCAGCGTGCGCGGAATCGGAGTGGCGGACATCGTCAGGACATCGACGTGGGTGCGCAGCGCCTTGATGTGTTCCTTGTGCTCGACACCGAACCTCTGCTCCTCGTCGACGATGACGAGACCGAGATCCTTCCAGCGGATGCCGGTCTGCAGCAGTCGATGCGTGCCTACGACGATGTCGACGGTGCCGTCCTCCATCCCCGCGAGGGTTTCGCGGGATTCGGCAGCATCGGTGAACCGGCTCAATCCCTTGACGACGACCGGGAACGCCGCCATCCGCTCGGTGAAGGTCTGCAGATGCTGCTGGGCGAGCAAGGTCGTGGGCACCAGCACCGCGACCTGCTTGCCGTCCTGCACCGCCTTGAATGCGGCACGCACTGCGATCTCGGTCTTGCCGTATCCGACGTCGCCGATGATCACCCGGTCCATGGGGACCGGCTTCTCCATGTCGCCCTTGACTTCGGAGATGACCGTGAGCTGGTCCTGGGTTTCGGTGAAGGGGAAGGCGTCCTCCATCTCCTTCTGCCACGGGGTGTCGGGGCCGAAGGCGTGCCCCGGCGAGGCCTGCCGTGCCGCGTACAACCGCACCAGTTCGCCGGCGATCTCCCGAACGGCCTTGCGCGCCTTACGTTTCGTGTTCGCCCAGTCGGACCCGCCGAGCTTGCTGATCGACGGAAGCTCACCACCGACGTAGCGCGAGAGCTGATCGAGCGATTCCATCGGCACGAACAGGCGGTCGCCGGGTTGGCCGCGCTTGCTCGGCGCGTACTCGATCACCAGGTACTCGCGACGGGCACCGCCGATCGTGCGTTCGACCATCTCTACGAACCGGCCGATGCCGTGCTGGTCGTGGACGACGTAATCGCCCGCGGTGAGTGCGAGCGGATCGACCTGATTGCGGCGCTTGACCGGTGTCTTGCGGGCCTCGGTCACCACGCGGTTTCCGGTGAGGTCCGCTTCCGTGACGAGCACCAGACCCGGCACCGTGTTGTCGCCGTTGCCGGATAGCACCAATCCCTCGTGCAACGACCCGCGGAGAACACCGACCTGCCCCCGCACCGGTTCGGCACCCGGTCGGAGTTCGGCCGCGGGGACCTCGTTCTCCTTCAGCCGCTCGAGCACCCGCTGACCGGTTCCGGTGCCGGCGACCACGATCACGGCGCGTCCACCGGTGGTGACGTGGGCGCGCAGGTTCGCGAACAGCATCGACAGCAGTTCTTCGGAACCGCGAATCTCGGGAGCCGACTGGACGGCGAGGACCGTCTCGGTGTCAGCGCCCGACTCGAGCTGGCTCAGCGACCACCACGGGGTGCCGTCGGCTTGCGCTGCCTCCCGAACCTGTCGCAGGGACCGGTACGCCGACGCCGCGAGGTCGAGTTTGCGCCCGTCGACGCCGTTGATGTTCGACGTGTCGAGTGGCGCGGCCCCGCCGATCGACGCCGCCGTCCACGACGCCTCGAGAAACTCCTGGCCGGTGCGCACCAGGTCGGTTGCGCGAGTGCGGACCTTCTCCGGGTCGCACAGCAGGACGTGGGTACCACGGGGGACGACGTCGGTGAGCAGTTGGAGTTCACCCGGTTGCAGCACCGGCAGCAGAGCTTCCATGCCCTCGACCGGGATTCCGCCGGCCATCTTCTCGAGCATCTCGGCGAGCGCCGCGTCGGCGGGGTTGTCCTGGGCGAGCTGCGCGGCGCGCTCCTTCACCGCGTCGGTGAGCAGGAGCTCACGGCACGGCGGTGCGATGAGCGTCGCGATCTCGAGTTCGGGAATGGAGCGCTGGTCCGCGACCGAGAACGGCCGCAGTTCCGTGACCTCGTCGCCCCAGAATTCGATGCGCACGGGATGGTCTGCGGTGGGTGGGAACAGGTCGAGGATGCCGCCCCGGACCGCGAACTCTCCGCGCTTGCCCACCATGTCGACGCGGGTGTACGCCAGTTCGGTGAGCCGCGCGACGAGCTCGTCGAAGTCGTGCTCGGAACCGAGACGCAGCGTGATCGGCTCGATCTCTCCGAGTCCGGGGGCCATGGGCTGCACCAGCGACCGAACGGTGGCGACGACGATGCGCAGTTCCGGACCGAGCTCCCGGTCGTCGGGACGCGCGAGCCGGCGCAGCACCTGGAGTCGTCGGCCCACCGTGTCGGCGCTCGGCGACAGCCGCTCGTGCGGCAGCGTCTCCCACGACGGGAACTGGGCGACGCTGTCGCCGACCATCTGGGTGAGTTCGGCGGTCAGGTCGTCGGCCTCGCGGCCGGTCGCGGTGACCACGAGAACCGGGGTCTTCTCCGCGATGGCCGCGGCGACGAAAGGACGGACCGCGGACGGCGCGACCAGCGACTGTTCGGCGGTGCCGACCAGTTCGCCGATCCTCTGGAACTGGGAGTCCAACAGCGCGATCCGCGCCAATCCGGACAGGGGGGTGGTGACCGGGGGCACAGCAGACAAGGAAAGCGCTCCTGAGTTTGAGACGAGAACCTTATCGAGTCTATGCCCCGGGAACGACACGCGTCAGAAGCGAGCGCACGAGACGGGTCACCCCGCCCGGGGCGGCCGGATCGCCGCCGCATACCCGCGGAGCAGATCGGCGCTGTTGTCACCCAGGGCAGAACCCGCCCAGGTGGCGAGTCGCCGGAGCAGATCGGCGTCGGTCGGGTCGGTCTTCTCCTCTGCCGTTGCGCCGGAGTGGAGCCACCGTCGTCGCACCATACGCAGCAACGACCGCTGTGCCCGCACCGGATCGGCATCCAGCGCGAAGGTGACGAACGCGTCGCGGGTCCAGGCTTCGACGCCGGACCGTTCCAGCGCCTGCGCGATCACGGGATCGGCGGTGACGACGGCGTCCGCATGGCACAGCAACGCCACCGAGGTGACGTGGGTTTCTCTCGGGTCGACGACGTAGGGCACCTCGCGCAGCACGACGGTGGGCCAGGTCACCCGCGCGTCCGGGAACGCGCGGTCGAGCTCGGCGAACAGGTAGTCACGGGTGGCCCGGGCCAGATGTCCGGGCAGCCGCCGATCGACCTCCGCGATGATCCCGTCGCTCCAATAGGGCTGGTACAAGCCGTCTTCTGCGAACGCGAGGGCGACGTCCCGGACCCGCGCGTTCGCGAGGACCGTCGCGTCGAACACCACTCTGATCGGCACCGCTCGCCCTTCCGTGAGTCGTCAGAACTTGTCGTACATGCCTTCGCGGCGGGCGAGATCGGCGAGGTTGTCGAGCACCTCTGCGCGAAGTCGGGTGCGGCGTTCGGCCAGCGCGAGAACCTCACTCCGGGGCACCCGGCGATGCAAGCCGTGGAACTCCGCCGCGAGCGCGCCGGTATCCACCAATCGGGCCGCGTAACCGCGCGAGCATCCGAGAACGTCGGCGGCCTGCGCGATGGTCAGCAACGCGGGCACCACACCGATCGTGACGGCGGCGTCCGGGCCCAGGTCGTCGAGCAACCGCGCCAGTTTCCCCGGCGCCTGGCACGCGTCGTACGGTCCGAACGTCACGGCGCGATGCTGTCAGGACCAGGGCGCGAATGCAACGACGCTGCGGCGGACGGAGCCGCGGCGGCAGCGAGCAGTCGGTGCGCTCAGGACTGCAACCGCAGCCTGCGTGCCGCGAACTGCCGGAAGTATTCGAGCTTGCTCGGCGGGACCACCGACGGCAGCAGCAGGCTCCACATGGCCTCGATCCGCTCGGTCAGGTGCTTCGTACCGCTCATCGCCGCGCCCACGGTGCGGGCACCGATGCCGGCCTCCATCAGCAGCAACGCGAACGCGTCGGTGTCGACGTGCTCGGCGAGGTCGCCTTCGTCGCCCGCACGCCTGGTGAGTTCCTTCAGTTCCTCGAGCCACACGTCGAACGGCCGCTCCTCGGCGCCGCGATAGTCGCCGATCTCGACGAGCAGGCGGAACATCGCTCGCACGACCGGTTCCGTCTCGGCAAGGTCGACGTTGAGCACCGACAGTTCGATGGCTGCTTCGAGCGCGGGTGCACGTCGATCCGTCTTTCCGGCGGTTTCGGCGGCCAGCCTGGAGTACCCGGCATCGATGACGCCGCGCGCGAGTTCTTCCTTGGATCCGAAGTGGAAGTACAGGGCGCCCTTGGTCACGCCCGCTTCTTCGATGATGTCGTTGAGGCTCGCGTTGGCGTAGCCCTCCCGCACGAAGACGTCGGCCGCTCCTCGCAGCACCGCCTCGCGCGTAACTTCAGCGCGTACCTGCCGTCCCACAGAGACCCCGATTCTTCGTTCGCCGATGGGCGTCGGTCGTGCATCCTGCGTCGTTCACCGTAACACCGATTACCCACGTTCCGGTACGTTCATCGGCCGTAAACAGGTCACTTACGGGTTCAGATGCTCGTTCCCGAGCGTCGGGTCTGCTTCCAGGCGCGTGAGCCCGTTCCAGCACAGGTTGACGAGGTGCGCGGCCACGACCTCTTTCGACGGTGTCCGTTCGTCCAGCCACCAGGTCGCCGTCGTGGCGACCATCCCCACCAACGCCTGGGCGTACAGCGGTGCGAGTTCCGGGTTGAGGCCCCGCCGTGAGAAGTCGCCGGCGAGCAATTGCCCGACCTGCCGCATCGCCTCGTTGAGGAGGCTCGAATACGTGCCCTCCTCGGCCGCGACCGGCGAGTCCCGCACCAGGATGCGGAAGCCCTCCGTGCGTTCCTCGATATAGGTGAGCAGGGCAAGCGCAGCGCGCTCGACCCGCACCCGCGACCGGTTCCGGGTCAGGCTTTCGGTCACCATCGACATCAGGACCGTCATCTCGCGGTCCACCACCACCGCGTAGAGGCCTTCTTTACCGCCGAAGTGCTCGTACACCACCGGCTTGGATACCTGCGCGCGCTGGGCGATCTCCTCGATCGACGCACCTTCGTAGCCGCGCTCTGCGAACAACGCGCGCCCGATCTCGATGAGTTGCTCGCGCCGTTGCGTTCCGGTCATCCGGATGCGCGGGGCACGCTCGGTGCGGTTCTGCGCCGTCCGCTCGGTACGGTCCTGCGACGATCGTGACAAGGTTCGTCCTTTCCGGCGCGGCACGCCGGGCATCACTCGGTGGGTCGAGCCCAGACTATCGAGACCGAGTGGACCGCCCCCCACGTTCGACGCGGGACGCCTCCCGTGCGAGGATCAGGGGCGCACGCCCGGGGTGCCCGCGCGCCGGGGGTGTGGCAGTCCGCCGTGGTGTAATCGGCAGCACCTCTGATTTTGGTTCAGATAGTTCAGGTTCGAGTCCTGGCGGCGGAGCGGGGACCGTTTTCGGGGAGCCGTCGCGCTCCCGTGCGCACGAGGGAATTCCGTGCGTATGCAGACATTGTCGAGGGAGCTACATGCAGGTGCAGACCGCGATCATTGTGCTGGCAGCCGGAGCAGGAACCCGGATGCGGTCGAAGACCCCGAAGGTTCTGCACAGTCTCGGCGGGCGCTCGATGCTCGCCCACTCACTTGCTGCGGCCACCGCGCTCGAGCCCACCCATCTCGTCACCGTGATCGGACACGAACGCGAGCAGGTCGGTGCCGCCGTCTCCGAGTTCGCCGCCGGATCGGGTCGTGACATCCGCATCGCCGTGCAGGAGGAGCAGCGCGGCACCGGTCACGCCGTCGCGTGCGGTCTCGCCGAGTTGCCCGCCGACTTCACAGGCACCGTGCTCGTCACCGCTGCAGATGTACCCCTGCTCTCTCCCGACACACTCCACGAACTGCTCGAGACGCACACCGAACCGGACACCGCGGCAGTCACCGTCCTGACGACAACGGTGCCCGACCCGACCGGATACGGGCGCATCGTCCGGACCACCGACGGCGATGTCGCCGCGATCGTGGAGGAGAAGGACGCCACCCTCCGCCAGCGCGCGATCGTCGAGGTCAACACCGGCGTGTACGCGTTCGACGCCGCCGGTCTCCGCTCGGCGCTCGAGCGCCTCGACACCGACAACGCCCAGGGCGAGCTCTACCTCACCGACGTCGTCGAGATCGCCCACGGTGAGGACCTCGCGGTCCGCGGCGTACACATCGAGGATTCCGTACAGGTCGCGGGAGTCAACGATCGTGTTCAGCTCGCCGCACTGACGACCGAACTCAACCGCCGGGTGCTCACCCGCTGGATGCGCGACGGAGTCACCGTCCTCGATCCCGCGTCGACGTGGGTGGACATCGACGTGCTGCTCGGCACGGATGTCACCCTTCATCCGGGCGTCCAGTTGCACGGCCGGACCGTGGTCGCGGAGGACGCCGTGATCGGACCGGACACCACTCTCACCGACGTGCAGGTCGGCGCCGGTGCGTCGGTCGTGCGGACCCACGGCTCGGGCTCGGTGATCGGGGCGGGAGCGACCGTCGGCCCCTTCGCCTATCTTCGCCCGGGAACCGAACTCGGCGCGAACGGCAAGCTCGGCACCTTCGTGGAGACGAAGAATGCACAGATCGGCGCACACTCGAAGGTGCCGCACCTGACGTATGTCGGCGATGCGGAGATCGGCGAGCATTCCAACATCGGCGCGTCGAGCGTGTTCGTCAACTACGACGGTGTCGAGAAGTACCGCACGGTGGTCGGATCCCACGTGCGGACCGGCTCGGACACCATGTTCGTAGCGCCGGTGACAGTCGGTGACGGCGCCTACACCGGAGCCGGAACGGTACTCCGCCGCGACGTCCCACCGGGGGCGCTGGCGGTGTCGGGCGCGCCACAGCGCAATATTGACGGGTGGGTCCAGCGAAACCGCGCCGGAACCGCAGCTGCCGAGGCAGCATCGAGAGCACAGCAGCACGACCACGATCGGCAGAAGGACGGCCAGGACCAGTGACCAATTGGATCGACAACCAGAAGAACTTGATGCTCTTCGCCGGCCGGGCACATCCCGAGCTGGCCGAGCAGGTCGCCAAGGAACTGGGTGTACCCCTCACCCCCCAGACGGCACGTGACTTCGCCAACGGCGAGATCTTCGTCCGCTTCGACGAGTCGGTGCGAGGCTCCGACGCGTTCGTGCTCCAGAGCCACCCGTTCCCGCTCAACCAGTGGGTCATGGAACAGCTCATCATGATCGACGCGCTCAAGCGCGGTTCCGCCAAGCGCATCACCGCAATCCTGCCGTTCTACCCTTACGCGCGTCAGGACAAGAAGCACCGCGGCCGCGAACCCATCTCGGCCCGCCTCATCGCGGACCTGCTCAAGACCGCGGGCGCCGACCGCATCATCACGGTCGACCTGCACACAGACCAGATCCAGGGCTTCTTCGACGGCCCCGTCGACCACATGCACGCGCAGGGCCAGCTGGCCGAGTACATCCGCGGCAAGTACGGCGTCGACAACATCGCCGTCGTCTCCCCCGACTCCGGCCGCGTCCGCGTCGCCGAGAAGTGGGCCGACACGCTCGGCGGTGCTCCGCTGGCGTTCATCCACAAGACCCGCGACCCCCTCGTGCCGAACCAGGTCAAGTCGAACCGCGTGGTCGGCGAGGTCGAGGGCCGCACATGCATCCTCATCGACGACATGATCGACACCGGTGGCACGATCGCCGGCGCCGTCCGCGTCCTGAAGGAAGCCGGTGCCGGTGATGTCATCATCGCCGCCACCCACGGCGTGCTGTCCGACCCGGCCGCCGAACGCCTCGCGTCGTGCGGTGCGAAGGAAGTCATCGTCACGAACACGCTGCCGATCCCGGCGGAGAAGCAGTTCGAGACGCTGACCGTGCTGACGATCGCCCCTCTGCTGGCACAGACCATCCGTGAAGTCTTCGAGAACGGTTCGGTGACTTCGCTGTTCAACGGCGTCGCCTAGACAGAGCGTCACGAGGTGGCGCACTTCCGGGCCACTCGGACCGAAAGGCGTTCCCCTCGATGTTCACCGGTTTCCCGACCGCGGCTCTCGACTTCTACGAAGACCTCGAGGCCGACAACAGCAAACCGTTCTGGGCCGCGCACAAAGCCGTCTACGACGACTGCGTGCGCGGCCCGATGCTTGCCCTGCTCGCCGCTCTCGAAGACGAATTCGGGCAGGGAAAGGCTTTCCGGCCGTACCGGGATGTCCGGTTCAGTCACGACAAGACCCCCTACAAGACCCATCAGGGTGGTTTCGTCCCGACCGCACCGGGCGTCGGCTACTACGTCCAGATCGACGCGGCAGGATTGAGGATCGCCGGCGGGTTCTATTCGGGATCGCCCGCGCAGGTGGCGGCCTACCGCAAGGCCGTCGACGACGAGCGGCGCGGAACCGAACTCGCCGCGATCGTGCGACGACTTCGACGGTCCGGCTACGACATCGGGGGTGAGACCCTCGAGACCAAGCCGCGGGGCGTCGATCCCGAACACCCCCGTCTGGAACTGTTGCGTCACCGGTCGCTGACGGCCGGTCGCAGCGAAATCTCGCCACCCTGGATCGACAGCACGCGCACCCTCGACGAGGTGCGCGAGTCCTGGGGCGCATTCCGTCCTCTGGTCGCGTGGCTGACCGCGGCGACCGCTTCTTGACCAGCAGACCATCCGGTATGGAATTGCAGTGTGCCGCAATGGTTTGCCTCTAAACCTTGCTCGCGATGATCTTCGTCACTTCCGGCGGGTTCCGACGCAGGTCACGTTCGAGGGGGGTCCCGCAACGGCCGGGTTCTGACCTAAGGTTGCTCCTCGTGATCGACGCGCAGACTCTCGAGGCCCCCACGGAAACCACGACAATCCGGACCTCGCGACGGTGGTCTCCCGGAGCATGCGTCTGGTGCGGCGGCACCGAGTCCGTCGAGGAGTACCGCAACGAACCCCGCTGCGCGACTTGCCGTCACCACGAATCCGTGATCGAAGAGGCCCGCCGGTTCATGGGCATGTACGGCCTGCGTCCCATCGGTGGCACTCTGCAGTCGGACGACGACGAAGAGTACGAGCATCGCCTCGGTGCCCGTGATTCCCGGCGGGTGCTCAACGAGATCCGCCTCGAACACCAGCCCGACCCCGAACTCGTCCGGAAGGCACTGCGCCCGCGTGCGGCTGCGGTCGTCGCGGAGAGCAAGCCGGCCGTCAAGCGGCCCTCGACCACCGCTTCCGCCGGTAGCTCTCGCCCCGCGTCGGCGTCGGCGAAGGCTGCGGCTCCCGTCAAGACGGGAGCGGTCGACATCGACGAGATCCAGACCCGCGCCCTCGCGCTGCTCGACCAGCTTACGGCGATCGACGCGCAACTTGCCCGCGTCGCCGAGCAGAACGGTCTCGCCGCCCGCGCTCGCCGCAGCGATCTCGAGAAGCAGAAGGCCACGGTCCTGCGCACGCTCGCAGCGCTGGAGAAGGCCCGTCTGAGCGCCGCTTCGAAGTAGGTCCTCCCGCGCCGCGAAGCCATCCACCGGCCTCCGCGATACTCTTTCGCAGATGAATTCTGTCCTCGGTCTCGTCGCCGGCTTGGTGATTCTGGTCGTCGGGGCAGAGGTGCTGGTGCGCGGTGGTTCCCGGCTCGCCGCCCGTCTCGGCATCACTCCGATCGTCGTGGGAGTGACCGTCGTAGCGCTGGGAACGAGCGCACCCGAACTTGCGGTGGGCATCGAATCCGCCGCAACCGGAAACTCCGGCCTCGCGCTCGGTGCCATCGTCGGCACCAACATCGTCAACCTGCTGTTGATCCTCGGGCTCAGTGCGCTCATCCGCACTCTCCATCTGGGGACCCAGACGCTTCGCATCGATCTTCCGGCCATTACGCTGGCTGCGGTCCTGCTCTGGGTGACCTCGGCGGACGGGCGGATCACACCGGCCGAGGGCGCCGGTCTCATCGCGTTCGGCCTGCTCTACACGGTGCTCGTGGTCCGCGCCGGGCGCGCCGAAGCCGCGGCCGTCCGTCTCGAGTACGCCGGCGAGTTCTCCCCGGACCCGGTCCCGTGGCGTCTCGGCGCGACACTCACCGAGATCGCGATGCTGCTCGGCGGGATCGCGATCGTCGTGCTCGGCGCGGAAGTTCTCGTCGACGCCGCGGTCGCGTCCGCGCAGGCGCTGGGTGTGTCCGACACCGTGATCGGCCTGACCGTCGTAGCGATCGGAACTTCCGCCCCCGAACTCGTGACCACGATCGTGTCCACGATCCGCGACGAGCGCGACATCGCCATCGGCAACCTGCTCGGCTCGAGCGTCTACAACATCGTCTTCATCCTCGGCGCGACCGTGCTCGCGACCCCCGGTGGCATGGCGGTGCCCGACGAGATCGTCCGCGTCGACCTGCCGCTGATGGCGGCCGTCGCATTTCTGTGCATCCCTGCGTTTCTCAGCGGCCGCCGCTTGTCGCGAGCCGAAGGCGCACTGTTCATCGGCACGTACGGTGTTTATCTGTCGTTCCTGTTGACGACCCGCACGTGACCGCTCACGTCAGCGCGAGGTCCGCGAGTTCCGCTACCAACGCCGGCAGACCTCCGCATCTGCCGTCGGCGGCGGACACGACGACGGTCGGCACGGTTCGCCCGGACGCCCGCTCGTCTGCCGGGGCGGCCACGCGGTTCGTGTCGACGATGCCCTCCACCGGCGTTGCCGCCGTACACCGATCTCCGTCGCTCCGTACGACGATGCTGCGACCCGCCGCGGTCACGCGTTCGACACCCGGCCCGGCCACCGGTTCCGCGTCCGGCTCGAGCACGAACCGCACCGTCCAGGTCTGCGCGCCACCGCCGGGCAGGCGCACCGAGTAGTCGCAGCTGTAGGGATCGGTGTCGACGGCCCAATGCAGGAGGTCCTCGGGCGCGAACCATCCGACGATTTCGCAGGGATCGGCGGCAGCAAGCCGAATCCTGCCCGGGCCGCTGACGGGGCGAGCAGGCAGAGCCCGAAGCGCTTCCACCGCCACCGTGTGGGTTCTCTCGGCCACCTCACACACCGTCTGCGAGTCGGGCGCGACACCGGGTGGGAAATCCTCGACCGCACGAACAGTCGCCGCGCGGACCGGTGGCTCACCGTCGACGAACGCCGTCACCGGCAGATCGAGGACGAACCGCACCGTGCACTCGGCGGTGGACTCGCCGACGATTCGAGATCGCTGGATTTTGTTGTCGCCGAAGCGGAGAGGACGATCGGCCACGTCACGGGGCGGCGCCGACAGGTCCAGCGTGACCGACAGGTCGCCGTCGTCACCGCCGGGCGACCGGAGTACGGCCGTGCAGGTGTCGAACCCTTCTTCCGGTCCGAACCTGCGCACGTCTCCGTAATCCGCGACCACCGCTTCGGGCATGAGCCCGCACGGGTCGAGGCGACGGAGCCGCTCCGCGAGTTCGAGCGCCACCTTGTCCGCAGCCGAGACTCGCTGACTGTAGGTGTTCGGTTCGATACGGTCCGGCTGGCGGGGCGGCGGCACCGGGGAGGTGCCCGCGACCACGGTGGCACACGCGGCGAGGACGACGCACAGCACGGCGACCACGGCTGTGAGCATCACGGTCGTCGCTCCCCGACGATGCACGGCGGCCCCCGAATCCCTGACGAATCGTCCGGATCCCCCCACGAGATCCGTGCTGTCACCCTACAGCGGAGCGATAAGGAAGAAGTGCGGAAGACGGGTGTGCCGGGTTCCCGGCCTGCACTGTGCCGAGAGCCGCTTTCAGGGGCCGCTTTCGATTTTTCAGGGGCCGTTTTCGAGACGGCCGGCCGGGTACCCGCCGAAAGGTTCCCCCTCTCGTTTGCCCGAGGAGTACTCATGGAGTTCGGATACAAGCTCGCTTCCGAAGCGTTCGGTCCCGCCGAGCTGGTGCGGCAGGCCGTGGCCGCGGAAGCCGCCGGTTTCGATTTCGTGGAGATCAGCGACCACTACCACCCCTGGCTCGACGTGCAAGGTCACTCGCCCTTCGCCTGGTCGGTGCTCGGCGCGATAGCGGCCCGCACCGAGACGGTCGGACTCGCCACCGGCGTCACGTGCCCCACCATCCGGTACCACCCGGCGATCATCGCGCAAGCGGCCGCCACGGTCGCGCTGCTCTCGGACGGCCGGTTCAGCTTGGGCGTGGGCTCGGGTGAGCGGTTGAACGAGCATGTCGTGGGCCACGAGTACCCGTCCGTGCGGCACCGTCACGTGATGTTCCGGGAAGCACTCGACATCATTCGCCTGCTCTGGTCCGGCGGGTACCACAGCTACGACGGCGAATACCTCCAGCTCGACGAAGCCCGCGTCTTCGACCTGCCGGAGGTGCTACCGGACATCATCGTCGCAGCGGGGGGACCGGACGCGGCACGACTGGCGGCCGAGTACGGAGACGGATTGTTCACCACGGAGCCGTCACCCGACCTCGTGGAAACCTATCGCGGCGCCGGTGGAACCGGACCACGCTACGCGGAGATGTCGGTGGCGTGGGCGCCGAACGCGGACGACGCCGCAGACGCCGCACTGCGTACCAACCGGTGGGGTGTGACGGGCTGGAAGGTCATGAGTGAGCTTCCCAATCCGGTGAACTTCGACGCAGCCACCGGAACCGTACGGCGCGAAGACATCCTGGAGAACTTCGTGTGCGGCACCGATCCGGAGGCATATCTCGATCTGGCGCGAACGCACGTCGACGCCGGGTACGACCATCTCGTGTTCATGAATGCCGGACCCGACCCCGACGGCTTCGTGTCGTTTTTCCGACGGGAGCTCCTCGAGCCCCTGCGCGCGATATCTTCCTCGTCCTGAGCACGGATTTACCAGGCACCGCACACATCCGACCGGGTAGTCTCTTGTCGACCAGGCCTGTTCACGCCTCGGCGTGAGCAGCCGGGCGATCCCCGAAGGAGCTTGCGTGAGTGTCTCCGCCGGTCGTGTCGGCGTACCCCAGTGGCGCGCTCTCGCATCGGCTCTCCCGCGACCCCGGCTTTCCTCGGCTCTCGACCGGGGGGCACCCTTGACCGTGCTCGACGCACCCCCCGGATACGGCAAGCGCACACTCGTCGCGTCCTGGCTGCACGATGGCGGCGCAGACGGGCGGACTGTGGTGTGGGTGCCGTCGAATACGCCGGAACCCGGCCACTACGCGACGTGGCAGGCCGTCCTCGCCACGCTGCGGGACCACGCCGACGAGAAGTTCGCCCGCACAGACGGTGCCGAGGCGCCCGGAACAGATCCCTTCCCCCACGTGGTGCACGCGTTCAGCACCTCGCCGGGGCCGATCCTGCTGGTGCTGGCCGGTGTCCACGACCCCGCGACCACACTGCCCTGCGTCTACGAACTGCTCGACCGCTGCCCGTCCGTCGACGTGATCGTGTGCCTGGCCGGAACAACGGACACCGATCTGTCGGATGCCGCCGCGCACGGGGTCGATTACAATTACATCTCGGCCGACCAGATCGCGTTCACGCTCGGCGAGACCATCGAGTTGTTCCGCTATTCGGGCCTCGCACGTACCGAGGCCGAAGTTCACGCTCTTTACCGCACCTTGGGTGGTGTCCCCGTGCACCTCGCGGCGTGCGTGCGACTCGCCAGGGCGGTACCCGGGCGACTCGTCGACGCCTTCGGGGTGCCGAACCCGCATCTCGCACACGTCGTCGAGCGTTACACCGAGGCACGTCTCGCCGAACTGGACGACGAGTCACGCGCCTTCGCGCTCTCGATCGCAGCCGTGCACAACACCGACGCGATCGGCGCCGCCGAACTGACCCGGCACCCGGATCCCGCGAAGATTCTGAACCTCATGACGGCCTGCGGTTTGCTGGTCGTCTCCCGGCCCGGCCGGGTGTGGCGCTGGAACGATGCCGTGCGCTCCGCCGCCCTCGAGGTTTCGCGGACAACCCGGCCGGGACATGCCGACGCCCTCCTCGGCGAGTTGGCCAGGCGGCACCGCCTCGATGGAAATCCCGTCGAGGCCGCCCTGTACGCCGTGGAAGCCGGCGATTGGGGGATGGCACAGGAAATCGTCTTTGATTCCTGGGTCACCATGGTGGACAAGCACTTCGGATCGTTCGTGAGGATCCTGCGCGGGCTCCCCGAAGAGACGCTCGCCGACCATCCGTCGATTCTCGCGGGGCGCGCACTGTTCACCCAGATGCTCGACGAGCACGCAATCCTGCATGCGTCGCTTCCGTCCGACCCCGCCGAACTCTCAGAACTCGGCAAGACGAAAGAGGCGCGCCAGGCGCTGTTCGTCGGGACGATCCAGACACTGGCGTTGCGGGTCGGGGGCCGGGTGACCGAGGCCGCGCAGCGGACGCTGCTCCTCGAACCGCTGGTCGACTCGATTCTCGAACACCAGCCGGACGCCATCGCACCCCAGTTGCCGGTGCTTCGCTTGCAGTGGGCCATCACCCTCCAGCTCGCAGGGTCGCTGGACCGGTCGACCGCCGCGTTCCGCCGCGCCTATCGGGGCGCCTACGCATCGGGAATCACCTTCGCGATCCAGAACGCGGCGGGTAGCTCCGCGTTGAACTGGGCAGTGCGAGGGGACAACCCGCGTGCGCGCGAGTGGCTGGACCTCGAGCAGCGGGCCGGACCCACTGCAACGCACTGGCGTCCGGTGGTGTGCGTGAGCGGCCGGGCAGCGACGACCCTGCTCCATCTCGACGCCCTCGATCTCGACGCCGCACACCACACCCTCGAGCTGCTCGGTACCCCGGGCGAGTCGGAGGAACTGTGGGCGTTCGTCGCCTATTGCCGGGCGTACCACGCCCTTGCGACAGGCGAGTCGTACGACGGACTGACCTGCGTCCACCAGTTGATCGCATCGCACCGCGACCGCCACGGGCCCGGCTCGCTCTCCCGGGTGCTGCTCGGCGCCGCGGAAGTGGATCTGCAACTGGCGCTCGGCAACGGCAACCTCGCTCTCGCCCGTGCCGGCGAGGGTCCCGACGACCATCCCGTTCTGATCGTCGCCGCCGCGCGGGTGGAACTGATGACCGGTGATCCCGATGCCGCACTGACGAGGCTCCGGCACGTGCCGTGGCCGGAATGCGATTACCCCCGCGCACATCTCGAGGCACTCCTCATCGCTGCGGCCTCTCACCTCGAGATGGAGAATCGCGAGGACGCCGTGCGCGACTGGCAGCGGGCCTGCACCCTCGCGTCGGCTCTCGGGAACCAGCGCGCCTTCACCCTGCTGCCGCCGCGAGCCGCGGAACAGTTGCAGGAGATGAGCGGTACAGCAGCGCCCGGCGGCCCCGTCGCCGGTGTGTTCGCCGAACGGGTGGCGCGCGTCGAGTTGTCGCCGCGCGAGACCGACGTGCTGACCCTGCTCTGTGAGGGTTCGACGCACGCCGAGATCGCCCGAGCACTGTTCGTCTCCGCCAACACGGTTAAGACCCAGTTGCGCAGCGCCTATCGCAAGCTGGGGGCGCACTCGCGATCCGAAGCCGTCGGCCGGGCCCGCGAACTGCGACTGTTGCCCGTCACCGAGGAGTCGTGACCGCCGGTTCCGATTCGCTCCTGCCTGCTTTCGCTGCGACCCGCACGTCCACCACCCACACCGCAGCGGTGAGAAACGCGAGACCGACACCGAGCGTGCAGACCGACGCCCATCCACCGAACGTCCACGCGGCGGCACCGAGCGCCGAGCCCGAGGCCGCGCCCACGAAATAGGTCGTCATGTACACGGAATTGATCCGCGAACGGGCCTCCGGATCGAGCGCGTAGACGATGTTCTGGTTGGTGATGTGGACCATGTTCACCGCGAGGTCGATCACGATCATCCCGACCACGAACCACACGAGCGACACCGATCCTGCCCCCAGTGCCGCCCACGAGACGACCAGGGCAGCGATCCCGCCGCCGGTGGTCAGCCAGGCGAGCCCCCGGTCGACGAGTCGCCCGACCACGGAGGCGGCGACGGCTCCGACCACACCTGCCAGACCGACGAGACCGATCTGGAGTTCCCGGAGTCCGTGCTCGGGACCGGACAGCAGGAACGCCATCGTGGAGAACATCGCGCTGATCGAGGCGAAGCTGAGGCCCCCCATCAGCCCACGTGTCCGCAGCCGGGGGTACTCCAAGACGAGGGTGCCGAGCGAGCGCAGGGTCGCGCCGTAACCCTGGCGTGCCGTCGGAGTCGTCGCCGGCAGAACTCGCCACAGCGCGAGTGCGACGACTGCCGTGAGGACCGCGCCGATGCGGTAGACCGTCGACCAGCCACCGACTTCCGCAAGCATCCCCGCGACACTCCGGGCGAGGAGGATGCCGACGAGCAAGCCGCTCATCACCGTGCCGACAGCAGCGCCACGTCGATCCGGAGTGGCAAGGGTCGCCGCGAACGGCACCAGCACCTGTGCGGCCACCGAGAACAGGCCCGCGATCGCGGTGCCCACCATGAGCACCCCGATGCTGGGCGCGAAACCACTGATCGCCTGACCGACCGCGGCGGCAAGCATGAGGGTCACGGCCAGGCGCCGCTGCGGAAACACATCGCCCAGAGGCACCAGAAAGACCAGACCCGCGGCATAGGCCACCTGGGCCACGGTGACGGTCGCCGCTGCCGCCGAGTGCGACGTGCCCAGCGCGGTCGCTATCGACTCGAGCAACGGCTGGTTGAAGTAGTTTCCGCCGACGCACAATCCCGTGGCCACTGCCATGAGCAGCAGCACCGGGGTGGTCAGAACCGGGCGGGGCGGGGCTTCCATACCCACCACCCTCTCTCCGGACGAGCCCGGGTGTCCAACCGCCCCGGATCCCTCCGGAGGGGGACAACCACTCGCACCGGGCCCCGCGTCCGGCCGGTTTTCAGCGACGTGCTGCGCCGAGTACGGTGAACCGGCCGTCGGAGTCGATCCACTCGCGACGGACGACGAACCCGGCGCGATCGAGTTCGGCGCCCAAGCGGTCGAGCCGGAATTTGGCGGAGATCTCGGTGCGCATCTGCTCGCCCTTCTCGAACGACACCTCGAGATCGAGTCCGGGCACGGACACCGTCATCGGTTCCGTCGCCTCGAGGCGCATCTCGATCCACTCGTTCTCGGCGTCCCACACGGCACGGTGGACGAAACGGTCGGGGTCGAAGTCTGCACCGAGGCGGGTGTTGAGCACGCGCAGGACGTTCCGGTCGAACTCTGCTGTCACGCCCGCGGCATCGTCGTAGGCGGGGACGAGAAGCTCGGGATCGACGACGAGCCCTGCTCCGAGAAGGAGCCACTCGTCGCGCTCGAGAATCGAGGCGAGTCCGGAGAGGAAGTCGGCGCGCTCTTCCGGGACGAGGTTGCCGATCGTGCCGCCGAGGAAGGCCACCATGCGGCGACCCCCGGACGGCAACCGGTCGAGCGACTCGGTGAAGTCGCCCACCACCCCGTGCACAAGCAGGTTCGGGTACTCGGCCGACAACTGTGACACGGCGGTGCGCAGAGCAGGCTCCGACACGTCCTGGGGCACGTAGGTGTGAATGTACGGATCGAGCGCATCGAGGAGCACCCGCGTCTTCTCCGAGGACCCCGAACCCAGTTCGACGAGGATCGCCGGTCGCGCCGAATCGGCGATCTCTCCCGCGTATCGGCGCAACAACCCGAATTCCGTGCGGGTCGGGTAGTACTTGGGCAGCCGGGTGATCTCTTCGAAGAGTTCGCTTCCCCGCGCGTCGTACAACCAGGTGGGCGAGAGGTACTTCGGTGTCGACGTCAATCCTCGATATGCGTCGGCTCGCAGCTTCTCGTCGAGTTCTCCGGGTTCGAGATAGACGTCTACTTTCATGGAGCGTTGACCTCCAGTGGTGTGACGATGAGCCTTCCGGGCACTACATGAACGAGGTGACGGTCCGGTACCGGTTGCCAGCGCGGGTCGTCGTCGTACGGTTCCGAGGCCACGATCGCGAGATCCTCGTCGACCAGCGTCCACAGGGAGTGGTACCAGGCGGTCGCCCACATTTCGGAACCGTTGCACAGCAACATGTTCAGCCGTGACTCGGGAGCGCGTCCGATGATCTCGCGCACCAGGGACATCAGGGCGAGGTCGGGGGTCGAGGAGCGCAGGCGGGAACGCAGCAGCAACCACAGCGTCGCGGCATCGGTCGGAGCCTCGAGGCGCAACAGGTCCGTCACGTCCAGCGCGGACGCGAGCTCGGCGACGGACCCGGGCCAGCCTCGAACGACGCCGTTGAGACTGAACCCCCAGCGTGTGTCTCCGAACGGTGCCGACGCGGATCGTTCGACGGGCATTCCCTCCGTCGCCGACCGCAGCGCAACCATCAGCGCACTACCGCGTATGCTCGACATGCCTTCGCTGACAAAAGGATCCGACCAGACGGGAGTGGACGACCGGTATCGGCCGAACTCCCCGTCGTCGGCCCACCAGCCCACACCGAAACCATCAGCGTTGATCGTGCCGCCGCCGCGCATGTCGCGGGGAGCGAACGATTGCCGGACAAGCGAATTGGATCCACGGTGAAGAAGATCGTCGGGATCGGTGGCGGGGCCGAGGTAGCCCAGGTGTCTACACATCCGGCTCCCCGGCGCCGACGGGCGGATACGCGACGCGGAACCCGGCGAAGATCTGACGGCGGACAGGGAGGTCCCAGTTGCGGAACGTGCCGCGGCACGCGACCGAATCGGTTCCGAAGGAACCCCCGCGCAATACCCGATAGTCGTTGCCGAAGAACACTTCCGAGTACTCCGGGTACGGGAACGCCCGGAACCCCGGATACGGTTCGAAGGGCGAGGACGTCCACTCCCACACGTCGCCGATCAACTGGTGGACACCGAGCGGCGACGCTCCCGCCGGGTATGCGCCCACCACGGCGGGACCGAGATGGCACTGCCCGAGGTTCGCATGCTGGGGGCCGGGCTCGTCGTCACCCCAGGGATACACCCGGCTGCGACCGGTCTCGGGGTCCCACCGCGCCGCCTTCTCCCACTCGAACTCGGTGGGCAATCGCCCGCCTGCCCACTGCGCGAACGCCTCGGCTTCGTAGAAACAGACGTGCACGACCGGCTCGTCGGGATGCAGTTCGACGAGCCGCCCGAAACTCCACCGGGCGCGTCGGCCGGACGAATCGTAGGTCCAGAAGCGGGGTGCCTCGAGCCCGGCGTCACCGCGATGCTTCCATCCCTCCGGGCTCCAGTACTCCTCGCGCTCGTACCCACCGTCCTCGACGAAGTCGAGGTAACGCCGGTTGGTCACCGGCACGGTGTCGATCCGGAACTCGGGCACGTGGACTCGGTGCGCGGGCTTCTCGTTGTCCAGTGCCCAGGGGTCGCTCGACGTGCCGATCTCGACCACGCCGGCGGGTACGAGAATCTGCGACTGCTCGGGCTCTCTCCCCTGCCGCGGCGCCTCGGGCGCGTCGAGCAACGGTGGCCCTTCCCGCAACTGATGGGTGGCAAGCATCGTTTCGCCGTGTTGCTGTTCGTGCTGCGCGACCATGGCGAAGACGAAGCCGTCGCGGGTGAGTTCCGAGTCGAAAGCCCCATTCTCGAGGGCCTCCCAGGTAGCGGCCCGCACCTCGTCTACGTACCGGCGCGCCTCGTCGGGTCCGAGCAGCGGCAACTCCGGACGGGTCGCGCGGGGGTGGAGGAAGGCGTCGTAAAGGCCGTCGATGCCGTCCCGCAGTGGCGGGCGACCGCCGACACCGCGCACGAGCCACTGTTCTTCCTGGTTGGCGATGTGCACGAGGTCCCACACCAGCGGACTCATCAGCGGCGAATGCTGCGTGGTCAGTTCGGCATCCGGGACAGCGGTCAGGAACCGCGTCCGGTCACGCGCACGCTCCAGATGCCTGCGCAGCCGAGTACGCGCGGAGTTCACCGGCCGGTCACCTCCGGGCTCCGCCCCCGCAGGCATCGCGCGGCGGCGGCATCGAGGGCGGCTGTGAAGCGCATGTCGCGGGAGGACTCCGCCGCGAGCGACAGCAAACCCGCTGCGGCGGCACGCAATTCGACCGACGCGAGCCCCACCTGAGCCGCTTCGCTCCACAACTGCCGGACGGGTGCGGCGACGGCGGTCGCCTCTTCCGTGACGGACGGCGTGCTGAGAAGCGCCTCTACGGCGGCGACCGGCACCTGCCACATGTCGCCGGGCTGAGCGTCGATGTACCGCACCTCGAGGTGACCGCACGGCCTCACCGGCGGGAACAGGGTGGTCATGTGGTAGTCGAGATCCCCGACCGTCGGGCGGCGCCCGATCTCGCCGTCCAGACCTCCGTCGAGCCAATCTGCGAACGAGGCGCCCGCGGGTACATGCCATTCCGGATCCCCGGTCCGCACACACGTCAACGGCGCGTCGACCACCCACGCCGGATAACCGGCCGGGCCGGGAACCTCGAAGAGTTCGGGATCGAGAGCCATCCACGCCCGCATCCGCTGCGAGACCCACTCCCCTTCGGGAGCACCGCGCATGAGGGGTGAACACGCGAATGCGGCGATCATCGCCGGCCCCATCGAGTGCAACAGTTTCCAGCGCCGGTCGATCTCGTCGGCGTCGGTGCCGGCATCGACACTGACCTGCACAGCAGCGGTGTTGTTCATCATCAGCCGGCCCATCGGACCGATCCGGTCGTACCTCATCTCCATCGCCCCGTACCGGGGTGTCCGCAACAGTCGCTGCGGCGGCCTGACGCCGTCGGCGGCACCGTCGAGCATCGCCACCGAACGACGGGCGAGAAGCGCACGGAGCATCCTGGCGTCGGCGGTGAGCCTGTCGCACACCTGTCGTGCGGAGGTGCACGGAGCGCTCGAAAGCTCGATCTGCCCGCCGGGCTCGACGCTGACGACGCTGCCCGACGGCAGCGGCCGCTCCGACGACGACGGCATCACCGTACGGGGCGCATGGGAGCCGAGCGCTTCGACGAGCGAGGTCAGCTCGGGGCGTGCCGCCGTGACGTCGGCGCGCGCGGTCAGCCACTCGAGTTCCACACCGATCAGCCGCGGCGGGCCCGCCCGGAAACTCACGTCCCGGACATGCTTTTCCGCCGCCGCGCGTGTGCCGAGTCCCGCCCGAGCGTGCGACACCGGAAAGTTGATCGCCATCACCACTCGATTCACCCCCCTCGGCTGCCTGACAAGGTCTGCGAACGAGACTAACGCGCGTCGGCGCGCATCGCGGGGAGATCGCTCCCCGCACGCCCTGCGACCGGTTAGATTCCGTGCGACGAGACCGTTCGCCGAGGGGATGCGCCGATGTTGGATGTGGAGCAGGCACGCCGGGACACCCCGGGCTGCTTCGAACGGGTGTTCCTCGACAGCGCCGGCTCGTCGCTTCCACCCACGCCGGTGGTCGACACGGTCGTCGCACACCTGCGCCGGGAAGCCGAGGTCGGTGGATACGCGGCCGCGAACGAACGTCGCGACGATCTCGCCGCGGTGAAGACCTCCCTCGGCCGTCTCCTCGGCGCTCCTGCGGAATCCCTCGCGCTCTCCGACGGTGCGTCACGCGCCTGGACCTCCTTCTTCTATGCGGTCCCTCTGCAGCGCGGCGACCGGATCCTGCTCTCGCAGGCCGAGTACGCGGCCAACGCTGTCGCGGCGCTTCAGCGAGCGCGGGCGACCGGGGCGCAAGTGGAGGTGGTGCCGTCGGATCCGTCCGGGCGCGTCGACCTCGACGCGCTCACCGGAATGCTCGACGAACGCGTCCGGCTGGTGTCGGTGGTGCATGCCCCCACCAACGGCGGGCTCGTCAACCCGGTGCGCGAAGTGGCCGACGCCGCGCACGCGGTCGGTGCGCTGGTGCTGCTCGACGCGTGCCAGTCGGTGGGCCAGTTGCCGGTCGACGTGCGTGAACTCGATGTCGACGCGCTGTCGGGCACCGGCCGCAAGTGGCTGCGCGGACCACGCGGCACGGGTTTTCTCCACGTGCGCCCCGGTCTGATCCCGGAACTCGAGCCCGCCGTAATCGATCTGCACAGCGCTGTGTGGACGGCGCCCGACGACTTCGAGTACGCACCGGACGCCACCAGGTTCGAGATGTGGGAGACCGACGTCGCGGCCCGGCTCGGGCTGGGCACAGCGGTCGACTACCTGCTCGGTCTCGGGATCGACGAGGTCGCGGAGGCGGTCGGGTATCGCGCCGAACACCTGCGCGACGGTCTCGACCGCATACCGGGCGTGGCAGTGCGAGATCTCGGCGACCGGCGCAGCGGGATCGTCTCCTTCACGGTGGACGACCGGGACCCGGGCGCGCTGCGGGATGCGCTCGCAGAACAGGCGGTGACCGTCACGGTCAGCCCCCGCAGTTCCACCCTGCTCGACATGTCGGCGCGTCGCCTCGACGCGGTGGTCCGGGCCTCACCCCATTACTTCGTCTCCCCCTCCGACATGGACCGGTTCCTCTCGGCCGTGCGGACACTCGCAGCGGCATGAACCCATCGCCACCTGCGTGGGTTCGCGTCCACCTGCGCAATCCGGTAGAGTGGATCGAGTTGTCTCGGCGAGGGTGAACCGCATACGTGCCGGATCACCGTGATCGACGCGGCCGCGGCTTTGATGAGCACCTGCTCCTGTCGCGCGTGCCGGCCCACTCGCCGAGAACACCCGACCACGAAGTGCCATCAGCGTAGGAGCCTTTTCATCATGTCCGACGAGAACAATCTCGTAGCCAGCGTCCGCACCGAGTTCGGCAAGGGCGCCGCGCGCCGCGCCCGTCGCGACGGTCAGGTCCCCGCCGTGCTGTACGGCCACAACACCGACCCGCAGCACCTCGCACTCCCGTCGCGCGAGTTCGCCGCCGTGCTCCGCGCCCACGGCACCAATGCCATCCTGACCCTCGACATCGACGGCACCGAGCAGCTCGCTCTGACCAAGTCCGTCGTCGTCCACCCGATCCGCCGCTACATCGAGCACGCCGACCTGCTCGTCGTCAAGCGCGGCGAGAAGGTCACCGTCGAGGTGCCCGTCGTTCTCGAGGGCGAGGCCGCGAGCGGCACGCTGGTCGTCAACGAGGTCAGCACCATCAAGATCGAGGCCGACGCGATGAACCTTCCCGAGGAGATCAAGATCTCCATCGAGGGTGTCGAGGCCGGTACCCAGATCCTCGCCGGTGGCGTCGAGCTGCCTTCGGGCGCGGTGCTCCAGGACGATGCCGAGCTGCTGCTCGTCAACATCGTCGAGGCTCCGTCCGCCGACGAGCTCGAGGGCGAAGAGGGTGCCGAAGAGGCCCCCGCCGGCGAAGAAGCAACAGAAGAGGCCTGAGCCTTCACCGGTTCACCCTGAAGTCACTCGTGCGGCGGGTCATCCTGGGGGGTGGGGGGCCGCACGTGGTTGTAGATCCACGGAAGGACACGCACGTGAGCGAGGACACCGCGCTCGTCGTCGGGCTGGGGAACCCCGGGCCCAAGTACGAGAACACCCGTCACAACATCGGCTTCATGGTGGCCGATGTGCTGGCGGGGCGGGTCGGCGGCAAGTTCGGAGCTCACAAGCGCAGCAATGCCGACATCGTGCAGGCGCGCCTCGACGGTCGCCAGGTGATCATCGCCAAGCCCCGGACGTACATGAATCTCTCCGGCGGCCCGGTCGCGAACCTCGCCAGGTTCTTCTCGGTCGATCCGGCGAACATCGTGGTGATCCACGACGAACTCGACCTGGACTTCGAGACCATCCGGCTCAAGCAGGGTGGCGGCGAGAACGGGCACAACGGGCTCCGGTCGACGTCGTCGGCGCTCGGCACGAAGGACTACCTGCGTGTACGTATGGGTATCGGCCGTCCCCCCGGTCGGCAGGACCCCGCCGATTACGTCCTGAAACCCTTCTCTGCGGCCGAGCGCAAGGACCTCGCGGTGTGGTGCGAGGAAGGCGCCGACGCCGTGGAACTCTTGCTGCGGCTCGGGCTCGAAGGTGCCCAGAACCGTATCCACTGAGCAAGACCTCGGGCGGAGTCGAACGAATCCGACCGAGATGACCGTACGACTCGCCGAGTAACATTGACGAGTTGCCGGCGACAGCCGCACCAGTCCCGCTTCGAGAGGTTTTCCGCGTTGAGCACCCCGCCCGCTTCGGCCGTCAGCGAATCCACCGGAGTCCCGAAGCCCAGATCGGGCAAGGAAGTGCGTGCCGAGGCGCAGCGTCGCCGCACGTTCGCCGTCATCTCACACCCCGACGCCGGTAAGTCCACACTCACCGAGGCCCTCGCGTTGCACGCGAAGGTCATCTCCGAGGCAGGCGCCGTCCACGGCAAGGCCGGACGCAAATCCACCGTCTCCGACTGGATGGAGATGGAGAAGGCGCGTGGCATCTCCGTCAGCTCCACCGCGCTGCAGTTCAACTACACCTCTTCGGAGTCGCCCCGCCACGAGGACGGGTCCGAGACGATCAACGTCATCAACCTCGTCGATACGCCGGGCCACTCCGACTTCTCGGAGGACACCTACCGCGTTCTTACCGCCGTCGACGCTGCCGTGATGCTCATCGACGCCGCGAAGGGTCTCGAGCCGCAGACGCTCAAACTCTTCCAGGTGTGCCGTCACCGCGGCATTCCGGTGATCACCGTCATCAACAAATGGGACCGGCCGGGCCGCGCACCGCTCGAACTGCTCGACGAGATCGACGAACGTATCGGCCTGACCCCGACACCGCTGTTCTGGCCGGTCGGTATCGCCGGCGACTTCCGTGGTCTGCTGCGGCGCGGCGAGGACGGCGTCGCCACCGAGTACGTCAAGTTCACCCGCACCGCCGGTGGTGCGAAGATCGCGCCCGAGGAGCACCTGACGGCGGACGAGGCGTCCGACCGGGAGGGCGAGGTCTGGACCGAAGCCGCGGAGGAGTCCGAACTCCTCTCGGCGAGCGGGCAGGACCACGACCAGGAGATGTTCCTCGCCGGGCAGACATCCCCGGTGATCTTCGCGTCCGCGATGCTCAACTTCGGTGTCCGGCAGATTCTCGACACCCTTGTCTCGCTGGCACCGCCGCCGCGCGCCCGGCTCGACATCGACGGCAACCCGCGCGACGTCGACGACCCGTTCAGTGCCGTCGTGTTCAAGGTGCAGGCAGGTATGGACACCGCGCACCGGGACCGGCTGGCCTTCATGCGCGTCGTCTCGGGTGTGTTCGAACGCGGCATGGTGGTCACCCATGCCCAGACCGGAAAACCCTTCGCCACCAAGTACGCACTCACCGTGTTCGGCCGGGAACGCACGACGGTCGAGAACGCCTACCCGGGTGATGTGGTGGGTCTGGTCAACGCGACCGCGCTCGCGCCGGGCCACACCCTGTACGTCGACAAGAAGGTGGAGTTCCCGCCGATCCCGTCGTTCGCGCCCGAGCACTTCGCGATCCTGCGTGCCGAAAGCGCCTCGAAATACAAGCAATTCCGTAAGGCCGTCGACCAGCTCGACTCCGAGGGTGTGGTGCAGATCCTGCGCAACGACATCCGCGGCGACGCCTCGCCGGTCATGGCTGCGGTCGGTCCCATGCAGTTCGAGGTCGTCGCGGCGCGGATGAAGGCCGAGTACAACGTCGAGCCGAAGATCGAACCTCTGGGTTACGCGCTCGCGCGGCGCACGGACGCCGCCTCGGTCGACGAACTCAACCGCCAGCGCGGCGTGGAGGTGTTCCAGCGATCCGACGGTGTCCTGCTCGCACTCGTCAGCGACAAGTGGCGTCTGCAGTACATCCAGAAGGAACTTCCCGACCTCACGCTCGAGCCGCTCGTCGCCGCGACGGACTGACCTCGTACCGCCAGGTGCACCCGCTGGGTGCACC
>JAEZDV010000339.1 GCA_023417985.1 Actinomycetes bacterium | reverse complement strand
CCTCCGTGTTCTTCCGGGCCCGGTCGTATCAGCTGAGTCGGTCAGCGGGGAGTGACGGCGAATTCTGCTGTCATGAAGGGATATCCGGCATCGACCCGCGCCGCCACGGCATATCCGTGGCGGTTGGAGCCCTCGATGTGGGTACCGTCGCCGTTCGCGACGCCGGTGCCGTAGTTGTTGGCCATGAGCGTGACTGTGGCGTCACCGGGCATCGTGTAGTCGACCTGGACCCCGAACCCTCGGCGGTCGGAACTGCTCGCCGATACGGTCTCGCTCGATCGTGCCGGGACCACCGTGGCCGGCTCGTCGACCCAGCTCCCGTAAGGATTGTCCTTCGACGTCAGCACCATCGGTGCGTCGGTCTCGTTGCGGATCGTCACCGTGATGGTGGGTCCGTCGGCGGGTGGCGAATCGGCTGCGGCGGTGGCCGGCGCGGTGAATGTTGCCGCGATGGTGAGAGCCGCAGCGGCGACAGCGCGGGTGCGGTACTTCATTCTGCTCCTGCGGTTGACGACTCGGGTTCTGACCGGTCGCCGCAGTGTACCCGCCGGTATCCTTGCGCGTAAGTCCTCGCCGGTCAGGCCGAGACCAGGTCGCTGACCTGCGCGACCAGTTCCAGGGAGCGTAGCCACGCGTCGCGTCCGGGGGCCGAAGAGACGACGATCAGTTCGTCGGCCTGCGCGCGTTCCGTGAAGCGGTCGAGGTAGTCGCGCACCTGGCCGGGAGTGCCCACGGCCGTGTACCGAAGCATCTCGAGCACCTGCATCCCGGCGTGGGATTCGAGCAGCATGTCGATCTCTTCGTCGGTGAAGGTGCGTCCGCGTCCGACCATCTGCACGACCCGTGCGCGTTTGGTCGCCTCGAACAGTGACAGAGCCTCCTCTGCACTGTCGGCGGCGATGACGCCGACGCCCGCGATGACGTAGGGCTCAGGATGCTCGGCGGAGGGCTGGTACTCGCGGCGGTACAGCTTCACGGCGTCCTCGAGTGCCTGCGGAGCGAAGTGTGATGCGAAGGAGTACGGAAGTCCCAGCATCGCAGCAAGTTTCGCGCCGAACAGGGATGATCCCAGAATGTAGAGCGGAACGTCGGTGCCCTTGCCGGGAATCGCATCGACACCGGGGATCCGCGAGTTGCCGCGCAGATAGGCCTGCAGTTCGAGAACGTCCTGCGGGAAAGTGTCGGCCGACGACGGGTCGCGTCGCAGCGCTCGCATCGTCTTCTGGTCGCTGCCCGGTGCACGTCCGAGGCCGAGATCGATCCGGCCCGGATGCAGGGTCGCGAGGGTGCCGAACTGTTCGGCGATCGTCAGCGGCGAGTGGTTGGGCAGCATGATGCCGCCGGCACCGAGTCGGATCGACGAGGTATGCGCCGCGACGTGCGCGATGAGCACGCTGGTCGCCGAGGATGCGATCGTCGGCATGTTGTGGTGCTCGGCGTACCAGATACGTCGATAGCCCCACTGCTCGGCGAGCTGGGCCATCTTCACGCTCGCCTCGAAGCTTTCGCGCGCGGTCTCACCCGTGCCGATGTGTGCGAGGTCGAGGATGGAGAGGGGAACGGTCACCGGGAGTCCTTCGTGTCGGGGCCCGGTATCGGCCGCCGGGCACACCCCCGCAACAACCTCCCGGAATGACCGTCTATTCCCGTCACATCCGTGCGAAACCGCCGTAGGTGCCCTGGAAGAACAGAAGCGGACCGTTGGAGTGCAGAGACGTCAGTCCGGTGACTCGCGCGAGCACGATCGTGTGATCGCCGGCCTCGTATTCGGTTTCCACGGTCGCCTCCACCCGCGCGAGTGCCCCGTCGATGGCCGGTGCGCCGTTGTCACCGGGTTGCCACCGCACCCCGCGGAACTTGTTCCCGCCGCTCACAGCGAATCCGCCGCACAGCGTCCGCTGGCTCTCGGACAGGACATTGACGGCCAGGGTGCCGATCGCGCGGATCTTCGGCCATGTCGTCGACGTACGCGCGGGGCAGAAGGAGATGAGCGGCGGATCCAGCGAGACGGACGCGAACGACTGGCACGCGAAGCCGAGCGGCTCGTCGCCGTCGAGCGCGGTGATCACCGTGACACCCGTGCAGAAATTGCCCATCACGTCCCGGATCCGCCGAGGATCCAGCACCGCGTGTTCCGCTGTCATAGAGAAGCTCCTATCGATCGGTTCGTTCCAGTGTCCGCCACCTGCGATGCGGGGTGCGAACCGTGTCCCGCCGATCGGTCAGCGAACACGCATGTCGCCGGGAGCCCACACCGCACGCATACTGGTGATGCGTCCGTCCTCGTCGAACGTCATGATGTCGATCGGCTCCACTTCGTAGGTCTGTTCACCCGCCTTCGTGATCACCCGGAAGTGGAAGGCGGCGGTCGACCCGCTGACCCGGAGCGTGAGCAGCTCGGTGGTGTTCTCGGTGCCCTCGACACCCTTGTAGAACTCCGCAATCGCGGTCCGGCCCACTCGGGGCTCGCTGCCGGCCGGGTCCTCGACGGTGGCGTCGTGGGCGTAGAGGGCGGCGATGTCGGCGGCAACACCTGCCGCCACAGCGTCGAGATAGGCCTCCACGGTGGTGCGGATTCGCTGTGAACGGACGTCGGCGTCGGAAACGGTCATTGTTGCTCCTGTGGCGGCATCATCGAGAACGGTCGCGCCGACGTTATTCGTATCGGGGCGCGGTCGGGGCTTTGATCCCGCGCAGCGGGAGATTCACAGCGAACGCTGTGCACCGGCGTTGTTACCCTTTCGAAGTGTCCGAACACAATGCCGATTCGTATCCCGCCCTTCCTGCCACGAGCTGGGCGGTCCTCGGTATGTTGTCGTTCGGCGAGGAGCTCACCGGTAACGATGTGAAGAAGTGGGCCGACTGGAGTATCGGCTTCTTCTACTGGAGTCCGTCCGTCAGCCAGGTCTATGCGGAATTGAAGAAACTCGAGAAGCTCGGCTTCGTACGGTCCCGTGCAGTGAGCGAGCCGGGTGCGAGGGGACGGCGGGTCTACGCCATCACCGAGTCCGGAATCGACGCGGTGCGCACGTGGTCCCGTGAGGCGCCGGTGGAAATTCCGGTGCTCAAACACGGTGTGATGCTTCGCATGTACATGGGGCATCTCAACGACCCGGAGCAGCTGAAGGCGATTGTGCGCGACCACATCGTCAACCTCGAAGACAAGTTGCGCCGCGCCGGAGAGCATGCGGAGCATTCCGATCGGGAGCCGGGCTGGGGATTCTCACAGATGAGTTTGCGCTGGGCCGAGCGGTATTTCCGAGCCGAGATCGAGTTGTCGAACCAATTGATCGACGATATCGACAACGCAGCAGCACGATTCGCGCAAAGCGAGATCGACGAGTTCGGTATGCCCCGCCCCCGGAATCCGCGCAGCTGGAGGAGCGTCGCAGATGAGGGCGACGCGAATTCCGGCCAACGTTGACTGCGGGGTTCCGGGGACTACAGGTCAGGCGTATTGATGTTCTCTGACGCTGGGTGCGGTGCGGAGCGAACGGCGACTCTGCAGGGTCGGAACGACGTGATTGCGGTCGAGTTTTCTCCAGATGGCCGTGGCGGCCATACGAACCGGTGCGGTCAGCCGGTGCTCGAACCGTAGATGCGGCAGAGGCCCGCACAGCGAGACGGCGGCTACCGCGGAACCCACGGGACCGACAGGCACTGCGATACACCCGAAACCTGCGAGCGACTCTTCCTTCTCGAAGGCAATGCCGTGCTCGCGAATACCGTCGTAGACCGCCCCCGGGGCGCCCTCGTACGCAAGGAGTGCCTTGCCGAGTGCGGTGCTTCGCGCGGGTCGCCGGCCGCCGATGCGTGTCGGGACCGCCGTTGCGAGACGTCCACCGAGCTTTTCCAGGTAGACGAGGTCGTCGCCGTCGAGGACGGCGAGGTGGACGACGAAGCCGGTGACGCGATGAAGTTCCTGCAAGTGTGGTAGCGCGGTGGTGTGGAGCCTGTCCTGGTGCACGGCGAGCGAACCGAGTTCCATCAGGCGAAGTCCGAGGGTGTAGTCGCGACCTTCCCGGTGCAGCCACCGCATCGACACCAGGCGCTCGAGCATGCGATGGGCGGACGCCCGCGGGAGACCGGTCCGCCGCACGATCTGAGCGAGTGTGAGCCGCCCGGCCCCGTCGAAGGCGTCGAGCACGAGGCCGACGCGGTCGAGGACCGCGCTCGGTGCCGTGTGATCGGCTTCCACTTGAATCGTCATAATTGCTCCTACAACCGCGGCGCTCTGAACGCCAGGACGTGGGTATTTCGATTAGGAAGAATGCCACACCCAGATGCAATTGTGAAGCGGGTCACGCAAGCAGGGCAGTCCTCGGGTCCTCGGAAGGTGTCGGCGTACCGACCCGTCGGCGACTCGAGACGGTCAGAACAGTCGGCCGACTCGGCGACCATGCCGGCCCGATAATCGTTCCCTCCTCCGGTCGGCGCGATCCGGTTTCTCCTCGCCCGTCCGGATCGCCCGGAGGGTCGACTCGAATCCGGAGGCCGGCATACGGCCGCGAGGGTCCACGACCATGTCGGAGGTCGCGAGTGTTCTCCGTGATGTCCCGATCTACGGGAGGTCCCGGTGGCTCATTCCTCCGCTGTGGCTAGCCTCGCACCATTCGAGGGGCGCCTTCCATGAAGACTTCATGATCGACCGATGTGGAAGATGTTGTGCGACAGAAAAAGTAACCGATCGAATCGAGGACAACCTGATGGATATGCAGAAGTACGGGCCGTGGGCGGTCATCGCCGGCGGCTCGGAGGGCGTAGGTTCCGAATTCGCGGAACAGCTTGCGGAACAAGGTATGAACCTGGTCCTGCTCGCGCGGAAGGAAGGGCCGCTCACGAGGACGGCCGACGCCTGCCGTGCCCGCGGAGTCGAGGTCCGGGCACTGTCGGTCGACCTGGTCGCCGCGGATTCCTTCGATCGCATCAAGGAGGCCACCGCGGATCTCGAAGTGGGCCTGCTCATCTACAACGCGGGCGCGAACACCTACGGCCACGAGTTCGTCACCGGCGACCTCGATCGTTTCCAGGCCGTGATCGACCTGAACATCACTGCGCAGCTGAAGTTGGTGCAGCACTTCGGTGCCCTCATGCGTGAGCGCCGGCGAGGCGGAATCCTGCTCGCAGGTTCGTTGAGCGGATACTTGGGTTCGGCGCAGATCAGTGTCTACTCGGCAGTGAAGTCCTTTTGCCGCACCTTCGCGGAAGGACTGTGGTTGGAGATGCGGGATTACGACGTCGACGTCCTGGAGCTGGTGCTGGGGCTGACCCGCACTCCTGCGATGGAACGGGCCGGATTGAAGATGGATACACCCGGTTTGCAGGTCTCCGAACCACGTGACGTTGCCGCACAAGGCCTGGCGAACATTGCCAACGGGCCGATCGTCGTGGTGAAGGGTGTCGAGGAATCCGTCGTCAGGAACAGCGGGCACAATCGTGCAGAGCTGTTGCTCGAGGCCCGAGCTGCCGCAGCGAAGCTCCTTCCACCTCCCAGTGAGTGAGCTACGCGCATGCCCTCAAAGCATTCAGGAGAACTGGAGATCTGATCAGCAGAGTCCGAACGGTCTGGCGGCGGATTCGGCCGACCGTTCGGACTCGAGCTCAATTCATGCGACGAGCGGCGTGAGCACCCGCGATTCGGCCGAACACGAACGCGTCGGCAATGTGGAAACCGCCGTCCTTGGCCCAACTGAATGTCGAACTCACCGTGCCCGCCGCATAGAGCCCCTCGATGACTGTGCCGTCTGCGGTGAGGACTCGGGCGTGTTCGTCGCGACGAGGCCCACCATTGGTCCATGCCAGCATCGGTCCGCTGCGGTAAGCGTAGAAGGGCGGTTGGAGGAGCGGCACCAGTGTGGCAGCAGAGCGCCCGAACTGTTCGTCCGATCCCGCGGAGCACGCGGCGTTGTATGCCGAAACGCTTTCTGCGAGAGCGTCTGCGGGCAATCCTGTCACCGCAGCAAGTTCTTCCAGAGTGTCACCACGCTGGATCCAACCTGCCTCGATCTCCGCCATGTTGTCGGCGCTCCACCGATAACCGTTCATCAGCACGTTCCATCCGACCGGGAGCACATCGGCCGAAGCGCTGATCGGACCGGCCGATCTGGTTTTCTCGTCGAATACGACCCACATGGGGCGATGTGGATGGAGAACGTACTGTCCGTCGATCAATGCCTGTCCGTGCCCCGACGGCACGAACTCGTCCACGAAGCGATGGCCTGCGTCGTCGACCCAGATCACTCCACGTGAATAGACGAACATCGCGAAGTAACCGTGGCGGGAGGTGGGGTCCGTGATGCCGTTGACCGCCATCATGTTGTCCATGTGCCACAGATCTGCCCCGGCCTCCTGCGCCATACGGAGGCCGTCGCCGGTTGCGGCCGTGCTTCCCCACACCGGTACGTCCTCGAGCCCGAGATGAGTGCGTACCAGTTCGGGGTCGCCCTCGAAGCCGCCGGTGGCTAGCACGACGCCTCGTGCGGCGGTGATCCGTCCACCATCGGCGGTGACGACGCCGGTCACGGAACCCGTTGCAGAATCGGTCGTCAGGCGGGTTGCGGGCGTTTCGTACCGCACATCGATTCCACGATCGCGCAGCGATTTCTCCAGCACCGAAAAGAGCCGTCCGTGGCCCAGTACTCCGTCTACACAATGCAATCCGCCGTAACAGTCACTGCCCGGCAACTCGGGATATTCCGCTCCGGCCGAGTTGTAGTGGCCGTGCAGCCCCACATCGACCCCGAGAGAAGATACCCATGCGGACACCTGACGGGTTCCGTGGGACCACGCCTCGACGACAGGTTCGGGAAGTGCCCGGTCGCCGCACAGTGCGCGCAGGTAGACGGCCGCGCGTTCGGGATCGTCGTGGTGGAACCATCCGCCGCCCGACACCCGCGTATTCCCGCCGGCCTCCTCGGCTGCGGACTTCTCCAGTACGACCACCCTGGCGCCCGCATCGTGCGCGGCCAGTGCCGCGGCGCAGCCGGCAGCACCCATGCCGACGACCACCACGTCCACCTGCTCGACATCGTCGAACTGGGTCTGCGATTCGGGATCTCGGGACATCGTCGCCTCCTCGGCGTCTGCGAGCGAGCCGGGTTGCGCCGCCCCCGAAAAGCTACGAGGCGGTTCGCAATTCCCGCACGGCTAGCGTTCACTCACCGGGAGGAAACCGGCTTCAGGCGAGGTGAGCGAAACGTGCGGAGACCAGAGCGCCGACCTCCGTCATCGCCGCCCGGGCTCGTGCAAGCGCGTGGGTCTGCATGAAGAAACCGTGCCCGACCCCCGGATACCGGATGACGGCCGTCGACACTCCCGCTTCCTGCAGGCGACGCCCGTAGTCCTCCACACCGTCCCGGAGAGGATCGGCATAGCCGCAGATCACCACCGCTGGAGGGAGCCCGCTCAGATCGCTGGCCAGCACGGGGGTCCCGTACTCGTCGTCTTCGTCCGGATCATCGCCCAGATACAACGATTTCATCCAGTCGATGTCGTCGGCCCTGAGGAAGGGACTGTCGCCGAAACGGCGCATGGACGGCCGATCGCACCGGCGCTCGAGGCCGGGATACACCAGCACCTGCTGAGCGATACGAGGACCATTTTCGTTACGGGCCCGCAGTGCTGTGGCCGCGGCCAATCCACCACCGGCACTGTCTCCGCCCACCCCGATACGGTCCGGATCCAGACCCAGATCGTAAGCATGGTCGTGCGCCCACCGGAGTGCCGCCCACGCCTCGTCGTGAGCCACGGGATACCGATGCTCCGGGGCGAGGCGGTAACCGACGTTGATCACCACCGCCCGCGTGGATTCCGCCACCTCGCGCGCGAGGCGGTCGAACGAATCGAGAGTGCCCATGATCATGCCGCCGCCGTGGAACCACACCAGTGCCGGTGCATGTCGATCCGGCACCGAGCGAGGGCGATAGATGCGCACGGGAACGGTACCGTAGGGCCCGGTGACATCCATTGTCTGCACGGAATGCATTTCGGGCCCCGGGGGCCGGACGATCGACTCGAGTGAGTGGCGAGCTGCCTCGATCCCGGTGTCCTGCAAGGAACCGAGGCCTCGCGCACGGATTGCCTCGACCAGCTTCCTCACATCGGGATCGTAGACATCGTCGGGGGCGGATTCGGTGCCCTGAACGGCAATCATGCTGTCGCTTCCTCCAGATCTCCGGTCGCCGGCGAGCACAGACCCCCGGCGCGGACTGCTCTTCATCCTCGCGGTCGGGTCCGTCCGATCGAAGGCTCTGTCCCACTGAGCGTGACGTGGTTCGGTCGACCGCTGGCCGGGAGATGGGGTTCCGGACCCGTCGGCACCGGTCCTAGCGTGGCCGAACGCACCACATCGAGGAGACCCACATGTCATTGCATCCCGAAGTCGAGTCCATGTTGAAGGCCCTGGACGCGGGTTTTCCGGATGTCACCGCGGTTCCGCCTCCGGAACTCCGTGACCTGATCCGCAGTCGTCGTGCACCTCTTCAACACCTGCCCGCCATGCGGGACGTGCACGACATCACGATCGAGGGGCCCGGTGGAGATCTCGCGCTCCGTGTCTATCGGCCAGAGCATCCCGAGGAAGAGATTCCGGTGGTGGTCTTCGCCCACGGCGGTGGTTTCGTGTTCTGCGATCTCGACAGTCATGACGAATTCTGTCGGTCGATGGCGGAGGGGGTCGGAGTCGTCGTCGTGTCCGTCGACTACCGACTCGCACCGGAGCACCGTGCGCCGGCAGCGCATGAGGACATGTACGCAGCGCTCGAATGGACGGATGCCAATGCTGCTGTCTACGGCGGTGATCCGTCACGCATCGTGCTCGCAGGTGACAGTGCCGGGGGAAATCTCGCCGCGACCGTGGCCATCGCAGCGCGCGACGGCGGGGGTCCTGCGGTGTTCGGCCAAGCGTTGTTCTATCCGGTCATCGACGACGATTTCGAGACGGAGTCGTATCGGAAGTTCGGGTCGGGGTACTACAACACCACCAACGCGATGAAATGGTACTGGGAGCAGTACGCCCCGGACGGTACCGACGACCCCCGAGTGATCCCGACGCGGGCCGATTCCCTCGCCGGACTTCCGCCGGCCGTCGTGGTCACTGCCGAACTCGATCCGCCGTGCTCGGCCGGTGACGACTACGCGCAACGGCTCGCCGAGGACGGGGTCGACGTTCGGCACCGACGATTCGACGGTCTCTTCCACGGCTTCTTGACATTTCCGTCGCTTTCGTTGACGGAGCCTGCACGGCAGGAGATCTGGAAGATGATGCGCTCACTGTTCGAGTGAGATCGCACTGTTGACGACGAGCCCGCGGACCATCGCCGATGGTC
>JAEZDV010000277.1 GCA_023417985.1 Actinomycetes bacterium | reverse complement strand
GTATTCGCCGGCCGCTCGCGGTCGGAGAATGCTGTGGTCGACGAGCGGCTAGCGGGTAGCCACCTCACATGTCCGAAGATAACTCAATTTCAGACCACCTCCTTCCTCGTGTACCAGCGAAGGTACGCCCGGCATCGGCGGTCGGCAACGTATTTTTCTCGACGTGCACCACGGCGTCCGCTGCGGTGTCCGGAGGCAGCTGATGCGTCACCACCACGACGGTGCGTGCCGGGTCGACGAGTCCGGCGTTGCGGTCCAGAAGGCGGCGTTGCAGCTGCGCTCCGTCGTCCGCGTCGAGATGTTCGGCCGGTTCGTCGAGCAGCAGTATCTGCGCAGGTGAGAGCAGCGCACGCGCAAGCAGGATTCGTCGGCGCTGGCCTCCGGAGAGCGCTCGCGCGCCCGAATCGAGCACGGTGTGGACCCCGTCCGGCAACGCTGCGATCCAGGGGCCGAGCCCGACGGCGTCGAGCATCGCGGACGCCTCCGACTCGTCGATGTCGCCGCGCGCCACACGCAGGTTCTCGAGCACGGACGTGCCGAAGATGTGCGCGTCCTCGGCGAAGAACCCCACGCGACGGCGCAGCGCTTCGGGATCGAGTTCGGCGAGCGGGACTCCGTCGAGCGTCACGCTTCCGGAAACCGGAGTGAGCAACCCTGCCAGGGTCATCAGGGTGGTGGTCTTGCCGCTACCGCTCGCCCCCACCAGGGCCACACGGGCACCGGGAGCGAGGTCGAGGCTCACCGGACTGGTGGCGGCGCCGCCGGGCCACCCGCTGCGCACGTCGTCGGCGCGCAGGCGGCCGGGGCCGTCGACAACCTTGTCGCCCCGCGGGACGGGCCGATCCGCCCGGTCGAGCAGGTCGCCGATCCGCCTTGCCGCGATCCGCGCACGCACCAGGGTCTGCGCGGCCGCGGGCAGTACCGAGGTCGATTCGAAAGCTGCGAGTGGCAGAAGGACGAGGACACCGAGCGTCGTGGGGCTCATGGCATCGGGACCGGACCCGAACACCGTGATACCGATCAGCAAGGCTCCGAGGACGCTCGCTCCGACCGCGAGCGGTGCGGCGGCGTCGGCGAACGCCGAGGGCACGGCAGATCGGTCGATGGCACGCACCGCAGCGACACCGGAGGAACGCGCGCGACGGGTGGCGCGGTCGAGTTGCCCGGACACCCGCAGTTCCGCGGCGTGGTCGAGAACGGTCACGGCGTCATGGGTGAAGCGGTTGCGCGCGGCATCGCTGTCCGTCTCCGCCTGCGTAGCAGCACGAGCGGACAACCACGGGGCGAGCACTCCCGCGACGAGCAATGCGACAGCGAGCACGACCCCCGCCGCCGGGACGATCACCGCGAGGGTGACGACCGCGGCGAGAGAGAGCACGACGGCAACGGCGATAGGCACGAGTGCCCGCACCACGACGTCTCCGAGCGCATCCACGTCCGCTCCGGTGCGGGCGAGCAGATCGCCGCGCCGCAGTCCCGCCGACGCGGCAGGGTCGCCGTCGGCGAGACGCTGATAAAGCCGGGCGCGCGCGGATGTCATTCCCCGGAGGGCGGTTTCGTGTGTCGCGAGGCGTTCGAGGTACCGGAACAGCCCGCGTGCGACGCCCAGCGCGCGCACCGCGACGACCGCGACCGTCAGGTCGAGCACCGGGGGCATCTCCCACGCCCTGACGATCAGCCATGCCGACAGTCCTGCCAGCAGAAGAGCACTGCCGAGCGTCGCGACGCCCGCCACGATCGCCCGTGCCACGCGGCACGGTTCGAGTTCGAGCAGCGCCATGGCCCGGCGCAGGTCGGAAGTAGCACTCATGATGCGACCTCCCGGTGAACCTCGACGATGCGGTCGGCGACGGCCAGCAGACTCGGCCGGTGCGCCACGACGACCACCGTGCGCCCCTCGTCGGCGAGGGCGCGCACGCCGTCGAGCACGGTCGTCTCGGTTTCGGGATCGAGGTGCGCGGTGGGCTCGTCGAGCAACAACACCGGGCGGGACGATGCGAGCGTGCGGGTCAGCGCGAGCCGTTGCCGCTGCCCCAGCGACAATCCGGTTCCGCCGGCGCCGACGACGGTCTCCCACCGGTTCGGCAGCTCCTCGAGCACTGCATCGAATCCTGTTGCGGCGCATACCCTGTCGAGAGCAGGAGAATCGGGGTCGACGCCCGTCAACCGGAGGTTGTCCGCGAGCGGACCCGGCAGCAGCACGGGGTGTTGCGGGAGCCAGGCCACCTGACGCCACCACGACTCGTCGCCTGTGACGCGGCGTCCGTCGACGGTGATGGTTCCTTCGGCGAGGTCGGTCAGCCCGAGAAGGGCAAGCAGAGCAGTGGATTTCCCGGAACCGTTCTCACCGGTCAGCACGGTGATCTCACCCGGCCGGCATACCGCGTCGAGCCTGTACGGGGCGTATCCGTCGCGACCGGCGACGCCGACTCCCCGGAAGACGAGTTCGCACCCGCCCGCGGTGACGGGTTCGCCGGGCGTCGACACCGTGGCCGGCATGTCCCCGGTCGCGGTTCCTCCCTTCGGCGCAGCGGCCAGGATCGTGAATGCTCGTTCTGCGGCGGCTGTTCCGTCCTCTGCGGCATGGAACTTGCTGCCGACCGTGCGGAGCGGGAAGTACGCCTCCGGCGCCAGGATCAGGGCGATGACACCGGCTTCGAGCGGCATCTCGCCGAACACCAACCGCATGCCGATCGTCACTGCAACGAGCGCGACCGAGAGCGTCGCGAGGAATTCGAGCACGGTGCCGGACAGGAATGCGACGCGCAGCGCCGACATCGTCGTGCGCCGGTGGTCGTCCCCGAGTTCCCGCACCCGGTCGACGGGCCCCTGTTCCCGCCCGAGTGCGCGCAACGTGGGCAAGCCCGCGAGCAGATCGAGCAACTGCGACGACAACGTGGTCATCGCGTCGAGCGTGCGGTCGGCCTTCCCCTTGGTGAGCAGGCCGATCAGGATCATGAAGATCGGGATCAACGGCAGGGTGACGATGACGATGATCGCCGACGTGAGGTCGTGCAGGGCGATGACGACGATCGTGACGGGCGTGAGAATCACCGCGAGCACCAGAGCGGGCAGATAGCCGGTGAGGTAGTCGCGCAGCCCGTCGAGCCCTCTGGTGAGGACGGTGGCGATCTCGTCGCGACGCGGATCGAGTTCGCGGGGCGGCAGCGTCGCGGCCGCGCCGAGCACTTCGCTCTCGAGTTCGGCGATCACCCGGCTCGCGGAGCGATGCGCGTACCGGGAGTGCAGCCAGGTGACCAGAACGCGGACGGCGACGGCCCCGGCGAGGACCGCGAGTTCGGTGCGCCAGTCGCCCACCGTGCGGGCGTCGGTGGTGATGACACCGGCCAGCACCCGGCCGATCATGAGAGCGCTCACCACGACCATCACGACGTCGACCAGCGACGTCAGGACGGTCAGCGCGAGATATCCGCGCGCCGACGCAGAGTAGCGCCACAGCCTCGGGTCCACCG
>JAEZDV010000269.1 GCA_023417985.1 Actinomycetes bacterium | reverse complement strand
GTCGACGCCGGCATCTTCGACGAAGGGACGACCCCGGTGAGCAGCACCAGCACGAACGGCACAGTCAACGGTGCGGGAACCGCATCGGACGATGCCCGTACAGCCGTCACCCCCTCTGCCGCCACCGCGCCGACCCCCTCGCGGCGCAAGGCGATGGGTGTGGCCTCGGTCCGGATCGCGGCCCGTCTCGCCCAGAACGAGTTGGGGAGCACGGGTGGCAATGCCGACCCGACGTCCGACAACGACGAACTGCTCACGCTTCTCGGCGAGTATCTCCTCGCCGGCGGGCTCGAGAAGCCCGAACTCCACGCGATGCTCGGCGGTCAGCCCATCGTGGTGGACCTGCAGACACCGCAGCGCCACGCCCGCTGACGGACTTCCGGCGACGCGACGCGACGCGCCACGACGCGTGTCGCGTCGCCGGAAACGGCCTCAGGCGTCGAGCAGTGCCGTGATCGCCGTCTGATCGACCGCATCCAGCGAGGACGGCGACCACTGCGGGTTGCGGTCCTTGTCGACGAGCACGGAGCGCACCCCCTCGGAGAAGTCCGGGGTCAGCGCGATCCGCACCGCTACGCCGAGTTCGCGGGCAAAGCACTCCTCCAACGTGCTTTCGGCGCCACGCCGCAACAATTCGGCGGTAACCCACACGCTCGTCGGTGACAGTGCGGTCAACGCGTTGCGGGTCTCCTCCGCCCATGCGGGGTCGATGTCGGGATCGTCGGTGAGCCGGGCGAGCATGTCCAGAACGGTTCCGTCGCCGAAGACCGCCTCGATGTCGGTGAAGCGCCGCGCCAGTTCCGATTCCGGTGCGGGCTCGACGTACTCGTCGAGCGCGTCCTGCCAGTGTCCCGCCCGGATCCGGTCGGCGAGTTCATCGATCCGCGCACTCGGCACGTAATGCGTCGCCAGGCCGACCGCGAGCGCGTCGCCGGCATCGATCCGGGCGCCGGTGGTCCCCAGGTACATGCCGACCGCATCGCAGCGGGCGGTAGTGCCGCGAAGCCGCGGAAGGAAGTGGCTGGAGCCCACGTCGGGGATGAACCCGATTGCGGTCTCGGGCATTGCGAACGTCGATTTCTCGGTGGCGATGCGCACTGCGCCGTGTACGGAGATGCCCAGTCCCCCACCCATGGTCACGCCGTCGAGCAACGCGAGGTAGGGCTTGGGATAGGTCGCGACGAGCCGGTCGAGCCGGTACTCGTCGGAGAAGTACCCACGGACGGTGTCGGCGTCACCCTGCACGGCTGCCTCGCGCACCGGCTTGATGTCGCCTCCCGCACAGAAGGCGCGATCGGACAGGCTGGTGACCAGGACGGCGGTGATGTCCGGGTCGTCGCGCCACGCCTCGAGCGGCGCATACATGTCGTGGATCATCGACCGGTCGAGCGCGTTGAGCGCGACGGATCGGTCGAGTTGCACTTCGCCGACACCATTGGCGACGCGTGTGCGGATGTAGGAGTCGTTCACGGGCGGGAGCCTACCGGTCACCGGCCGGTATGTCGGTAACGCGCACACCTCCGACGCTAGGGAAACAGCTGTTCGCGCGTCCATCCCGAATCGGCTCGGCGATACCGCAACCGCCGATGCCGCCGGCCGGGATCGGCCTGCCAGAACTCGACCGTCACGGGCTCGACACACCAGGCCGTCCAATGGGGCGACACCCACCCCGGATCCGCCTCCAGCTTCTCGATCCTGTCCTGCACCATCCGGTCGTAGTCGCCGGGGTCGTCGAGGACGTCGCTCTGCCTACCGGTCGCCGCGACCGCGCGGGCGAGCAACGATCGTTCGGTGAAGTCGCGGGCACAGACGTCGCGGCCACCGGCACGGACCGGGCCCCGCACCCTGACCTGACGACCGTGCTCGCGCCAGTAGAACGTCAGCGCCGCCGCCGGCGTCGCGTCGACGTGCCGCCCTTTGGGGGACCGGTCGTCGCCGGAGTACCACCAGCCCTCTGCGGTCACGTCCTTGACCAGCAACATCCGGGCATCCGGCCAACCGTCCTCGCCGACCGTGGACAGGGTCGCCGCGTGGGGTTCCGCGAGACCGGCGTCGACGGCGTCGGTCAGCCAGTGCAGGAACAGATCGTGCGGCCGCGGTGATGCCTCGTGCTCGGGCGGGGGCTCCGTGGCGAACACGGGTATCGCCCGGACCCAGGCGCGGACGTCGGGAAACTGCTCGAGGTGCGGTATCTCGGCCACAGCGGAAGGGTAACGACCTCGGATCGTCCGGTGGCGGTCCCTGTCTCAGCCCTCAGCCGCCTCAGTCGTTACCCGTCTCGGTCCTCGCCCGTTGTGGGCTCACCGGTGAGCGGTCCCACGAGCATCCACCGGTGACCGAACGGATCGAGCAGGGTCGCGTTGCGATGTCCGTGGCTTTCGCTGATCCATCGTTCCACCGCCCCACCGGCGGCGCGGGCACGGGCGAGAACCGCGTCGGCATCTCCGACCGGAAGCATCAGACTCACCGAGGATGCTCCGGCCTGCGGCGCGGTGAGCCCCATCTCGGGAAACTCCTCCGCGAGGTACACCATTCCGGTCGGAAACCTCAGCTCGGCGTGGCCGATCCGTCCGTCCTCCATCATCACCGGGTCACCGACGAGTGCGGCGCCGAAAACGCCGATGTACCAATCGATTGCCTCCTGACCTCGGGAGACGGTGAGGTACGGCAGAGCGCCGGCGGCCGGGAAGTCGTCGTCGGAGGTGGTCGGCATCTGCGAAGGATCTCCGTTCGGTTACGAGGCGCGGGGCTGGTTCGTCAGCATCGCCCAACGGTTGGTGGTCAACCGGAAGTTCGGCAGGTCTGTCAAGAAAGTCACCGTCTCCCAGTTACGTTCGTAACCGGTATGGGCTATGCGCCATTTGCCGTCGTCTCCCAAGACGTATCGGTCGAAATAATGTGCCGACCCGCGCAGCACCATTCCGTCCTCGGGCACCATGATCGTGTCGGCCAGCAGCCA
>JAEZDV010000246.1 GCA_023417985.1 Actinomycetes bacterium | reverse complement strand
GACGGGTGCGCGGATCACGAACACGCTGCTGAACAATCTGCGTGAGCAGGACAAGCAGTTCGGTGTGGAGACGATGTGTGTCGGTGGTGGTCAGGGTATGGCGATGGTGCTCGAACGCCTGAGCTGATCCCGTACCGGATGAGTGTCCGGGTGGTTCCCGCGCAGTAGCAGCAGGAACCACCCGGACGGTCACAGATCCGGTCCGCGGGTACCGCGCCAGCCCTTCCGGACGATCTTCCCGGTGGAGTTGCGCGGCAGCAGATCATGGGTGAACCGCCACCGGGTGGGCACCTTGAAGTAGGCGAGGTGCTCGGCGGCGAACTTCGTCAGATCCTCTTCGGTGACCGTCGATCCCGGGACGAGGACGACCACGGCGACGACTTCCTGTCCCCAATCGGCGTGCGGTGTCCCCGTGACCAGGCACTCACGCACGGCGGGATGCTGCGACAGCACCCGCTCGACCTCGGACGGGTAGATGTTCTCGCCGTTCTGATGGATGAGATCCGCGCGACGGCCGACCAGTCGCAGCCTGCCGTCCTCGACCACGCCGAAATCACCGGTCCGAAGCCAGCGGTCCGGAGTGATCGCTTCGGCGGTGGCCTTCTCGTCGTCCCAGTATCCGAGCATGACGAACGGACTACGGACGCACACCTCGCCGACGTGGCCGTCGGGCAGCCACTCGCCGTACTTGTCGCGGATCTCCAGACTGACGGTGAGGACGGGTGTGCCGACGGTGCCGGGATGGTGCTCGAGTTCCTGCGCGCTGGCGACGGCGATCGATGTACTGCACTCGGTGATGGAGTAGCTGTCGACCATGGCGTGCAGTCCGAACGGGAGTTGCTCGCGCAGTCGCTGTTTGAACTCCGGTGTGGAGGGCTCCGACGAGAGCGTGAACCGCGTCAGCGACGTCAGGTCGTACCGATCGAGGTCCTCGTCTTCCAGCATGCGCGCCGCCATCGACGGCACGGCAAGCCAATGCGTGATCTGCTCGCGCTCGATGAACTCGAGAACCCGATGGACGTCGAACCATCCCTGATTCATCACCACGGTGCTTCCCATCGCCAGCCTCGGCACGATCGTGTTGTGCAGGCTCGTGATGTGGAACAGCGACGATGTCAGCAGGTACCGGGAGTCGGAGGGGGCATCGCGGTCGTACGTTTCGCCGGTCCAGATCCGCTGGATCGCTTCCGTATAACGCTGGTAGTCGACAACTGCCAGGAGGTTGCGCTGGGAGTGCAAGGCCCCCTTGGGGTCTCCGCTCGTGCCGGAGGTGTACAGCAGGACGGCAGGGTCGTCCTCGTCGATTCTCGGGGGTGGGGGCTGGCGCCCGTCGAACTCCGCGATCAGTCGGGGAAGGTCGGTTTCGACAGACAACACCACGGTGTCGCCCCTGACGATGCCGGTGACCGGTTCGACGCGGGGACTGTCGACGAAGACGATCCGAGGGCGCGAGTTGTGGATCCCGAACTCGAGTTCGGGCTGCACCCACCATGCGTTGAGGCCGACCGTGATGGCACCGAGCGCCTGGGTCGCCCAGAACACCGTGACCCACTCGGGTCTGTTCGCCGACAGGATTGCCACCCGATCTCCCGGGCGCACGCCGTAGCGTTCGCGCAGCGCGGCGGCGAGGGCGTATGCCTCCCGCGCGTTCTCCCCGAAGGTGATGCGGCGATCGAGCGTGACGAGGTACTCGCGGTCACCCCAAGCGAGGGACTGCGACAGCAGATCGGCCACAGCACGGTTCCGTCTGCGCATGACCGGCATCGAGGTACCGAGGACCTCGTCCATCACGATCTCGAACTCGCCGCCCGGGCCCGTGAGTCGTGAGGTGAGTTGTTCCAGGAACGGGAAGGGATCGGGCGGGATGCTCATCGCACACCGTCGACCCGGGGTCGCGACCCCCGAACCGGCCGGGTCGTCACCGACCGGCGGCTCCCCGGCGTTCCTGCACGCTGCACGACTTCCCCTCCTACTGGCCCGCGGATCGCAAGAATCTCTCACGCCGTTACAACCGACGTTCGAATGTACCGGTCAGTGGGATGCCTGGTGACCCGTGCCGACACGGTGCCTAGCGTGCGAACGGCACGCCTGGGAAAGGACACGAAACGATGCCCACACACGCCGTAACCACGACCGATGCGACGACGCCGGCAAACTGGCGCGGTGCCGACCTCGGCACCCGAACGGTCGACTACGACGAGCGCGACGCCATTCTGTACGCGCTGGCGGTCGGAGCCGACGCCACCGATCTCGACCTCGTGTTCGAGGAGCGTCTGCGGGTTCTGCCGACGTTCGCTCTGACCCTGGCCCAGTGGGCGCCCGACGCCCTCGGGGCCCTCGGGGCGTTCGATACGAAGACCGCACTCCACGGTTCCCAGAATCTCGAGGTTCGGGCGCCGCTGCCGCGTTCGGGAAGCATCACGATGACCGCCCGCGTCGGGGAGGTGTGGGACAAGGGCCGCGCCGCCGTGTTCGAGGTCGTCGTGGAGAGCGACTTCTTCGTCGCCACGTGGTCGCTGTTCGCGCCGGGAGCCGGCGGATTCGGGGGAGAGCGCGGGCCGTCGGCGCCCGCCCACCCGGACGGTGAACCCGAGGTGACCGCAACCCTGACCACCCGGGCCGAGCAGGCAGTCCTCTACCGGCTCACCGGCGACCGGCACCACATCCACATCGATCCCGAGGCTGCCGCCCGCATCGGGCAACCACGGCCGATCATGCACGGGCTCTGCACGCTGGCAGCGACCACCCTGCCGCTCGCGCGGGCGCTCGGCGCTCATCCGGCCGATCTCACCGCATTGTCCGGCCGGTTCGCGGCTCCCGTCTTCCCGGGGGACGTCGCCGAGATCCGCGCGTGGGGCGATGCCGGTGACGTCCGCTTCGACGTCACCACCGACGCCGGTGCCGTTCTCTCGGGCGGCCGTGCTGTGTTTGCCGGCCGATAGCGGGTCGCTCCGCTCCCGGTGGTCGGGAATGCGACGCGGCCGACCACCGGGGTCTGTTGTGATCGAACCGTCTGTGACGTCCTCATTCGGTCATCAACCGGCTGGTCACTATCTGGAGGTATGAGTTGGACACGTTCGCCGAAGTAGTGCGGGCTCGCCGCGGCGACACCAAGGTAGGCCTGCGCTTCGAGAACGAGCAGTGGACCTGGGACGAGGTCGTGCAGGAGAGCGCCGATCGCGCCGCAGCACTGGTCGCGGCCGTGCCCCAGCCCGCCGAGCGGCAACGCCACATCGGCGTTCTCCTCGAGAACGTTCCCGACTTCGTGTTCTGGATCGGCGCCGGTGCCCTCGCGGGTGCTGTCGTCGTCGGAATCAACGCCAGCCGCAGCGGGCCGGAGATCGCACGGGACGTGCGGCACGCCGACGTCGACCTGATCATCACCGAATCCCGTCTCGCGCACCTCGTGCAGGGCACCGACCACGGCCTGCCCGCCGACAAGGTTCTCGACGTCGATGCCCCCGGTTACCGCGAGTTCCTGGAACCCTTCCGGGGGTCCGCGGTACCCGACACGGTGCCTTCTGCGGAGGACATCGCGCTCCTGCTGTTCAGTTCGGGGTCCACCGGCGCACCCAAGGCCGTCATCGTCAGCCAAGGACGTCTGGCACGACTGTTCGGCCCACTCGCCGAGCGCACGCGAATGCGCCGCGATTCGATCGCCTACCTGTGCATGCCGTTGTTCCACGGCAACGCCCTCATGCTCAACCTCGGCACCGCGATGAGCGTCGGCGCGACCGTGAGCATGATCCGCAAGTTCTCCGCGAGCCGGTTCGCCGACGACATCCACCGCTACGGCGCCACCTTCGTCAACTACGTGGGGCGTGCGCTGGCTTACGTTCTCAGCCGTCCCGAGGATCCGCGCGACCGGACCGGGACGCTCGAGGTCGCCTTCGGCACCGAAGCCTCCGAGGTCGACGTCGCCCGTTTCTCCGAGCGCTTCGGCTGCACGGTGATCGAAGGCTACGGCTCCAGTGAGGGAGTCTTCAGGATCAACCGCACCCCCGACACCCCGACCGGTTCGCTCGGCGTCGCGGTCGGCGGTGTCGATGTGCGGATCCTCGACGAGACCACCGGCGAGGAATGCCCGCCGGCCCGGTTCGACGAGACCGGACGCCTCGTCAACGGTGAGGCGGTCGGGGAGATCGTCGCGCGGAACACCGCCCACACCTTCGAGGGGTACTACAAGAATCCCGGCGCGATGGCCGACCGGATCAAGGGAAACGACTTCTGGTCGGGCGACCTGGGTTACCGCGACGCCGACGGGTTCTTCTACTTCGCGGGTCGTTCCTCCGACTGGTTGCGGGTCGACAGCGAGAACTTCTCGGCCGCCCCGGTCGAGCGGGTTCTGCACCGCTGCCCCGGGGTCCTCTCCGCGCCGGTATTCGCGGTGCCGGACCCGTCGACCGGTGACCAGGTGATGTGCGCCGTCGAACTCGAGCCCGGTGCGACGTTCGATCCCGCTGCCTTCGGCGCGTTTCTCGCCGAACAGCCGGACATGGGCGACAAGTGGTGGCCCCGATTCGTCCGCCTGACCGAACGGATTCCGCTGACCGGCAGCAACAAGGTCGACAAGGCGCCGTTGCGTGCCTCGGCCTGGAACACCGACGACACCGTGTACGTGCGTGTCGGCCGTACGCCCGAATACGTCCTGTTCGACGACGAAGCACGTGTACGCCTCGAGGCCGAGTTCGAGGCCAACGGCAGGGCCACGCTGCTTCCCGCTCCTGTTCCCGCAAAGATCGGCTGAACCCCGAAGATCGCGGACAACGAGGCCGCCTTCCATTTCCGGGTCACCTCCGAGGCGGCCGGGACCGAGTACGTCTTCGCCCCGATCGGCGTCATGACCTTCGACGACGACGGCCGGATCACGTCGATGCGTGCGTTCTGGTCGGCGCCCGACGCTTCGGATTCATAAGTCCCGCCCAGTGAGACGACGGGGTTGGGCGTGACGGCGCTCACCTAGCGTCAGGATCAACAGTTGGGCGAGATTCCGACCGGCACACCGCTTGCCGATTCCGCCTGTGATCCTCCACTTTTCAATCCTCCCGAAAGGACGGACGACCGTGAGCCTGGGCACTTCCGACAACACCGAGGTCCGCGAGATCGTCGCGGGTACCGCACCGACCCGATTCGCGCGTGGCTGGCACTGCCTGGGACTCGCCGAGTCCTTCAAGGACGGCAAGCCGCATTCGGTCGAGGCTTTCGGCACCAAGCTCGTCGTCTGGGCGGACACGGCCGGCGAACTCAAGATCCTCGACGCCTACTGCCGCCACATGGGTGGCGATCTGAGCCAAGGCACCGTCAAGGGTGATCAGGTCGCATGCCCGTTCCACGACTGGCGCTGGGGCGGCAACGGCCGCTGCACCAACATCCCGTACGCCCGTCGTGTGCCGCCCATCGCCAAGACTCGCGCCTGGCACACGCTCCAGCAGGACGGTCTGCTGTTCGTGTGGAACGACCCGCAGGGCAATCCGCCGCCGGCGGACGTCACGATCCCCCGGATCGAGGGCGCGCTGAGCGACGAGTGGACCGACTGGGTCTGGTACCGGACCGAGGTCGATACCAACTGCCGTGAACTCATCGACAACATCGTCGACATGGCGCACTTCTTCTACGTGCACTACTCCTTCCCGACGTACTTCAAGAACGTCTTCGAAGGTCACGTGGCCAGCCAGTTCATGCGCGGCAAGGCCCGCGAGGACGCCCGTCCGCATGCCGCAGGCCAGCCGCGGATGCTCGGCAGCCGCTCGGATGCGAGCTACTTCGGCCCGTCGTTCATGATCGACGACCTGGTCTACGAGTACGAGGGCTACGACATCGAGTCGACGCTCATCAACTGCCACTACCCGGTCTCCCAGAACAAGTTCGTGCTGATGTACGGGATGATCGTCAAGAAGTCCGATCGTTTCGAGGGCGAGCAGGCGCTGCAGGTCGCGCAGCAGTTCGGCAACTTCATCGCCAAGGGCTTCGAGCAGGACATCGAGATCTGGCGTAACAAGACCCGTATCGACAACCCGCTGCTCTGCGAGGAGGACGGCCCGGTGTACCAGCTTCGCCGCTGGTACGAGCAGTTCTACGTGGACGTGGAAGAGGTGAAGCCGGAGATGACCGACCGGTTCGAGTTCGAGATGGACACGACCCGCCCGGTCGCAGCGTGGATGAAGGAAGTCGAAGCCAACATCGCGCGCAAGGCCCTCGAGGAACAACCCACCAGCACGGGGTAGGAGTAGCGACGATGGAGAACCGGATGGAACCGTTGCGATGCGTCGAGTGCTCGGCGCAGGTGCTGGTTCAGAAGAACAGCTGGGAGCACACCTCCATCCAGTGGAATGCCGACGCGCGCAGGCGCTGTCCTCAGGTGCAGGACGGTGCCGGCCGCGACGGGCGACCGAGTGCCCCGCTCATGGCGTGCTCCCGGCTGACGGAGACCATCACTCGTGCGGCGGCGTCGGGTGTGCTCGACGTATACGACGACACACCTGTCCCAGCACCGATTGTCCAATGAAGCTTCGAATCGACCCTCCGGAGGATCCGCGATGACCGAACCCCTCAACCTCGATCGTGCACAATACGGCCCGTGGGCCGTTATCGCCGGAGGATCGGAGGGCGTCGGCGCAGCGTTCGCGGACGAATTGAGCCGCGCCGGCTTCGATCTCGTCCTCATCGCCCGTAAGCCTGCTCCTCTGGAGGAGACTGCGGACCGCGCCAGGAGCAACGGCGTCGAGGTGCGCACCCTCGCGCTGGATCTGCTCGCCCCTGATGCCGTCGACGAGATCCGCTCCGCGACAGCAGATCTCGAGGTGGGTCTGTTCATCTTCAACGCCGGGGCGAACAGCTACGGACACGAATTCGTGACCGGAGACCTCGACGGGTTCCGCGGCGTGATCGACCTCAACGTGCACCGGCAGGTGGAACTTGCTCACCTGTTCGGCGCACCGATGAAGGAGCGCGGCCGCGGCGGCATCATGTTGCTGGGCTCGCTGGCGGGTTACATGGGCTCGGAACATCAGAGCATCTACTCGGCGTCGAAGGCGTTCAGCCGGGTGTTCGCCGAGAGCCTCTGGCTCGAACTGAAGCCCTACGGCGTCCACGTGGTCGAACTCGTCCTCGGCGTCACCCGCACCCCGGCGATGGTCCGTGCCGGTCTCAACTTCGATGTTCCGGGCATGCGCGTGGCAGAGTCGGAAGATGTTGCGCGCGAAGGCCTCGAGCATCTGGAGGACGGTCCCGTGTGGATCGCGGGCGGTAACTACGATGCGGCGGTCAAGCGCAGCGGATTTCCGCGCCGTGAACTCGTCGAGGGAGCCGCGAAGGCGATGCGTGCGCTCCTGAACCGCTGACGCAGGTCCGGTAGCTCTACAGGAAAACCGTCCCGCAGTCGTAATCCGACTGCGAGACGGTTTTTCGCGTTTCTGCCTGTGCCCGTTCAGAAATCGATGCGCACGTGGGGACTCTTCGGGCGGGCCTGGCACGCGAGCACGTACCCGTTCGCGATATCCTCGGCATCGAGGATTGCGGACGGCGGGCTGTCGACCTCACCCGCGACGACGGTGCACGCGCACGATCCGCATTCGCCTTCGCGGCAGGAGAACGGCACGTCCAGGCCCTTCGACAACATCACGTCGACGAGCGTGGCGCTACGCGGCCATACGAAGTCGTGTGTCTCGCCGTCGAGTTCGACTGTGACGGCCGCAGCGTCGGTGTCGTCCTCGTCGATCTCGAGGACGGGGACCTCGGCGAACGGGTCGCCGGAGAGCGAGGTGAACACCTCGGCGTGGATCCGCTCCTTGGGCACCCCCGCGGACGCGAGACCGGCACGCACCACGTCCATGAACGGTGCAGGCCCGCACATGTATGCACGGTGGCCGGTGTAGGCGGCCGACAGCGTCGCGAGGCGCTGCGGTGTCGGCATGCCCTGGAGGCTTTCGAGCCAGTGCACCACGGTGAGGGCGCCGGGGTGGCGCGCGGCGAGCTCGCGGAGTTCCTGCGCGAAGATCACCGATGACTCGGAGCGGTTCGCGTACACGAGGACCACGTCGCGATTACCCGCGGCGAGCGCCGACTTGACGATGGAGATCACCGGCGTGATGCCGCTACCGGCCGCGAACAACAGGAGATTCTCGGTGAGGTCGACGGGCGTGAAGACTCCGGCCGGAGGAAGAACTTCGAGCAGGTGCCCGGTCCGGATGTTGTCGCACAGCCAGTTGGAACCGTAACCGCCGGTGGTGCGCTTGACAGTGACCTTGAGGTGCTCGTCCGTGTGCGGTGAACTCGCCAGCGAATAGCACCGGGCGACGGACCCGGTCCGATCACTCGGAATGCGGAGAGTGAGGAATTGACCTGGCTTGTAGTCGAAGTCGTGCCTTCGGTCCTGCGGCACGTCGAGCACCAGAGAGCAGGCGTCGTCGGTTTCCTGGACCACTGCGCTGACCACCAGCGTTGTGGAGCGGGAAACGGCGGGTGTCTGAACGGCTGTCATCGCAGCAGGTCCCCTTCGGGTACAAGGATTACTCGCTCGCCCACGGTAGGTGTGACCCGTCACAGAAACTCGTCTCCTCCCGGTAGGCGGGACGCCGGGAGGAGACGAGTGGAGTGGGCCGGTCGCGCCGGTCAGTCGACGGTCGCCGCCGGCACGCCGCGCGGAATCACCACCGTGAGCGCGATCGCCACGAACGCCAGCACCAGGAACATGACGCCGATCATGTTCAGGCCGGCGACCGGAGTCACGGCGAATGCGAGCAGCATTGTGGCGACCGACGTACCGACACCCTGGCCCGCGGTGCGCAGGACGGCGTTCGTTCCGGTGGCCTCGCTCGTGTTGCGCTCGGGAACGGCCTCGACGATGAGGTTCGGCAGCGCGGTGTAGGCGAACGCGGTGGCCACGGACACCACCACGACCATGGCGGTCATCGCGACCACCGAGTTGTGTGCCATCAGCATGGTCACCGTACTGGCGACGAACAGGATGCTGCCGATCAGCATCGACACGCGAGAGCCGACGGCCGCAGAGATCCGGCCGCTGATGGGCGTGCAAGCGAAACCGAACATGGACCCGATGAACGACAACCAGCCCGCGTGCGTCGCGCTGAGCCCCAGCCCGAAGCCGTCGGCGGTGGGTGTCTGCATGATGATCGGGATGATCATGGTGGCCACGCCCATGGGGCCGGCCGCGATCGCGATCGTGGCGAGCATCGTCAAGGAGAACTTGCGCTCGGCGAAGAGACGCACGTTGATGATGGGTGACGGCACACGCAGTTCCCAGCGGACGAGCAGGACCAGTACGGCGGCGCCACCGAGGATCAGGCCGAGTGTCCGGCCGTCGGCCCAGCCCCAGGCCTGGGACTTGTTGACGCCGAGAAGAATTGCCGCAACGGACGCTGCGAACACGGCAGCGCCGATGTAGTCGATCTTCTCCTTCGTGCCGGTCGGCTCCCGCCACGGCAGGACGAACACCACAAGAGCCACGGCGAAGATCGAGTACACGGCGGCGACGACGAAGATCATGTGCCAGCTGGCGTAGTCGATCAGCAGACCCGCGATGAGAAGCGACGCGGATCCCGCTGCCACGGCGGAACCGGAGATCAGCGCGACCGCCACGGGCACGCGTGCCGCTGGGAGGTGTTCGCGAGCGAGCCCGATGCACAGCGGGAGGATCGCACCGGCCACACCCTGAATGGTGCGTCCGATGATGATGCTGGTGAGGCTGTCGCCGACGGCGCTGATGATCGATCCCAATGCCGCGACGACCAGGAGGACGATCAGGACCCGTTCGCGTCCGTACATGTCGCCGAGGCGCCCGCACACGGCAGCCGACGCCGCCGCGACCAGCAGGAACGACGTGACGGCCCATCCGACGGTCGACGCGTCACTGCCGAAATCCGCGATGAGCGTCGGAATGGCCGCGAACATCATCGACGTCTCGAATGCGCTGATGATCTCGACGGCGATCAACACCGCGACAATCACCCACACCGGTTGCCGACGGTTGAATCGTCGCTTGGCCGTTACCTTTTCGTGTTCCGTGTGGGAAAGATCGTTCGCGTAAGACGTCACAGCGCATCCAGACTCTCGGCGGCCCGCTCCGGGCCGCAGGTTTCTTCACTCCAGTCGGGAGTGGTGCGCATCACTTTCTAGAGGAGGTGACGTGATACTCGGGTGACGGTCTCGCTCATCGGGACTCGTCACAATTGCCGCTCGGGTCAGATCAACGCGGCCTCGTGGATCGTGCGGTCGAATTCGGGCAGAGTCGCACCGGTCCGGAGGGTGGTGGCCAATGCGGGATCCGCCAGGTGGAGCCGGCCGATCGCGATGAGATCGAATTCGTCGCCACCCAGCCGGCGTTCGAGCTCGGGAAGGTTGTCCCGCACGGGTGCGGCACCCTGGCTGCGGCTCTCGCGCAGGGTCGCTCCGATGCCGACGCTGCCGACCGCCATCGACACGGCGCCGGTGACCTTCTTGGCCCACCCGGCGAGCGTGAGGTCGCTGCCGTCGAATGCGGGCAGGTCGAAACGGCGGATGCTGGCGTCGAACACGTCGACACCGGCCTCGGCCAGCGGTGAGAGGACGGCTTTCAGCTCGTCCGGCGTGTTCGCGATCTTCGCCTCGTAATCCTGCTGCTTGTGCTGCGAAAACCGGTAGAAGATCGGCAGATCGCCGCCGACGGCCGTGCGGACGGCGGCCACGACCGCTGCGGGGAAGCGCGTCCGGCTTCCGATGTCGCCGCCCCAGCGGTCGTCGCGCTGGTTGGTGCTCTCCCAGAGGAAGGCGTCGAGCAGGTAACCGTGGCCGCCGTGCAGAGCGACACCGTCGAACCCCACCGCCTTGGCGTTCGCTGCGGCACCGGCGTACGCGTCGATGACCTGCTCGATGTCCTCTTCGGTCATCGCCCGCGTCGGACGGGACGCACGGGCGACGTAGTCGTCACCGTACGACGTGACGCCCGGCGTCCCCCAGACGCCGGACGGCCGCATCGGAACCAGGTCGGGGTCGACATCCGCGCTCATCGCGCCCCAGAGCGGCCCGACGTGCCACAGCTGGGGGATGATCCGGCCACCTTCGGCGTGGACCGCGTCGACGACGCGTCGCCATCCTTCGAGTGCTGCGTGACCGTGCATGTGGGGCACGCGGGAGTTGTCGACGGCCGTCGGATGGTCGATTGCGACGCCCTCGGTGACGATGAGTGCCGTGCCACCGGCGGCGCGCCGCCGGTAGTACTCGACCACGTCCGGTCCCGGCACGCCGCCCGGCGAATGCGACCGCGTCATCGGAGACATGACGATGCGGTTGCGCAACTGGAGCGAGCGCACAGCGAGTGGTCGGAAGAGGGCGGAGTGAGCTTCGGTCATGACTGTTTCGGCACTTTCGTCGGTGGTCACGGGCTTGCCGCGACTTCTGCAGGTTCGATCGGGCACCTTGCTCTCCGGTTGTACCGGGGGTGCGCATCCGCCGACAGGCCCCTCCTGTTGAGTGGGATGTGAGGTCGGTATGTGTACTTCGTCACCCTGCGTAGTACGCTTGTCGCAGCCCACAAGAATGAATTTCAGTTTCCTGTTTTCTGTGGGTTCTGTACTGGGTGACGAAAGGGTGCCGATGTCAGAGTCCGACTTCGCGAAACCGGCCGAAACGGCGAAGCGCGAACTTCCCGCGTCCATGGTGGAGCGCATGACCCTGATCCTCGACGCCTTCGACGACCGGTCCTCGCGTCTGACGCTCGAAGAGGTCGCCTGCCGCACACAGCTGCCGCGCTCGACGGTGCACCGCATCCTCGACCAGATGGTTCGGCTCGACTGGATCGACCACGCTTCGTTCGGTTACTGCCTGGGCCGTCGCGCCAAGGCGATGAGCGAAGGCGACAACGGCCACATCCGGATTCGCGAAGCCGCGGCCCCACTGCTCTACGAGCTCCACATGACCACCGGCATGGTGGCACATCTCGCGGTGCTCGACGGTGGCGACTGCGTCTACCTCGACAAGATCGGTGGACAGCTCGCTGCGAGCCTGCCGTCTCGCGTCGGGGGTCGCGTCCCGGCCTACGCGAGTGCATGTGGGAAGGCGCTGCTCGCCGGTCTCGAACCCGAACAGGTCGACGCTCTCTACGGAGAACGACTCGTACGCCGTACCGAACGCACGATCCACGAACTGTCGACGCTGCATCTCGAACTCAACCGCATCCGCTCCCGGCGCGGCCTGGCGTTCGAGACCGGTGAGTCCGCCGCCGGGATGTCGTGTGTCGGTGCCGCGATCCGTGGTCCGGAAGGCCCGGTCGCGTCGCTCTCCCTGTGTGGACCCACCCGCGCCGGCCTGCTCGAGCGGACCGCACCGCTCGTCGCCGCTGCGGCCCGTGACGTCTCCCGCACCCTGTATCCCGAGCTGAGCGTCCCTCGGCGTGGTGCCCGCACGACGCGGGTCCCCGTCGAATCGTGGTCGCCTCACGCAATGGATCGGCTGCTCGCAACGCAATCCGGAGAGTGGATGTAACCGGGTCCCGCAGGAGGCCGTCGGGCACGTCCCGGTGACCGGGAGGCCGCGCGCACAGTGAGGGCGGTCACTGGGAACGTCTCGGGTATGACGACCGAATTGAATCACGACGAGACGGCCCGGGAACTCGCAACGGACCGCGGGACCCTCCGCTACCACGAGGCAGGTTCCGGGGAGCCCCTCGTCCTGCTGCACGGATCGGGACCCGGCGTGACCGGATGGCGCAACTACCGCGGTGTGCTCGCCGAGCTTTCCGAGCACTTCCGGTGCCTCGTCCTCGAGTTCCCCGGATTCGGGGTCAGTGATCCCTGCGAGGGACACCCGATGGCGATGGCTTCGGTGGCCGTGGCCGATTTCCTCGACGGACTCGGCCTCGAGCAGACGGCCGTTATCGGTAACTCGATGGGTGGCATCGTCGCTACCCAGTTCGCGATCGCACAACCCGACCGGGTGAGCAAACTCGTCACCATCGGCGGCGCAGGGCGTTCGGTCTTCGCGCCGGCGCCGGGCGAGGGCATCAAACTTCTGATGGAGTTCACGGACGATCCGACACGCGAAAAGCTCGTCCGCTGGCTGCATTCCATGGTCTACGACCCGTCGATCATCACCGAAGAGCTGATCGAGGAACGGTGGGCACTGGCCACCGAGCCGAAGACCCTCGAGATCGCGCGTCGCATGTACAGCACCGCCGCCTTCACTGCGGCCGGAAAGGCGGCGCTCGCCTCGGACGCGACTCCGTACTGGGCGCAACTCGGCAAGATCACCGCACCGACTCTGCTCACCTGGGGACGGGACGACCGGGTCAGCCCCGTCGACATGGCGATGCTCCCGATGCGCGACCTGCGTAAGGGCGAGCTGCACGTGTTCCCCAACTGCGGGCACTGGACGATGATCGAGGCCCGCGAAGCCTGGCTCGCGACCGTCCTCGCGTTCCTGAAGCGAGACGACGCCCCCGCGGCCTGATCGCGTGAATACCGTCTGATCTCGGGCGATCCCGCTCAGTGGAACTTTTCGGGAGCGTGGCTGCGAACTATTGAGACCGTAGCCACTACCGGAACTTCGACGCCGCCGGCAGCACATTCGCACGGTGATCCGGGCGTCGCCCTCAGAGAGCTGGAGAGATCATGGGACAAGTCCTCGACTCCGTCGTAAAGTTTGCCGACGAAATCCGCGCGGACGGCGCCGAGGGCGATGCGCTCATGCGTCTGACCGACCGCAGCGCGGGGCGACTCCGCGAGGCGGGCGTCATCCGGATGTTGCAGCCCAAGGAATTCGGTGGTCTGGAGGCTCACCCGCGGGAGTTCGCGGAAACGGCCATGGCTCTCGGCGCGATGGACGGCGCGACCGGATGGGTCAGCGGCATCGTGGGCGTCCACCCCTGGGAGATGGCGTTCTTCGACCCGAAGGCGCAGCAGGAGGTGTGGGGCGAGAATCCGGATACGTGGATTGCCTCGCCCTACGCCCCGATGGGAGTCGCCACCCCCGTCGACGGCGGCTACATCCTCAACGGTCGCTGGTCGTTCTCCTCGGGAACCGACCACTGCGACTGGGTGATGATCGGCGCTGCGGTGGGGGACAAGGACGGAAAGCGGCTTTCGCCGCCGAAGAGCCTGCACGTGCTGGTTCCGAGGTCCGACTACCGGATCGACCACGAGAGCTGGAACGTCGTCGGCCTGCGTGGCACCGGGTCCAAGGACCTCATCGTGGAGAACGCCTTTCTCCCCGAGTACCGCACCCTTGCTGCCGAGCGGGTGATGGGCGGGTTGGCCTGGCAGGATGCGGGTCGGGACGAGACGCTCTACAAGTTCCCGTTCTCGTGCATCTTCCCCCTGGGCATCACGTCCTCGCTGATCGGGATCGCCGAGGGTGCGTTGAACTGCTACATCGAATCCCAGCGCGAGCGGGTCACCGTGTCGGGTACTGCGATCAAGCAGGATCCGTACGTGCTGTCCGCGCTCGGCAACGCGGCGGCCGAAATCGCCGCCTCGCGTGCCGCCATCCTCGAAACCGTCGACCGTTTCTGGGATCTCACCGAGCGCGGCAAGGAAGTCACGTTCGAGATGCGTGCCATCGGCCGACGGACGCAGACCGCCGCCGCGTGGCGTGCCGTGGGTGCCGTCGACGAGATCTTCGGTCGCGCCGGTGGTGGCGCCCTGCAGCTGAGCAACCCGCTACAGCGTTTCTGGCGTGACGCGCATGCCGGTCTGAGTCACGCCATCCACGTGCCCGGATCGATCTTCCACGCGGCGACACTCTCCCAACTGGGTGAAGAACCGCAGGGCATGATGCGCTCGATGATCTAGAGCCACCGCACAATCCGCAGCACTGCACGACACACGAAGGGACGGCCATGACGGATATCCGAGGACTCGGTTACCTGAGGATTCAGACCCGCGACGTCGCTCGCTGGCGCGAACTCGTCGTCGACGGGCTGAGTATGGCCGTCGGCACCGGCCCGGAGCCGGACGGGTTGTATCTACGGCTCGACGAACGTCGTGCCCGCCTGATCGTGCTCCCGGGCGACACCGACCGCGCTCTGGCTGTGGGCTGGGAGGTGCGCGACGAGTTCGCGTTGCGGCGCGTCCGGGAGGCGGTCGAGAAGGCCGGGGTCGCGGTGGAAGTGCTCAGCGAGAAGGAGTCCTCCTACCGCGACGCGGAACAGGTCATCGCTTTCGTCGATCCGGGCGGCACCCGCACCGAGGTGTTCTTCGGTCCGGTCCTCGATCACAGCCCGCTCGTGACACCGTTCGGTGCCCACTTCCACACCGGACCGGAAGGTCTCGGGCACGTCGTACTTCCCTCGGCGGCCTTCGCGGAATCGTACGAGTTCTACACCGAGGTGCTCGGCTTCCTTCCCCGCGGTGCGACGCGGATCGGCGGTCCGTCCTCGCCGCCCCCGATCCGGCGGGTGCGCTTCCTCGGCGTCAACCGACGGCATCACAGTCTGGCCCTGTGCCCCGCACCGCCCGTGAGCGATCCGGGACTGGTCCATCTCATGGTCGAGGTGGACACGCTCGACGCCGTGGGGCAGGCGCTCGACCGGATCGGCAAGCTGGGCTTCTCGATCTCGTCGACCCTCGGCCGGCACACCAACGACAAGATGGTCTCGTTCTACGTGCGGGCACCCGGCGGGTGGGATATCGAGTTCGGCACAGAAGGCATGCTCGTCGACGAAACGCATTACACAGCAGAGGAAATCACGGCGGACAGCTACTGGGGACACGACTGGTCGGCGTCGGAACCCCTGGCGGCATTCACACCACCGTCGCATTGACGCAGGCGGCGATGGTGACGGGACAGGACAACACTCGATGACGCCGTGTCACGTACTCGACGCGGTGCGGGAACTCGCACCGCGGCTGGCGGACCGCGCGGCGCACATCGACGAGTCGCGCAGGATTCCCGACGCGACGATCCGGGAACTGGTGGACGCCGGTGTGTTCCGGATGCTCCAGCCACGGCGCCACGGCGGATCCGAAACCGACCCCATGCGGTTCTACGAGGTTGTGCGGACCCTGTCCGAGGCTTGTGGATCGACGGGGTGGATCGCCTCCGTCGTCGGCGTGCACCCCTGGCACCTCGCGCTCTTCGACGCCCGTGCCCAGGACGACGTCTGGGGTGACGACGAGTCGGCGCTCGTGTCGTCCGCGTATGCACCGGTGGGCCGGCTCCGGAAGATCCGCGGCGGCTACCGGTTCTCGGGGAAGTGGATGTTCTCGTCCGGCTGCGAGTACGCGTCCTGGGCGCTGCTGGGCGGCGTGGTCGTCGGCTCCGAAGGCCGGCCGGTCGATTTCGTCACCGCCCTCGTTCCCCGGGCCGACTACTCCATTCGTGACGTATGGAACGTCGTCGGTATGCGGGGAACGAGCAGCAACGAAATCACCGTCGAGGACGTCTTCGTTCCGGACCACCGGGTCGTGCGCAACTTCGACACCGCCCATCTGCGGGGACCGGGCCAGAAGGTCAACACCGGACCGCTCTATCGCCTCCCGTTCGCGTCGCTCTTCGCAACCACCGTTGCCGTGCCGGTCGTGGGCGTGGTCGCGGGCTGTTACGACGCGTATCTGGCGGCGATGCGGGAGCGGGTGCGCCTGAGCCTGGGTGGTGGACGCTTTGTCGACGATCCGTTCGCGCAGGTTGCGGTGGGGCGCGGGGGGGCGGGGAT